>JBKDSV010000163.1:0-2523 GCA_046340795.1 Cyanobacteriota bacterium | reverse complement strand
GTTCAACTCCTTGACGCTAATGGCACGCTGATCACCTCAAGCAGAAACAACGCTAATAGAGACGAATCGATCAGTCGCAGCCTCGCCACTGGCACCTATTTCGTGCGCGTATTTTTCTATGAAGGCTCCGCTGTATCTAGCTTATCTAGCTATAGTCTCAACCTTAACGCCACCAGCGCGGACAACACCAGGCTGACGGCCCGCGATCTTGGCATTCTCAATGGGACTCTCAACATCCCCGATGCCGTCTCCGTCACAGACAGTGAGGACTTCTTCAAATTTACCCTCGCTAGTGCCAGCAACTTCTCCCTTGGCCTAACCGGGATTAGCAGCGGTACTGACACTGACGTTCAACTCCTTGACGCTAATGGCACGCTGATCATCTCAAGCACAAACGAAGATAATCTCAACGAATCGATCAGCAGGAGCCTCGATGCCGGCACCTATTTTGTGCGCGTCTTCCGCTATGAAGGCTCCAGCACATCTAACTATAATCTTAACCTTAGCGCCACCAGTACTGATGGCAACTCTGGAGATCCAGAGCCACCAGCAGCAGCTGGCATCACGATCCAAACCGCATCTGGCGATCAAATCACCACGGAACAAGGTGGAGCTGCAATCTATTCGTTCGTTCTTAATAGTGTTCCGACGGATCCTGTCAGACTCCTCTTCACGCTTTCCGATCCAACAGAAGGGAGTCTGAGTTCAACCGGCCTGACGTTCACGACAGCAAATTGGAATACGCCGCAACGTCTTACTGTCACAGGTGTTGATGACATCGAAGACGATGGCGATATCAATTACATCATCAGTACCAGAGTGCAGAGTGAGGATCCCGACTATGGACCGAGGATAGGTGGAACAGGTGGAGTACGAGTTCCCAATCTTCGACTGACTAATATAGATGATGGTCTAGATCGTGGTCTTGAACTCTATGGCGATAGCGGAGGTCTCGTTGTCAATGACCGACTGCAGGGTCTGAATGGTAAGGATCTAATCTTTGGTCGCTATGGGCGTGACCGTCTCCGTGGTGGCCTCAATGATGATACCCTTCACGGCGAACAAGATGATGATGGTCTTTGGGGAGAAGCAGGAAATGATGATCTTTATGGCGGCTATGGCAGTGATACCCTTTATGGCGAGCAGGGTAATGATACCCTTTATGGCGAGCAGGGTAATGATACCCTTTATGGCGGAGATGGTGATGATCGACTCACTGGTGGAGAAGGAACTGATCTATTAGTCGGTGGCAACGGCAATGATTTGTATGTGATTGATGATGAACTCGACACCATTGATGATCAAGGCTCCTTGAGCGATAGAGATAGAGTTAATATTCGCGGCAACTTTAGCACATACGCTCTTCCAAATGGAATTGAGGATGCAACCCTAGAGACTACTGCCTGTAACTCACTAACAGGTAATCAGAACTCTAACAATCTCGTCGGTAATAGAAATGGTAACTCAATCAATGGAGGAGGTGGCAATGATACAGTTGATGGAGGAGATGGTAATGACGTAATAATTGGCGGCGACGGCGGTGGCAACGATCTTTACCAGGGCGGTAACGGGATTGACACGATTAACTATAGTTCTATAGTTGGCTATAGCGTTACTGTTAGTCTTGCCACAGCTAGTGCATCAGGAGATGGAGCAGATACCCTGCGTGACATTGAAAATGTGATCGGTGGATCCAGAAATGACGTCATCACTGGATCCAGTGTAAACAATACTCTGAATGGGGGACGTGGTAACGACAGACTGACGGGAGGAAGGGGCGCTGACAGGCTCGCAGGAGGAGTGGGCGCTGATGTCTTCCGTTATTTGGCGATCACAGATTCCAACGTCACAGCCGCGAATCGGGATGCAATCGTTGACTTCAATGGTCGTGCTGGAGATCGCGTTGATCTTTCCTCTATTGATGCAAATAGTCAACTCTCTGGCAATCAGGCGTTTAACTTTATCGGTGCAGCCTCCTTCTCAGGAGGCCGTGGCCAGTTGCGCTTCGCGAGTGGCGTTCTCAGTGCTGATACCAATGGCGACCGCAATGCTGACTTTGCCATTGCTCTGACTAATGTGACAGTATTAAATGTGGGTTGGGTTGTTCTTTAGGGCACAACAAAAATCGCCATTTGGGCGAGGCTTGCAGGGCTAAGCAAAAGTCCTGTAGATGTCGATGGTCAAGGTGGGTGTCAATCAGTAAACCAGTCGTCAGTTGTGCTCGGCCAGGAAGATCCGCCTTCTTCAGCCCCATTTGCGGGCCCTCAAGCTGACTTTGAGGCAGCCCTGGCCTGGGGGTGATGGCACCGGCCCCCGGGCGGTGATCGAGGCCGCTGCGCCCTGTGGGGGCGCTGCAACCTCGATCACCTGGGGCCTGCGTCGTGCACTTCTCAGGCGCTGGCGCTCAGCCGGGCAGGGATGTCGTCCAGGTCCGGGATCGCCGCCATGCTCTCGGCGGAGAACATGCGGCGGCCCTCCAGCTGCCAGTGCTCGTGCTGCTCCAGCAGCACCGCCCCCACCAGG
>JBKDSV010000162.1:0-2006 GCA_046340795.1 Cyanobacteriota bacterium | reverse complement strand
GACTGCACACTAGTGTGCAGTCCCGCAAATGCACCGTCGATCCTTTGATGGGTGTCTCGCCCGGAGCCCTTGCTGAGTAGGGCATCTGGAGGCACGGACCAAGCCGAAGGTGACGCATGAACTTGTGGGACTGCATACTAGCAAAGGAGCGCTCTGCCGCAGCCGTCTGCTCACGGTTGTCACCACGCTCCGGCAGCAGGGCCGAGACATCTGGCCCTGCTTGGAACAGGCCTGGATTGCCCATCATCGTGGGGGTGAAAGGCCCTCGCTGCTTCCTGATCCCTGAGGCCCTCCGCTCGATTAGCTCCATCAGCCAGAAGCTTGACGGAATGCGCCGCTTTGCGAGAAGCAAGCAGAGCTGGATGGGCGTGGCAGGGCATCTCGCCCTGTGAACGCGTACGCGCTTGGTGCGCTTTTTGGCCGTGGACTGCTCGTAATCACTAAAGCCGAGCTGCTTGGCTCCCATGCCCGTCAACACCTGCGTTCACAGGGCCATTCTCGCGCAGGGCGGCAATGTTTTCCAGAGTCTCCCTAATTAAACTTAGACAATGCCAAGGTTGTCAGGGTGTATTCCTTTTTACAATAATCGCGATTCGATTCTCTCTGCCGTCAGTTCTCTGGCTTCTCAAGATATTCAACTTGCCGAGTTATTTGCTCTTAATGATGCCTCATCAGATGGAGGAGATTACCTACTTGAGATAAGTGGCTTTCACTGTATACATCAGCCCACTAATCTTGGGAGAGGAGCGGTTCGACATCGGGCGATCATAGAAGCAACTGGGGACTTTATCGTTTTCTGTGATGCGACCAATGTTTTGCCATCTGACTTTGTACGGCGCTTGCTTCACTGGTTTGATGACCCAAAGGTGGCTGCAGTTTATGGACGGATTCAAGATGTACATCCCAAGGGAGTTGTCAGCCGCTGGCGTGCTCGTCATCTTTTCAAAGCTGGCCAACCGATGCATGTTCGCCATGGTGCTCCGCTTATAACTTACGGCACTCTGATGCGTCGCTCAGCAGTCTTGGCAGTAGGTAACTTTAATCAACAATTGCGTCACAGTGAAGATGCTGAACTCGGCGATCGACTCCTTTCTGCTGGATATGACGTTATTTTTGACCCAACCGTCCCGGTCTTTTGCAATATTGACAATAGCTTATTCGAGGTCTTAGAGCGTTACTGGCGCTGGTATGCCGGCGGTGACGAATTTTTATCATGGAGAAACTATTGGAAGAACTTCGTTTTTTCCTTTAAATATATGGCCATAAGAGATTTGCTCGAAGGTGATCTCTTTTCGGTGCCTATCAGTTTGATAAGTCCACATTTTCAGTTTTGGATGACATTGGTTCGGAAGTGTCAGCAGAGTAAAACTACGACATAATATCTCTTAATTAGGCAGCAAGCTCCGCCAATCCCAAACCGAGCCACTCGGGCAGGAACAGAAGGCAAGCCCAGCCTTAACTTGGAGTTGGTCTAGAGCCAGGGTCTATTAGTGGTCTAGGAGCCTGTTGCGCATAGACCCGTCCGAGGCTCTCCACAGACACCCCTGAATCCGCCCAGATCCTAGTGACAGCAATAGATCTGGGCGAGAGAATAGAGCATGAATAAGCCCAAGACATTCCGCCCCTGGCTTCCGGGACAAACCTCTCTTCTGCCGCCATGCCCCAACGACTGGCTGTCGGCTGACCATTAGGTGTATTTCCTGCTGGACCTGGTGGATGAGCTGGATCTGTCGGCGATCGTGATCCCAGCTCAAGCCAAGGATCCCCGCGGCGAGAAGGGGTTTGATCCGCGGATGATGACGCTGCTGCTGCTCTACGCCTACTGCGTGGGCACCGTCTCCTCCCGCAGGATCGAGCGGGCCTGCTACGAGGATCTGGCCTTCCGGGTGCTCACGGCCAACCAGCAGCCGGACCACAGCCGCATCAGTGAATTCCGCCGCCGGAATCTTGAGGCCCTGAGCGATCTGTTTGTGCAGATCCTGCGGCTATGCCAGGAGGCCAGGATG
>JBKDSV010000161.1:0-9588 GCA_046340795.1 Cyanobacteriota bacterium | reverse complement strand
GCGTTGAGGGCTTCTTGCTGGTCAGGGGTCATACTGTTGCCGTGGAAAGAGCGTGCTCTGATTCTCACTGATGAACTCCCCATTGACCAATAGATAAATTCTCTTAAGCATTAATACTTATCACCAAAGTGACGTGCTCCCGCCTAAGGAAGCTCTGGACAACCGGTCACCAGTGGAAGCTGTCCCTTGCACCAACTGGGAGCTCCCCTCTCTCACAGGTGTCGCTGAGGGGTTGTCCAGAGCCTGCCTAAGTAACCCGACCAAATAAACATAAGGGCACTTCGAACAATCACTTTTGGCCTGCCGCGACTGGCCAGCGAGGTCAGTGACAGCAAGGGATTTCACTCCGGGAGGCGAGGAGGAAGAGGAATTTTTCGAGCTGCCCATAACATGACGTGCCAGGCAGACCAGGGACTGCTTGAGTTGTCGTCGCGGCTGTGTTGAAGTTTTTTCTCTGGCTACTTATGTCCACTTCCTGAACTGTTGACAGTGCGAATCTGCCTTTTTGACTGAAAGCGTCTGTGTTTGCCAGAGTTGATGCCCCTGTCCGCAGCCACCCGGTCTTGCCACCTGAACGACCGGTGCGCTAGAGTGCCAGTGTTGCTCTATTCATCCTTCGCAACACCAAGGCAACAGACACTACTCTCCGGATCTTCCATTGAGCTCACCCCCACTAACTCCAAACGATGCGCAGGTTGAAGCTTGCCTCAGTCGGTACAGTGCGCAGCTTGGTGAAATTGCATGGCACGCTGTCAACGTGGATAGTCAGTTTGAGGCACTGAGCCAGGAGCATACGGCTTATGTGCTGAGCCAGGCTGAGGAAAACGGCCTCTCTGTGCAGGGTCGACGGATCCGGTTCCTTGAGGTTGCGCCCTACCTTCACACCACAGCACAAGCGTTGAATTTGGCTCACGGATATGAGTCGGCAGCCTGTGATATATCGCCACACTCGTTGCGTTTAGGTGCCGCACATCACGTCTCAACGCATGGTGGCGGCAAAGCAAGGCTTGTTGCTAGCGACTTCCACAACCTGCCGTTTGAAGATAACTTTTTTGACATAACGTTCATTGCCTCAGCGGTACATCATACCTGGCAGCCCGAACGTGTGATCTCAGAACTTGCTCGCGTTACTCGTGGAGGCGGGATCATTATTCTCTATAACGAGCCCGTCGGCAGCAGTGGCTGTTTCTATCAGTTCCGTAGCAGCCGCCTTGATGGCCTATCTGCTTGGGAGCAGTCGCTTGCGGATGCCGGACTCATGCGAATTATCTCCTCGCCGTTCCCCGGTTCCAGGGACGAGGAGTTGTTTGGCATGATCGAGAATGATCGTATTCCTCTTGAGATCTTCACCCAGTGCGGACTGGAAATCGTTGCGCAAACACTCACCCCTCATCCATCAAAAGTCGATGACGAATTGATCCAGCTTGGTGCTGATGCGAAAAAGATTTCAGCGGCTCTGCGAGAGAAAATAGCGCCTTTACGTGTGAGCCTAAAGCATCGTGAACAACTCATGGGCGTCGACCTGCCCGACGATGCGGCCATTGATCTGTTTTCCGAGCGTTACGCTGCTTCCCTTGCCACACTTTCTGCTGTCAGCGGCGAGGAGCGCCTCCAACAGCAGGCAAAGCTGTTTGGAGGCACGCTACGCGTCGTCTATCGCAAGCCTGGTGCAGAGACAGCGCATGGTTCGATGCTTGGCAAAGGCTATCGCGAGGTCGATGGCGTTGACATAACCGACGCGATCGTAGATGGGATTGTGCTGCGGCTCAGTGAAACTGAGCTGCCCGCTATCGCTGCCGTGCATGCAGAGCAACTCAACCGGCATTTCGTCGCGGAGGATTGGCTGCTGTTAGATCAAGGTGGACTGTTCGCAGAGTGCATGGTTGGCGCAACAGGCCGTATCCGCCTGATGCCACGCAGCGGCGAACGCCAAATCCTTCTCTTGCGTTATTACACTGTTGCCAGTGATTGGGGTCCCTACTGGGTCGAACTCACTTCAGGCGAGCATGTCTTGGCGACGCATCCAGTGTGCAAAAGCGAGAGCCGCTTGCTCAAGTTGGCGTTGCCGCTGGGCTGCGAGCAACTCGAACTCAAGCTCCGCTGGGATCATGCCGATGAGCCAAGCAATCCTCCACAAACCCCACCTGCCTTTCACCTCGCAATCCGCGTGGCCTACCTGAACACTGTGGTTGTGCATCCCCATCTGGCTGACTGACTGCGCAGTCACCCTGCGCCGCCTACAGTTTCTGAGTTGCCGATACCTTTTGGCGCAGCAGCACAACGACTGAGCCGCATCCCCTCAGATGCTTGACCGGTCAAATCCTGAAGCAACAGCGGGTCACCAGTTTGTGGGCAACAGCAAGGGTGAGGTGGCCGTTTCGCTAAGGAAGCTCTGGACAACCGGTCGCCAGTGGAAGCTGTCCCTCGCGCCAACTGGGGTCTCTGCGGTCTCACAGGTGCCGCTGACGGATTGTCCAGAGCCTCCCTAACAGCCTCGGTTGAGCATCCAGGGTCTGGTACCACCGGCCTCCTTCAGTCTGGGTTTGGACTCCCCCTCTGTGTGCTTGCGAACAAGACGCGGTTCACGACTCTCCACTTTCAAACGCAGCGGACCGGAGAGAGTGATCGGTGGTGAGAAGACACGCTGACCGTTCACACCACAACTGGGACATTCCGTATTAGCTGCTCGCTGATCAATCGAACGCCAAACCTCATAGTTCTCACAGCC
This sequence comes from Cyanobacteriota bacterium, assembly GCA_046340795.1. Taxonomy (GTDB): domain Bacteria; phylum Cyanobacteriota; class Cyanobacteriia; order PCC-6307; family Cyanobiaceae; genus Cyanobium. Next base: position 6,860 of record JBKDSV010000161.1, on the reverse strand, counting down.
ATTGCTGCAACTGAATTCGTAAACAGGCATGTTCAGGGGAGACGTAAAGAAAGAGGGGTTGGCCAGGCCAACCCCCAGAACGAGAAGTTCGATCAAGCCGAGGTCAACCGACAAAGATCCAACGAAGACGAGAGCGTCAAACGAGGAGAAGCGGGTCAGGTTGGCAAGATGTCCCTGTCGAAGATGCCCGTGGGGATCGCCAGCGTTGCGCAGGCATTGGGGATGTCAACAATGCCACTGATCCTGCCCTCGACAGGAGCACAACTCAGAAGCAGATAGGCCTGTTCACCAGTGAAGCCAAAATGCTTGAGGTATTCAATTGCATTCAGGCAGGCTCGCCGGTAAGCAATGTGGACATCCATGTAGTGCTGCTTTCCTTCAAATTCGTCGACCGAGATGCCTTCAAAGACTAAATAGTCTTTAAATTGTGGCTCAATGGGGCTGGTCTTGAACATGGGATTGACCATTCCATACTTCGCTACTCCACCCTTAATGATGTCAACATGCAAATCAATATAGCCCGACATTTCGATCGCTCCACAGAAGGAGATTTCACCGTCTCCCTGGGAGAAGTGAATGTCTCCCATGGACAGTTTTGCACCCTCTACATAAACGGGAAAATAAATGCGGGTTCCCTTGGTCAGATTCTTGATGTCGCAGTTGCCGCCATGTTCCCGCGGTGGCACAGTGCGCGCTGCCTCCTGGGCCACCCGCTCAAACTCTGAGCTCGGCAGGCTGCCGAGAATGGCGCTGTTGGGATTGGGCAGAGCAGCCAGGACGGGCTCGCTGCCGGAGAGGCCTGCGCCATAGGTGCGCCGATCTGGCGCGGTCTGCACCAGTTCTGTCTCGCGACGGTTCCACTCCCGGAGCAGCTCATGGGAAGGAGCGCAACCGATCAGGCCGGGGTGGGTGATGCCAGCGAAGCGAACACCGGGAATGTGGCGAGACGAGGTGTAGATGCCCTCCAGATCCCAGATGGCTTTGGCGGCTTTGGGGAAGTGATCGGTGAGGAAGCCACCGCCATTCTCCTTGGCAAAGATGCCGGTGAATCCCCATTCATCCCCCTGCAGGGCGCCCACATCCAGGAGGTCAACCACCAGGATGTCACCAGGTTCAGCGCCATTCACCCAGATGGGGCCACTGAGGACGTGCACGACCTCAAGATTGACTGTTTCGATGTCCTTCGGATCATCGTCATTTTTGATTTGACCATCCGTCCAGTCTTTGCACTCGATCCGGAACACATCGCCCGGGTTGACGGATGCCACGGCTGGGATGTCCGGGTGCCAGCGGTTGTGACCCGGCATCTCCTGTTGATCCATCGGCTTGGTGAGATCAACCTTGAACAGCGTCTTTGGCATGGGCGCCAGTGGAGTGTGCAGAAGGGATCAAAGGGCATGTGCGCGGCCAGAATGTGTAGCCCTTGCTACTCAATCAAATCTTCTGGCGTTCCGTGCCAGTGGACAAATTTTGAGGTCGGTCATCGAAACTGCCACGCCGGCAAAGATTTTCACGGAGTCGATCCAGCCAGGGGCCCGGTTTTTGACCCATGCGCACATCCTGGCGACCGGAATAATTGTAAAGAACCTGCCATTGCGTTTCTCCCGAGGCGCCCTTGGCCTCCTCCACGCGGCGGATGGGGCGACCGTAGAGGTTGTCGTAGTTGGGCCAGCCGGGCTCAGCGGGCAGGGAGCAGATGGCATTGATCTCCAGCAACCCAGACGCGCTCCCCTCCCGAGAGCCCAGGGTGACGACCCCGTCAAACAGCCCGTTGGGCTCCCCTTGGCGAAAGGGTTTCACCAGGGTCACCACCACCTCGCCCGAGCGCACCAACACATCGCCAGGCTTGGCCTTCGCTTGGGGCGTCTCGGTGGGCATCCTCTGGCAGGCCACCAGGCCAAGGCCCAGACCCAGGCTCAGGCCCAGCAGCCAGGCCTGGCCCCCGTTTGAACCCTTGTCCGGCCGACAGGCGGCCGGGGGGCTCTGGCCCTCGCTGCGCATGATGGACTCAGGACGGAATCCCCGGGCAACTTACGACCAGCCTCGATCCGTCCGGCCAAGACCTGCTCCACGGGTCTGAGCTTTGGCCCCGGCGCGGTGAGGACTTGGCTGGGGCTGCGCTCTGGTGACGCCAAGAGACCTTGCTAAAGGTTGAAGCGTGTCTGGCCTCTCCTGATGACCGCTCCACGCTTGATGCTGCTCCCCATGGCCCTCGCAACAGTTGTGGCCAGTGCCGCGGGCCTTGGTCTGCCCCAGGCGAGCCGGGCCCAAACCTGCCAGTTCCTCTCCCCGGTGGGAGGCGATGGCGTGACCAATATCGTCACCAAAACCATTGGCCCGGGCAATCCCCTGGGCCGCCCCAACTGGAACACGGATTTCTTCGTCACCCGTCCCTACAGCTTCTACAAGCTCTTTTTCACCGCCGATTCCTCCGTTTCCGCCACCTACCCGATCCAGGCCTATCTGAAATTCAGCGATGGCTCCAACCTGCAGGTGGTGAAGGACAACTTCGCTCCCCAGCTGGGCACAGGCCGCCACTGGCAGATTGCCGCCGTGCCTGGCAAAGCCGTGGCCCAGGTGAACTTCAAGGTCGGTGCCAGCAACGACCTTGCCGCCACCGGCTTCACGTACCGCATCTCGGCGCAGGGGTGCTCGTGACGATCATCCCGCCGGATCAAGCCCGGCGGGATGACTCCAGGCCGGCACAGCGCTGCCAGAGGCGGCGGGCCTCCTCCACCGCAGGCGCCCGGGCGGCGGGCCCCTGCAGCCGGAGAGGCCGGCCATCCAGGCTGTTCAGCAGCAAACCCGCCTCCGCCTCCGCCAGACGCTCCGGCACCAGCGGGGCCTCCTGGAGCAAGCCAAGAGCCAGGGCCCGAGCCCGCATCACCCCGGGCAGGCAACCGCTGCTGACGGGGGGGGTGAGCCAGAGGCCACCGCAGCGCAGCAGCAGGTTGGCCGTGGTCGCGCAGCAGAGTTCACCAGCGGTGTTGCGCACCAGGGCGTCATCGGCGCCAGCGGCGCGGGCTTCGCGGCGGGCCTGCACGGCCCAGCCGTAGGCCAGGGTCTTGCAGCGGCTGGCCAGATTGGTGGGATGGCGCCGCTCGGATTGGCTCACCACCACCCGCACCGGCGAGAACGTGGGCCGCCAGGCCGTGACCTGCAACCAGAAGCGCGGCTCCAGCGGTTCTTCTGGAGGGATGGGCAGATCAATGCCCCGCCCGCCGCCGCCGCGGCTCCAGTTCAGGCGCAAGGCACCCCAGCGGATCCCTCCACGTTGGATGGCCTCCTCGATCAGGGGGGCCAGAGCCTCTTCTGCGGGCGGCTCCGGCAGGCCAAGCAGGGCGGCCCCCTGACGCCAACGGCTCAGGTGCTCCGCCAGCAGCCGGGGCCTGCCGCCGGCCACGAGCAGCGTCTCAAAGAGACCATCCGCCAACAGCAGACCCCGATCATCAAGGGGCAGGCTCAAGCGATCGGGAGGTCCCCACTGGCCCCGCCGGGCCTCTCCCGGCAGAGCGGGACGGCCGATCCAGGCCAGAGCAGGGGAAGGGGACGGGGAGCCTGGCGCCGCGGCGCTCATGCCAGGGCCTCCAGCAGAGGCAGGAGCTTCCAGCTCATTTCCGTCGCCTCGGCGGCGGGATCGGAATCGGCGACGATCCCCCCGCCGGCGTGCACCCGCAAGCGCTGGCCACCTCCCCTCCGGCTGCGGATGAGGATGTTGCTGTCAAAGGATCCGTCGGCGCCGAGATGAAACAGCGCGCCGCAGTAGGGACCCCGAGGCACCGGCTCCAGCTCGTGCAGCCTCTGACAGGCCCGCACCTTGGGGGCGCCGCTGATGGAGCCCCCGGGCCAGCAGGCCCGTAGCAGATCGACCACACTGGCGCCTGAGCGCAGCTGGCCCTCCACCACCGAGGTGAGGTGATGGACCTGGGCATAGCTTTCCAGGGCCACGAGCTGGGGCACCCGGATGGTGCCCGGGCGGCAGACCCGGCCCAGGTCATTGCGCAGCAGATCGACGATCATCACGTTCTCGGCCCGATCCTTGGGATCGCACACCAGGGCGGCGGCGGCGGCGGCGTCCGCCTCAGGGGTGGCGCCGCGGGGCCGGGTGCCCTTGATCGGCCGGGTCTGCACCAGACCCTCCCCATCCAGTCGCAGGAAGCGCTCCGGGCTGGCGGAGACCACCGCCTCGGCGCCCGCCACCGCCAGGCCGGAGAAGGGGGCCGGGCAGTGGCGCCGCAGGCGGCCGTAAAGCGCCAGCGGATCCGGCGGCGCGGAGAGATCACTGCTACAGCAGAGGGTGAGATTGGCTTGGAAGAGATCGCCGCTGGCGATCCAGCGCTGCAGCTGGCGGACGCCCTCCTCAAAGCCGGCGCTGGTGGTGTGCCACTGCCACTGACCAGGAGCCAGGCCGGGCCAGACGGGATCGGCGGGAGGGTCTTGGCCAGCTGCAGCCAGGATGCGGGCCTCCAGCGCCGCCAGGCGCTGGGAGTCCCGTCCCTCCAGCCAGCACTGCCGCTCCTGCCGGTCGAAGCGAAGCAGGGGATCATGGCGAGCGGCCCAGAGCACAGCCATTTCAGGGGCGGGCCAATGGGACCCCGGCTCCACCCAGGCCCCGGCCTCATAGGCCAGCCAGCCCAGCCAGGCCCCGCCGCTGTCCGCCATGGCGGACAGGCAGGCAAAGGGATCGGAGGCCCGCGGATCACCTGGCAGGCCGCGGCACGCCACCACCTCCAGTGGCGCCAGGCCGAGAACGGCATGGCGACCCAGGGGGCTGCCGTCGCCCTCAAGCAACACCAGGCCCCGGGGGCCCAGCTCTCGGGCCAACCGCAGCGTCAGAGCCCAGGGCTCCTGCCAGGGCAGGGACCGTCTCAAGGAAGCAACCCGGCCTCCCGCAGGGCCTGATCGCGGATGCGGCAGCTGTCGCACAGGCCGCAGGGCGCAGCGCCACCGGCGTAACAGCTCCAGGTGTCGGCGATGGGCACCCCCAGGCGCAGGGCCTCCCGCACGATGGACAGCTTGTCCATGGTCAGCAGCGGCGCCCAGAGCCGCGGCGCCTGGCCGTCCCGACCCGCACGGGTGGCCAGGTCGGCCAGGTGTTGAAAGGCGTCGAGGTAGTCGGGCCGGCAGTCGGGATAGCCGGAGTAGTCGACAGCGTTCACCCCGAGCACGATGCGCTTCGCCCCGCGAGCCTCTGCCAGGCTGAGGGCCAGGGCGATGAAGACCGTGTTGCGGCCAGGAACGTAGGTGGAGGGGATGGCAGCCGCTTGCACCCCGTCGCTGGGCAGGGGCTCGGTGGGGTCAGTGAGGGAGGAACCGCCCCAGGCCGACAGATTCACAGCCAGCCGCAGATGCTCGCTCAAACCGAAATGGCCGGCCAACCGTTCGGCTGCCTCCAATTCGCGCCGGTGGCGCTGCCCATAATCAAAGGAGAGACCGATCACCCGGTGGCCGGCCTCCAGGGCCAGCGCGGTGGCCGTGGCTGAATCCAGCCCTCCGGAGAGCAGGGCGACCGCGATGGACCGGCTGGCATCGGCCGTGCTGGCGCCGGAAGACCGGTGAGCAACGGGACCAGGCGCACGGGCGGAAAGGCCAGCGGACGGGGGAGCGTCGGGACCGGCGGATGGACCGGGGCTGGAGGGCACCCCAAAGCAGGAAGCTGGCTTCACCCTACAGACGTGGCTTGCTGGTTGTGCCTTCCTCCGCCCTGGCCGGCTGCCGCTGGCCCTGGACCTCCTCAGCGCAGCCGCAACAGCTTGTGCGTCTGCAGGCTCAATCGCCAGGCGGGCCGGCCTTGCACGTGCGCAATCGCCAGCCGCTGACCCTCCAGCTCCCCCCAGGCCGGCTGCAACAGCAGTGCCGGTCCGCCGCGACGCTCCCTTTGCCGCAGCTCCAGGGCCCGGGCCGCCATCGCTTCGGCAAAGGCGATGTCGGCCGGCTGTTGCACCACCACCTTCAGCTCATCACAGGCAACCAGCAGCGCGTCGCCCGGCGGGCGGTGGCGCTTGGGGGAGAGAGCGATCCAGTCGAAGCGGCCGCTGAGGGGATGCACGCCGCTGGTTTCCAGATGCACCGGCAGACCGCTGGCAGCCAGGGCGGCGCAGAGGGAGCCGAGCTCCTGTTGCAGGGGTTCGCCACCGGTGACGACCACGAAGGCGGCCCCTTGCTCCCGGGCCTGCCAGGCCTCCTCCGCCAGCTCGCTCACACTCCGGCGCGGATGGACCGCTTCGGGCCAGGAGTGTTTGGTGTCGCACCAGGGGCAGCCCACATCACAGCCCGCCAGGCGCACAAAGAAGGCACTGCGGCCACAGTGCAGACCCTCCCCCTGAAGGGAGTGGAAGGTTTCCACCACCGGCAGGGTCGCGGCGGTCGCGGCGGGGACGGGCGACGCGCTCAGGGTGCGGCGGGCGGCGGGACTCGCAACCACCGGGTCGGGATCGGGAAAGGGGGTGGCTGTCATGGGTGGGACAGGGGGAAGAGACCCTCAGGGCGTCACCGCCAAGGGCGTCGGCTCGGCACTGTCCTCGCCAGCCGTGGTGCCGGCGGAGTTCGGCTGCCGCCGCTCAGACGCCTCGGATTTCGGATGGTGCCGCTGGGCCGCTTCGATCAAGCCGCGAAAGAGGGGGTGAGGTTTGCCGGGGCGCGACAAAAATTCCGGGTGGAACTGGCCGGCGGCGAAGAAGGGATGGCGGGGCAACTCGATCAGTTCCACCAGGCGGCCCTCGGGGGAGGTGCCGCCGATGGCGTAACCGCCGTCAACGAACAGCCCCCGGTAGGCGTTGTTGAACTCGTAGCGGTGGCGGTGCCGCTCGTAGACCACCTCCTCGCCGTAGAGGCGCTGGGCCAGGCTACCCGGCGTGAGG
>JBKDSV010000160.1:0-54318 GCA_046340795.1 Cyanobacteriota bacterium | reverse complement strand
CTGCTCGACCCCTGGATCCTCCAGCAACGGCTGGCGGCGCGTCTTCCCAAGCCACCGCCAGACCCGGACGCCCTCAGGAGCTGGCAGGGGATCGGCGCCGAGCTCGAGGGGATCCGCCAGCTGTCGGCTCGCTTGATCGAGCTCGATGCCTCCGCCACCGTGCCGCTCTTGCTGCAGCTGGAGGGCTGGCTGGATCGGGCCCACCAGCTCCCTGGCACGGCCCACGGGGTGGTGGGCGATCTGGTGCACCGCTTGGCCTCCTGCCGCGCACACCTGTCTCTCCTCCATCAGGAGGCCCTGCTCGTCGCCCAACGCCATCCCGGCAAACCCATCCTGCTCCCCCCCCTCCCTGCCCGTTGCCTGCCATGACCTCTCCCTCTTTGCTCCTCAGCGGTGTGCTTCTTCTCAGCGGGGTGGGCCTGGCTGGCTGTTCCCTGTCGTTGGCGCCGGTGACCACGCCGCAAGCGGCCCTCGCCAAGCTCGACGAACGGATCGTGCCGGGGATCGTCCTCGATCCCGCCACGCCCGTGGCCGATCTGGCCCGGCCGTCCAGCTCCGCCGGTGCCGGGTCCATGGCCGACACGCTCCCCTCCGTGGAGGCCTTCCCGCTCTACGGCGCCCCGGCGGCCCCGGCGGATCCGGCGGGCCGCCTGCGGGTGGAGATCGTCAGTTCCCTGGAGAAAGCCGATGGCGAGCGGCCGGATCGGCGCTGGCTGGTGGATGTGGCCGAACGCTTCAATCAACGCCGGGAACGGCTGGGTGGTCAACGGCTGGAGGTGGTGGTGCGGCCGATCCCCTCGGGCCTGGCGGCCCAGATGTTGGCTGCCGGCCAATTGAAGGCGGAGGCCTATTCTCCCGCCAGCAGCCAATGGGTCGCTCTTCTGCGTCAGCAGGGCCTCCAGGGCGAAACGATCAGCCACGGCCTTGTGGACAACGCCTCCGTGATCGCTGTGCGGGGCTCGCTGTGGCGGCGCCTGAATCCCAGCGGCGCGATCAGCTTTGCCCAGGTGGTGGACCGAACCCTCTCCGGCCAGCTGCGGATGGCCTACTGCAATCCCTACATCTGCTCCCCCGGCCTGGATTTTCTGCACACCCTCCTCTGGCTCAGTGCCGGCCACAGCGCGGATCAAACCCCCCTGAGCAGCGCGGATCTCAGCCGCGCGACGATCAGCGGCAGCTTTGACCTCTTCCAAAGGCGCATCGCCGCCACCACTCCCACCTATGTGGAATTGATCAACATCTGGAAACGTCAACCCGCCACCTTTGACGCGGCGGTGATGGCGCACCAGAGCTTCCTGCGCTTGAAGCAGGAGCCCGGGTTTGACGACCTGATCGCCGTGCCCTTCGGCAGTCCTCAGTCCTCCCCCTTGGTCGCCCTTCCCTGGACAACGGCCGCCCAGCGGGAGGCGTTGGCGCGTTTCGCCCGCTTTGCCGCCTCCCCGGCGATGCGCTCCATCGCCCTTGCGCAGGAGTTCAACAAGTTGCCCCGGATCCCCAAGGAGGCGAGTCCTCCCGAGGCCAGCGGCGCGGTGCTGCAGCAGGCCCAGCGGCTGTGGAAACTCCGCAAGGACGGGGGACGCACGGTGTATCTGCAGCTGGTCATCGACACCAGCGGCTCCATGGAGGAAGGGCAGCGGCTGCGCCAGGTGAAGAAGGCGATCGGCGTGGCCAGTGCCGCCATCAATACGGGCAACCAGGTGGGTCTGATCACCTTTGGCGATCGTCCGGTGCGCCAGCTGCCGCTGGCGCCGATGGATGAGCGCGGGCGTCAACGTCTGGTGGCGACCGTCAATCAGCTCCAGGCCAACGGCTCCACCGCCCTCTATGACGCCCTGGCCATCGGCCTGGCTGATCTGATGCGGGCGCGGGACAAAGATCCCAATGGCCGCTTCCATCTGTTGCTGCTCAGCGATGGCAAACCCACCACCGGTCTGACGCTGAATCAACTGCGGGATGTGATCCAACACAGCGGCATCCGCATCACTCCCATCGCCTATGGCGAGGTGGATCAAGGCGAATTGCAGGCGATCGCGAGCGTGCGCGAAAGCGTTGTCTACCGAGGAACGCCTCAGCGCATCCTGCCACTGATCAGCGATCTCTTCCAAACCAATCTGTGATCGCCATGGCCTCGTCCGCTTTCCCCCGCGTTGCGCTGCATCGCCTCACAGGCCAGACCCTGGCCGCCTGCTGGCTGGCTCAGGCTCTCCTGGCCGTCCTGTTCACACAAGCGCTGCCGATTCCCGCCCGACCTCTGGTGCTGGATCGCGGCGCCTGCGGCGCGGTCGAATGGCAGGAGCTCGTGCGGCGCTACCGCGAGCTCCTCCTCCAGCAGCGGCTGGGGCTGCGGCGCTTCACCCCCGTGATCGAAACCAGCGTCTTCGGGGAGCGAGTGACGCTCGACCCTCCCAGGCCGGAGCTGTTGGCCAGTGCCGTTCCCGTGGGGGTGCGGCAGGGGGCGCGGCTGGCGGCCCTGCGGGACCGCTACCCCTCCGCCCTGGTGCTCTCCTGCCGCGACACGGAGCCCCCAGCGGCCCCCTGACCCCGCGCCAGCGAGCCTGGCGGGCCGTAGCCGCAGGAGCCGGCGCCATTATTGCTATCGACCATAAGTAACCCGACTAAATAAACATAAGGGCAGCTCGAAAAATCACTTTTGGCCTGCTGAGACTGGCCAGCAAGGTCCGTGACAGGAAGGGATTTCACGCCAGCAGTCAAGGGGGAAGCGGGATTTTTCGAGGTGCCCATAACCTGACCTGCGCGGCATGCCAGTGACAGCTTGGGTTGTCGTTGCTGGTGTGTTGAAGTTTTTTGCTCTAGCGACTTATCCCGATTGCCATGGGGCAATTAGGGACTTGATTAGGCAGCAAGCTCCGCCAATCCCAGACCGAGCCACTCGGGCAGGGACAGAAGGCAAGCCCAGCCTTGATTTGGAGTTGGTCCAGAGCACCAGCGGAGCTTTCTGCCCAATCAAGATTCAGGAAGCTCTGGAAACCCCTCAGCGGCACCTGTGAGAGCGCGGAGCTCCCAGTTGGTGCAAAGGACGACCTCCACTGGCGACCGGGTATCCAGAGGTTCCTTAAGGGGACTCTGGACAACCCCTCAGCGGCACCTGTGAGAGCGAGGAGCTCCCAGTTGGTGCAAGGGACAGCTTCCACTGGCGACCGGGTATCCAGAGATTCCCTAAGGGGACTCTGGACAACCCCTCAGCGGTACCTGTGAGAGCGCGGAGCTCCCAGTTGGTGCGAGGGACAGCTTCCACTGGCGACCGGTTGTCCAGAGCTTCCTTAAGGCAGGAGCGGATCAACGCGTTGTGGATGTCATCCGCCAAAGTGGCAGTCCTCTGGCCAGGTTCGCTGTGCTGAGGGTCCTGCCGAATAGAGCCCCTGCCATCGCTTGAAGCGGGAACAGCGACCGACAAGTCGTCGTTCTCCTGCGGCGAGAACGACCTCCAGGTTCAGCCGCGATGATCATATTCTTTTTAGAATGACACGTCTGCGCGAGCCGCTGTAGCCAGGCACCCCCAAAAGCGCAAGTTTGCAAGAATTGAGAAACACTAGAGAACTCGACTGAAACGTCTCAATCGTTTCTTCACTTTGCCAGTAGTCTTCTCAAAGAGAACGGTCTCTTTTCCGGTCAATTCTTTTATGTGTTAAGCCAATGAATCCAATGGAAACAGCAGAGGACCAATTTTCCGCATTCCACTTCCGATGGGTTGCTTGGTTGGCCATGGCCTTGCAGGCTGGAGCGGGGAGCCTGACGCTGACTGCGGGAGAGGCGTTGGCGGCGGGTCCAGCCTTCTGCCCGGGTGTTGCTCCGGATACGGCCACTGTGAGCACCATTTCAGGCAGCGTCACCGCAACCTGTCTTGCCATCCCCGGCAATCCCTCTCCAGCCCCGGACACAGTCCCCAACTGGTTTGCGACCAATAATCTGGGTTCCCAACCCATCGCCGCTGGCAGACAAGATGATGTGGTGATTGACTTCAACGACGGCATGACGGGCACAGACATGCCCGGACTTCCCGGTGGCTTCACCGGCTATTTTTATTATACTATTACTTCCCTGGGAGATCCTTATGTAAGTACAATTTTTGATCTAAATGCCGATATTGCAAGTATAACGGCAACGCAAAAAGTATGGTACACTGACCCTGGGCCTGATCCCCTCTCGCCAATCATTCCAGCTGATCTGACACTGGCATGGACAGGCTCGACGGTGACTGCGCCGATCACACCAGCGACGACAACAGTTTGGGTCTTGAATACCTATGATTTGGTGTCCACTGCTCCCGCACTGGATAACGTCAAAAATCGCTTTTCCACCCCGGGTCCCTTGCCCGTCTTGGCCACTGGTGTCGCCTTCGGCTTCAGCCGCAAGCTGCACGCTCGCCCGAGAACCTCCCGCCTCGCTTGAGTCCCGCGCAAGCTGGCACGGGGATGCTCGGGCACGAGGGCCGCGCCGCTGGGCCTGACAAGCGGCAGCGGCGCGGCCCTCGTCCAGCGGCGGAAACCGCAAGAGGCGGTCCCCGCCATTCACCGGGCTGATCGGTGCCAACAGGGCGGGAGCTCAGGAATGAAACAACAGCACCAGCCCCGATTTCACCTGATGAAACTCCCGCTCCTCCCGACTCAGGTCGAGCCCCACCTGCAGGCCTTCCTTGAGCGCCATGTCAAAGGGAGGAGCGGGTGGTGGCTTCCCTTCCGACCACAAGGCCGCAATCCCCACCGGGGTGGCATGCCAGCGAAAACAAGAGGTGGTCCCGATTGAGGGTTCCTTGAGGGCATCTTCCAACAGCTCGCGGATCGCCATCAGGTTTTTTCGCTCGAGAAGCAACTCGCACTAGCTTCGGCATCTCCTTCCCCAAGGGCAATCGTCTGAGAGTTTTCGTGACACGTTCCCTCGGCGCCTCCTCCTCTGTCCTGCCCTCCTCCATTGCCCTGGTGCATGAGTGGTTCACCCCGCGCTCCGTGGGCGGTTCAGAACTGGTGGCCCAGGAGCTGGATGCCCTGCTGACGCAGCGGGGGTCAAGGCCCGATCTGTTTGCCCTGGTGGATGGGGAGAGCCAGAGGCCCGAGAGCTGGCTGGCGGGGCGGCGGGTGCGCACCTCCTTCATCCAGCGTCTCCCTTGGGGCGTCAGCCATGTGCAGCAATACCTTCCCCTGCTTCCCCTGGCGATCGAGCACCTGGATCTGAACGACTACCCACTGGTGCTGAGCAGCAGCCATCTCGTGGCCAAGGGTGTGCTCACCAGCCCCGACCAACTGCATGTGAGCTACGTGCACACCCCGGTGCGCTACGCCTGGGATCAAATGCACCCCTATCTGGCCAGTTCCCACCTGGCCAGGGGCCCCCTGGCCCCACTGGTGAGGCTGCAACTGCACAGGCTGCGTCAGTGGGATGTGCTCAGTGCCCAGCGTCCCACGGCGCTGATTGCCAATTCCCGCTTCACGGCCCGTCGCATCCTGCGCTATTGGGGGCGGCGTGCCCGGGTGGTCCATCCCCCGGTGAACGTGGAGCGGTTCCACTGGCAACGGCCGCGGGACGACTTTTATCTCAGCGTCTGTCGCCTGGTGCCCAACAAGCGGGTTGACCTGGTGGTGCGGGCCTGCCAGCAGCTGCGACTGCCCCTGGTGGTGATCGGGGATGGGCCAGAGCGGGGCCGTTTGCAGGCCATGGCTGGACCAAACACTCGCTTTTTGGGACGCCTGCCGGATCGAGAGGTGGCGGATTGGTTGGAGCGCTGCCGGGCCTATGTCAATGCGGGCCTGGAGGATTTTGGCATCGCTCCTGTGGAGGCGATGGCGGCGGGGGCGCCCGTGATCGCTTACGGCGCCGGGGGGTTTTGCGACAGTGTCCGTCCCTTGGACGGGGAGACGATCCAGCCGACGGGACTGTTGTTTCACCAGCAGAGCGTCGCTGGTCTGGTGGCCGCCTTGGACCATTTCGCGACGGAGCGCCTCTGGCGGCAACTGCCGGCGGAGGGCCAGCGCCTGTGGGCGGAAACGTTCTGCCCGGCGTGCTTTCACCAGCGCATGGCCCATCACCTGGAGCAGATCTGGCAGCGGCACCAAGGACGGCGATCACTGGCCAGCGCGCCGCCACCCCTGGCTGTGCCTCTGCCATGAGTGGCCTCCAAGTGTGGGATTCCTTGCGCAGGCTGTCTAATTTCCTGGTGTTGAGGTGGATCGTTCGTTGTGCTGAGTCTGGGAACGACGTCTCAAGTTCAAACGAGTTCTCTGCTTGCGCTGCGTCCGGGCGCTTTAGCTCCAACAGAGCTGATTGAGCTGCAGTCCAAGCGCTCACGAGTCCTCAAGCGAACGGGCGATATTGTTTTTTCTCTCTCCGTGCTCACGCTGGGGGCGCCGGTTTTCATTGCCCTGGCCCTGCTGGTGAAGGCATCCTCCAGGGGGCCAGTTTTTTATGTGCAAAAGCGCATCGGTCGTGACTACAACAGTTTTGGCTGTATCAAGTTTCGCACCATGCGCAAAGATTCCGATCGCCACCTTCACTCATTGCTGTCGAGCTCTCCAGAATTACAACAGGAATTCTCTCGCGATTTCAAGTTAAAAAATGATCCTCGAATCACACGTTTGGGTAAATTTCTCCGCCGTTCCAGCCTGGATGAATTGCCACAATTCATCAATGTGTTGCGCGGTGAGATGAGCATTGTTGGTCCCCGACCGATTGTGAATGCCGAGCTCAGTCGTTATGGAAATCACATGAATGAGGTGTTGTCTGTCCGCCCTGGCATGACGGGATTATGGCAGGTCTCAGGCCGCAATAACCTGTCTTACCGCCAACGGGTGCGCTTGGATCTCCGTTATGCCCGCACCCGGCATTTCCTTCTGGATCTGAAAATCGTGATCAAGACCATCATGGTTGTTCTCCATCCACGCGATCGTGGTGCCTACTAGATAAGAACGCTCAACAGCGACAGCTCAGCTCACTTGCGCAGCGTCAGCCTGCCCGAACCAGCAACCGATCCCGAACAACACGAGCCAAAGCAGCTGCAACCTGACGGTCAGCCGTAACATCCGTCTCACGGCTTGTTGATCGGCGGCCGGGCAGGAGGCTGCCAGCACAGGTTTGGATCGCCAGCCGTCGGCGTAGCGATTCCTTCCCCCCAACCGCACTCCCACGGCATGGGCATAGGCCGCCTGGGATACCCCGGCATTGGGGGAGGGGTCCGCCGCTCCATCGCGCAACGCCCGCCGGAAGAGCCGCCAAACCTGCCATGGCCGGCGCGTCACCAGCGGCAGGGTCAACGCCACCAGGCGAGCGGGGAGCCAGGTGAGCGCATCATCCAGGCGGGCTCCAGCCGTGCCGAGCCAGCGCAGGCGACCGTGGCGGTAGCCACGCATCGAATCCAGGGTGCTGCTGGCCTTGAAGGCCCAGGCCAGAGCCAAGGGGCCAGGTGCGCCGCTCTGCAGCCCATGGAGCAACACGCCCGCCATGATCCAAAAAAGGGGAGCAAACAGGCCATCCACGGCATTTTCCGCAGTGGTCTCCGCCGCGGCCCGCAGAATCTCCTCCTCGGGCAACCCCTCCACCTCCCGCCCGACAATCCAGGCCAGGCGCGCTCGCGCCTGAGCCAGATCAGGGAGAGCCCGCAACACTCCGTCCACCGCGCGCTCCAGGCTGCCCCCCGCCAGGGCACTGGCCAGGCCCACCAGTAGCGGGAGCGTGCCCAACAGCGGCCTGTCACGAGCCCACCACTCCACGAGCCAGCCGCTGCCGGCCGCGCCCAACACAACCCAGGCGGCAAGCAGCCCCCCCGACAGGCGCAACCTCCAGGGGATGTCGGCCGCCCAGGCCTCACAAAGGCCGCGCAGCCGCTGGATGACCCATCCCATCACTTGCACGGGATGCAGGCACTGGCGCGGATCGCCCAGCAGGCGATCCAGCACACAGGCCACCACCACAAGGGCGGGATCGTCAAAGGCGCCGCTCCCGCCCGAGATCATGTTCAGCTGGCCTTGAGCCAGCTGAACATGGCCCGCAGACCCTTGCCCACCTCTTCAATCGGGTGGTGTTTATCACGCTCACGGAAGCGGGTCATCTCCGGTTTGCCGGCCTCACACTCGGCAACGAAATTCCGCGCAAACGTTCCGTCTTGAATGTCGGTGAGAATACGCTTCATCTCGGCTTTGGTGTCTGTATTGATCAATCTTGGCCCACTGACATAGTCACCATATTCAGCAGTGTTGGAGATGGAATCACGCATGGCAGTCAGCCCACCTTTGACCATCAGATCCACAATCAGCTTTACTTCATGCAGGCACTCAAAGTAAGCCAGCTCAGGCTGATAGCCGGCTTCCACAAGGGTTTCAAATCCGGCTTTGACCAGCTCACTGAGGCCACCACAGAGCACCGCCTGCTCGCCAAAGAGATCGGTTTCGGTCTCTTCTTTGAAGTTGGTTTCCAGAATGCCGGCTCGGGTGCCGCCGATGGCCTTGGCATAGGCCATCGCAAGAGCACGGGCCTGGCCGCTGGCGTCCTGATGCACGGCGAAAAGACAGGGCACACCCTGACCGTTTTGGTATTCCCAACGCACGGTGTGGCCCGGGCCCTTGGGAGCAATCATCACCACATCCACTTCCGCTGGTGGAACGATCAGGCCGAAACGGATGTTGAAGCCGTGGGCGAAACTCAAGACTTTCCCCTTGCTCAGATGGGGCGCGATCTCCTGCGCATAGACGGCCTTCTGGGCTTCATCGGGCAGCAAGATCATGATCCAATCGGCCTTGGCGCAGGCCTCGGCCACGGACAGCACCTCCAGACCGTCGGCCTTGGCTTTGTCGGCCGAGCGGCTGCCCGCATAGAGACCCACCACCACCTGGATGCCGCTGTCCTTGAGGTTGAGGGCGTGGGCATGGCCCTGGGAGCCGTAGCCGATGATGGCCACCGTCCTGCCGTTGAGCAGGCTGAGATCAGCGTCGGAGTCGTAAAAAAGCTGGGCCATTCAGGCGGATGCCGGGCAAACGGCCATCGTACGAGCGCGACAGGCCCCAACCCGGAGCTCAGGCCTCGCTGGGATGGGCGATCACCCGGTCGATCAAGCCATACTCCACCGCTTCAGCGGCACTGAGGAAATAGTCACGATCGGTGTCCTTCGTCACTTTCTCCATGGTCTGGCCGGTCATCTCCGCCAAAGACTGGTTGAGCATGTCTTTGATCCGCAGAATTTCCTTGGCCTCAATCTCGATGTCACTGGCTTGCCGTTGGCTGGTGCCACCCAGAGGCTGGTGGATCATGATGCGGCTGTGGGGCAGGGCCAACCGCTTCCCTTTCGTGCCTGCGGCGAGCAAAAAGGCCCCCATGCTGGCGGCAAGCCCGACACAGATGGTGACGACATCGGATTTCACATATTGCATCGTGTCGTAGATCGCTAGGCCTGCGGTGACAGAGCCTCCCGGGGAGTTGATATAGAGATAGATTGGTTTGGAATTGTCATCGGAATCCAGATAAAGCATCTGAGCTACAAGACTGTTGGCCACTGCGTCGCTCACCTCTTGGCCGAGGAACAGGATGCGCTCGACGCCAAGGCGCGTGTAGATGTCGACCCAGCGTTCATATTG
Source organism: Cyanobacteriota bacterium (assembly GCA_046340795.1). Classification (GTDB taxonomy): domain Bacteria; phylum Cyanobacteriota; class Cyanobacteriia; order PCC-6307; family Cyanobiaceae; genus Cyanobium. The sequence goes on along the minus strand of JBKDSV010000160.1, from coordinate 44,743 downwards.
GCTGCCGGGGAGACGGTAAGGGACGCTCGGGGTGCCGATGGGCATGATCTTCAGGAAGAACGGAGGATGGGAAAGGGTGCGGGGCGGGGAGACAGTGGCCGGGCCAGGCCCGTCAGCCAAGGCCAGCGGCCACGGGGTCGGGCAGGGGCAGTTGCTTGCGGCTGCTGAGCACCCGGTCGATCAAGCCATACGCCCTGGCCTCTTCCGCAGTGAGATACGTCATGCGGTCGGAGTCTTTGGCCAGCTCCTCAACAGACTTGCCTGTGTTGTCGGCCAGGATTTGCAACATGGTGTGCTTGTTGTGCAACACCTCCTTCGCCCTGATCTGGATGTCGCTGGCCTGACCGCGGGCGCCGGAACGGGGCTGGTGCAGAACAATGGAGGCGTGGGGAAGGGCGGCTCTCTGGCCTTTGGTGCCGGCGCTGAGGATCATCGCCGCAGTGCCCATGGCCTGTCCAATGCAGATGGTGTGCACGGGAGGCTTGACATAGCGCAGGGTGTCGCAGATGGCAAAGGCCTCTGTTTCGAAACCGATCGCATCTCCGGAATACCAACTGGTGCCGGTGGAGTTGATATAAAAAAAGATCGGTTTTTCCGGGTTGTCAAATTCCAGATACAACAGCTGGGCAATGATCAGCTCGGTCACATCGATGCCCATCTGTCGTTTGGCATCATCGGAGGAAAACAACGGCAGACCAAGATAGACGATGCGTTCTTTCAGCAGGAGGGAGGGCAAGTCGGGTGGCGGAGTGCGCAGCACCGCGGAATCACCGTAGTAGGGAGCTGACACCGTCATCCGCAAAACAGGCGCGAGTGACAAGCACCCTAGCTGGAGCCGGCTGGGGGGTGCTCAGCGGGGGCGATCGGTTTTGCCCCGTCCCTGCTCACGGCGCGTGCGGCGGAGTCCTTGGTTCGCTCCCGCTCCTGACGCGCGAACACCATCCGGCCGGTGGGCGTCTGCAAGGCCCCGGTGACGGTGACCAGGAGTCGCTCGCCGATGCGCTTGCGCGCCTCCTCCACCACCACCATCGTGCCGTCCTCCAGATACCCCACCCCCTGATCCGCCTCCTTGCCCTCTCGCACGATCTTCAACTGAAGCGAATCTCCTGGCTGCACCTCCGGCCTGAGGGCAATCACCAGTTCGCTGAGATTGACCACGCGCTGCTCCTGCAGGCGTGCCACTTGGGCGAGGTTGTAGTCGGCTGTGAGCAGGGTGCCGCCGGTGTCCGTGGTGAGCTGGAGCAGCTTTTCATCGGCGCCCGTGCCCTCGTAGCGGGTGCTGTTGATCACCAGCCGCCGGCCATACTCCTCCCGCAAGCTGGCGAGCAGCTTCAGACCGCGGCGGCCCTTGCCCCGCTTTTCATTGTTGCTCGAATCGGCCAGAGCCTGCAGCTCGTCGATCACGGCCTGGGCCACGATCACCTGACCCTCCAACAGCCCAGAGCCCAGCAGCCCCTGGATGCGGCCATCAATGATCACGCTGGTGTCGAGGATCTTGGCGGTTGCGGGCTGGAGCACCCCCTCCGCCACCAGCAGGGCGTCCGTGCTGGCAGGGTTGAAGAGACGAAGCAGGGTGCGCCCGTGCACTTCGGCCAGGTTGTAGCCGAGCACGCCAAAGAACACATTGCTCAACACCGCCGCCAAAGGCTTGACAAGCACCACTTCCCACGGCAGCGGGAGCAGCAGAATCGGCGCCAGGAGCAAGTTGGCCACCAGCAGGCCCAGGATCAAGCCAACGGCGCGACTGAGGAGCAGATCGGTGGGCATGCTGCGCACCTGACGCATCAGGCGCCGGCGGAGCTGCTGAAAGAAAAACCCCGCCAACAGGCCAAAGAAGGCGCCAAAGCCGCCGAGCACCCAGCGCAGCCCCTCCATGTTGGTGACCTGCAGGAGCAGACGCTCCGGCAACAAATCGACTCCGAGCCAGCCGGTGGCGGATCCGGAAACCAGGAACAGCAGCAGGATGAGGACGTCCACCATGGCGACTGAGCGTGGCCGTCTTGCGCATCAGCCCCGAAGCATGCCTGATTTTGGCGACTTTGCCAGGACGGGGTAACCGCTCGTGACGCTTCCCCCACCCCGTGCCGCCTACCTCCACATCCCCTTCTGTCTGCGCCGCTGCTTTTACTGCGACTTTCCCGTGGTCCCCCTGGGTGACCGGGCCGATGGTGACCGGAGTCCCGGGATCCCGCGCTATTTGGAGTGGCTCCAGGCGGACATCCAGGCCAGCCCCCCTGGCCCGCCCCTCTCCACGGTGTATTTCGGCGGTGGCACGCCCTCCCTGCTCACCCCGGAACAGCTGGAGGGACTCCTGGAGGCCTTGCGGCGCCGCTACGGCCTCGCCCCGGGGGCAGAGATCACCTTGGAGATGGATCCGGCCAGTTTTGATCAGGCCCGCCTGAGGGCCGTTCTGCGCAGTGGCGTCAATCGCGTCAGCCTGGGCGGCCAGAGTTTTGATGACGCCGTGCTGCAAGGCCTGGGGCGCCATCATCGGCGCCACCACCTGCTGGAGGCGGCCGCCTGGCTGCGCCAGGCCCGCCAGGAGGGGTGGCTGCGCAGTTGGAGCCTGGATCTGATCCAAGGCCTCCCCTCCCTGCCAGGTGGTCCCTCCGCAGGGGCTCCGCACGCCTGGCGCAGCCACTGGCGGCAGCAGCTGGAGCAGGCGATCGCCCTGCGACCGCCGCACCTCTCCGTCTATGACCTGACCATTGAGCCCGGCACGGTCTTTGCCCGGCGTCAGGCGCAGGGAGCCCTGGAGCTGCCGGATGAGGACCTGGGCGCCGATGTGTTCGAGATGACGGCCTCTCGCCTGCGGGCCGCCGGCTATGGCCGCTACGAGGTCTCCAACTACGCCTGGCCTGGCCACGCCAGCCGCCACAACCGCGTCTACTGGAGCGGCGCGGGCTGGTGGGGATTCGGCATGGGAGCGACATCCGCACCCTTCGGTCGGCGTCTGGCCAGGCCCCGCACGCGGGAAGCCTATGCCGACTGGCTGCGCCAGGGGGGCGCCCCGCAGGAGGAGACGCCGACGCACTTTTCCTTGGATGAGCTGGTGATGGTGGGGCTCCGCCGCAGGGAGGGCGTGAACCTGGGCGCGCTGCTGGCCCGGCAAGGCTTGGAGCCAGAGGCCCTGGTGTCGATCCAGAAGCGGCTGGCCCCCTGGCTGGAGCGCCGCTGGCTGCGGATCGAGGGCGAGCGCTGGCGCTTGTCTGATCCGGAAGGGTTGGCCCTCAGCTCCTCCGTCCTGCGGGACTTCATGGGCTGGTGGCTGGAACAACCCGGCGCACAGGAGGGTGTTGTTGACGCATCCAGCCCCGCAGGGCCTCCACCGCCAGACCCCGCCCATCCAGCAACGGCGGGGAAAACGGGGGGGGGCGATCGGTGAGGCCCAGCAGATCGGCCGTGACTCGCACCTGCCCGTCACAGTGATCGCCAGCGCCGATGCCAATCACAGGGATGCGCAGCCGCGAGCAGAGCTCGGTGGCTAGCGCGGCGGGAATGTGCTCCACCACCAGGGCGAAACAGCCCCTGGCCTCCACCGCCAGGGCTTGCTGCGCCAACCGCTCTTGGGCGAGGGGATCGGTGGCCTGGCGGCGAAAGCCGAGATGATGCACCGACTGGGGGGTCAGGCCCAGGTGGCCCATCACCGGAACGCCCATGCGCACCATGCGATCCATGGCGGCCAGGGTTTCCGGCTCCGCGCCCTCCAGTTTCACCGCCGCGGCCGGGCTTTCCTTCACCACCCTCCCCGCTGCCGCCATGGCCTGATCCAGGCTGCACTGGTAGCTGAGAAAAGGAAGATCACAGATCAGGAACGGAGGCGCTCCCCCTTCCGAACGCAACCCCCGACCCACGGCACGGCAGTGGTGCAGCATCTCGTCGAGGGTCACGGGAAGCGTGGTGGCGTGTCCCAGGGCCGTCATGGCCAAGGAATCACCCACAAGCACGGCGTCGACCCCCGCCTCGCTGACGATCGCGGCCGAGAGGGCGTCCCAGGCCGTCAAGATCACGATGGGGAGGCCCGCTTGTTTGCGGAGAAGAAGATCGTTGGGGCGTGATGGCAAGGGGAGAGGGTTCAGGGGCAGCGGTGAGCGGGACAGGCGAAGAGGGCGTAGGATGAACTCGGCCCGGATCCACGCGGCCAAGACGCCCAAACCTGGTCAGGACCGGAAGGTAGCAGCCATACGGGATGCTCTGGGCAGGCGTGGTCTCCGGGTCACCCTCATGGCTCCAGGCGTGACTGGCGATTCACCAAAAATGGTGGGATTTTCGCACCGCGTTCTTGCACCACGGGCTCCTCAATCGAGGGCGAATACGTGGTGGAGGCAGTGCGTTCGGGACGGTAGGCGCTGCCACTCTCAAAGCCCGTGGCAATCACGGTGACGTGAATTTCGCCCTCCAGTTTTTCGTCCACAACGGCGCCAATGATGATGTTGGCGTCGGGATCGACCACGTCGTAGATCACCTCAGAGGCAGTGGTCATGTCTTGCAACGTCATGTCCTTGCCGCCCGAGATGTTGATGATGCAACCTTTGGCACCATCAATCCGAGCCGATTCCAACAGGGGGCTGCTCATTGCGGATTGAGCGGCCTCACTGGCCCGCGAGCGTCCTGAGCCCACACCAATCCCCAGCAAAGCCGTGCCAGCGTCAGCCATCACAGAACGCACATCGGCAAAATCCACATTCACCAAGCCAGCTTTGGTGATGATCTCGGTGATGCCTTTGACGGCCATGCGCAGCACGTCATCAGCCGCGCGGAAGGCATCCTGAAGCGCTGCGCCGCCGATGGCATCGCGCAAACGGTCGTTGGGAATTACAATTAAGGTGTCAACATGCTCCGCAAGTTGGGCAATGCCTTGTTCGGCCTGACGCTGACGTTTTCTCCCCTCAAAACCAAAGGGTTTGGTGACAATCCCTACTGTCAGTGCACCGCAATCCTTGGCCACCTCCGCAAGAATCGGCGCCGCTCCCGTGCCTGTGCCACCGCCCATTCCGGCGGCAATGAAAACCATGTCGGCACCCTCTACAGATCGCTGCAGATCAGCCCGGGACTCTTCCGCTGCCTTTTGTCCAATCAAGGGGTTCCCACCAGCTCCCAGTCCACTCGTGAGGGCTTGTCCCAGCTGAATGCGCTGCGGCGCGGCGGATTGCAACAGGGCTTGCGCATCGGTGTTCAATACCCAAAAACCCACGCCCTGCAGCTCAGAAGCAATCATTCGATTGACCGCGTTGCTGCCACCTCCACCAACACCGATCACCTCAATGCGTGCCGATTGGCTCGGAATGATCCCATTGGCGGAAGGGGTGCTCTGGCTCATCTCAAAAGGCGATTGCAGGATCGATGACGTAGGACGAGGGCTGTCTCTGCCAGGCAGGGAACCTCCGGAAGGCGAAAAAGTCGCGGCTGACAATGGTGTTGGAGTTGCTTCGGAAGGGGCTTTGCCGTTGCTGGGTGGCTGCATTATGTCTTTGGAAGAGGCACCCGTCCGTAACGGGAGAGAATACCTTCACCTGGATCACCTCCCGGCGCAATCCCGTGTGAGGAATGGCTCGCAGAGCTTAGGGGCGGGGTCTGACGGCGGGGGGGGAACCAGGGACAGGTCCATTGGCGGTGGTGGCGCTTGATCCCCGCAGCGTAAGTTCCGGCTGCTCGGGGTCCGTCAGATCGATGCTCAGGGGGCGTTGTCCGACAAGGCGCTTGGGGAGGTTGCGGTTGAGGTGCGCCACCACCTGGAGGCGCCGATTCAGCTTGGAATCCACCGGGCCCAGACGGAGGGGCCCCAGCTCCCGCATGGTGAGCCAAAGGGTGCCATCCGGCTCGAAGCGGATTTCCCTCAGTCCCGGACCGAGTTGCTGCCGTGCCGCCAACACGTTGCCAAGAACAGGCCGATTCCGCTCATTCCAGCCGACCACCTCAATGGTGGCCTTCCCTCCCAGTCGCATGCGCACGGTGGGATCGGCATTGATCCAGCTGCCGGTGCGATCCACAAAACCCTGCTCCGGTCCCTTGGGTGTGCGCCGCTGGGCACGCGCCACCGCCTCCCGATCCACCAGCTCCACCCGCAGGCGAGGCGGGAGCATCAGACGGCTCACTTTCACTTGCTCCACGGGCAGGGCCTCCGCCAGGGTGCGGCTGAGCAGGCGGGGCTGCAGAGTCAGCAACGGTTGGGGAAAACGCAGCTGGGCCGCCGCGATCACCTGCTCTCGGTTGACGAGCTGGCTGCCGCTGACAGCCACCTGCTCAGGCCCCTGAAGCATCCAGCCCTCGCGCAGCAGTAAAAAACCCAGTCCCGCCGTCAGGGCTCCGTAGACGAGGATCCGCCAGCCATCCTGCAGTCGCTCGACACGCCGCTGGCGGCGCAACTGACGGCGACGTTCCACTCCGGGGAGGGTGGCGGGGGCGGGGGCAGGAGGTTGCGGCATCACAACTCACAGCGGGAGCGGGCCATCAGTTCGTTCATCCAGCGCCGGGCCCGCTCAGCGTCGCTGAAGGGAAGATCCTTTTGCAGACCACCACCAACCAATCGCAAGCGGCAGGCCCCTTGGCTTTCCTCCGTCAGCGGGGCTTCGCCGGAGCGCAGGGAGAGCAGTTCGGTGAGTTCCAGTTGCTTGATCTCAAAAGCATCCAGTTCGCGAAATTGGCCAGCCTCAAAGGTGGCCCAGCTGAGCACACCGTTCAGCAACCGCGCCGCACCCGCCGCATCGAGCTTGGCCAGCTCGGCACCGGCGGCCCAGTCGCGAAAGAGTCGCTGACGTCTCCGCTCTAACCAGCCGAGGGAGGTGAGCAGCAGGAACACCAACAAAAGAGGAACCCAAAGGAGTCCATGACCCATGGCGTCAGCGCGTGATCTGTTGAGACCCGGAGGATTCTCTCGCGTCCCGCAGCAAACGGTGCAAAAGATCAGCCAGTGGCAACCCGCTGGCTGCCCAGAGCATCGGGTACATGCTCTGGCGGGTGAATCCAGGCAGGGTATTGATCTCGTTCAGCCAGAGGGCGTTGTCCGATTCGCTGTAGAAGAAATCCACGCGCGCCAAGCCGGAGGCTGCCACGGCCCCGCAGGCGGCGATGGCCATCGCCCGAGCCCTCTGTCGCACCTCGTCTGACACCGGGGCGGGAATCAGGGTTTGGCTGCGGCCCTCGCTGTATTTGGCGTCGTAGTCATACCAATCGGCGTCAAAGCGAATCTCTCCGAGCACGGACGCCTCCAGGGCCTCCGGGCGGCCCAACACCGCGCATTCCAGCTCCCGGGCGACGATGCCCCGCTCCACCACCAGCCGGGGATCCAGCGCCGCCGCCAGGCGCAGCCCCTCCAGCAGCCCCTGACGGTCGTTGGCTTTGCTGATTCCCACGGAGGAGCCCAGGTTGGCCGGTTTGACAAAGCACGGATAGCCCAGGCTGTCCTCGATGCGCTCCAGGAGGGCCTCCGGCGGCGCAAAGCCATCGGGCGCGCCCAGCGCGGCGCTCGACAGGCTGAGAGAGGGCACCTGGGGCAGTCCAGCGGCGGCGAAGGCCGCCTTCATGGCCTGTTTGTCCATGCCGAGGGCGGAACCCAGCACGCCGGAACCGACAAAGGGCCGTTGCATCAAGGTGAAAAGCCCCTGGATCGTGCCATCCTCGCCGTTGGGACCATGGAGCACCGGAAACCAGACCTCCACCTCCAGGGCTCCCTCCGGGAACCCCTGAAAACCAGGCGGCAGGTCGGGAGCGGAGGGGGAATCGGTCTCCGGCGGCGTGCCACGGGCGAGCACCGTTTCGGCGACGTTCGGTGGCCACCAGCGTCCGGCGCGATCAATGTAGAAACCCCGCACGTCGTAGCGCTCCGCGTTGGCCCCGCTGCGCAGGCCGCCCAACACCGTGCTGGCGGAGCGAATGGAGACGGCATGCTCGCCGGAGGCCCCGCCAAACACCAGGCCAACACGGGTGGAACCGGAGGCAGCGGACATGGGGCCAGCGAGCGACGGCAGAGGCCAAACGGTATCAGTGGGAAGGGAACGCGCTGCGTTTGCCTGGAAGTCTTCAGCGGTGGATCAGGCCGAATCCACCCAGCAGTGCGGCCACGGCCATCAGCCAGAGGGGCGAGAGGCGTGTTTTGAGCACCAGGGCGCATACCAGCAGCGACACCAGGAAGCCAGCGAGATTCGTGTCGGCAAGGCGCAGGATTTTCACCCCCACGGCCCAGAGAATCCCGAGGGTGATCGGCCCCATCGCCCGCTCGAACGCCAGCCGCCAAGGCGACTGGCTGAAGCGGTTCCAGCTCAGGCAGACGGCCACCACCAGCAGGGTGGAGGGCAGCAGGATCGCCGCCTCCGCCGTGAAGGCCGTCAGCAGTGCCCAGGTCGGGCCCTCCCGCCAGGCGGCGGCCATCCCGAGCAGACCCACCATCATTGAGCTCGGCCCGGGAGCCGCCTCCGCCAGGGCATAGAGGTCGCTGAACTGGTTGTCCGTCAGCCAGCAAAACTGCTCCACGCTCAAGTGGTGGTATTCCGTGAGCAAGGTGTTGCCACCGCCGAGGGAAAACAGAGACAGCCCCAGAAAGAGGCCCATCACCTTGAGCAGTTCGCCCAGATCCGTCAGGCGCACGGGATCGCAAGCACCGCCGGCCGCCACGACGGCCAGCTCGCTGAGCGCCAGTCCGCTGAGGCCCATCACGGGGGGGGCTCCTGAACAGCACGGGGCCAATACCAGAACATCGCCAGGGGAGAGATCACCAGCAGCAGAGGCACCAGGCGCACGTGCAACACGTCCATCGCCACAAAGACCAGCCCCGCCAACCCCAGGGCCACAGGATCCTTGCGATAGGCCGGCAGGAGTTTGAAGCCCATGGAGAGGGCCAGCCCCGCCGCCGCCGCCACCAGACCCGCCAGCACCCGATCCACCAGAGGCAAAGAGTGCCCCCGGAAATAGAACAGCCCCACGCCCATCAGCAGGCTGAAGGGCACCAGGAGCATGCCGGCCAGGGCCGCCAGGGCTCCTGGCAGACCGCGAAAGCTGGCTCCCACATAGACGGCCAGGTTGATCTGATTCGGGCCGGGGAGCAGGCGCGCCACGGTGAGACCGGTGAGGAAGGCATCGTTGCTCAACCAGCGACGTTCCTCCACCAGGATCCGCTGGCTCCACAGCGACAGACCGCCACCGAAGGAGGAGAGGGCCACCCGCAGCAAACCCCTGAACAACTGGCCCAACGTTGGCGGTGGGGACAGTGGTGCCTCAGGTCCATCCATCAGTCATGCACAAAGTGGGGATCGGGAGGCAATTCGCCAGACTCATGCATGGAGGGATCGAGGGGATCGGGGGCGAGGTATTGCCGAGCTTGGGCCCAATCCGCCAGGAAGGTCGCCTTCAGCCGGCCCACGACCTCCGGGGCGTCGCTTTCGATGCCCAGCTCCCGCCGCAGATCGAAGGCACTGCGATCGATGTTCATCGAGCCTGTTTGAGCGTGGACTCCATCGATCAGGATCAGCTTGGCGTGGAGTTTCAAATGCTTCTGGCGCCGCACTTTGACGCCAAAGCGTTGCATCACTCTCAGGGAGGAGAAGGTGTCGTAGATGTCCCAGTCGCTGATGCCATGCTTGCCGCCGCAGAGCACACGCACCTTCACGCCGCGCTCGCGGGCGCAGATGATGCGTTCAAGGATCACCGCATCGACGAATTTCGGGTGTTGGATCCACAGGCTGCGTTCAGCCGCATCGATCAGGCGGGCCATCTGCCCCCGGCTGTGGTAGCTGCTCCACACCAACCCGATGTTCAGATCCGGCTGGAAAAAGCTCCGCTGCCAATCCGCCTCAAAGCCTGCCATCACCTGGGAGACGACAGCGGCATTGCGACTGAGCACTCCATAATCACGGGTTTCATGAAAATATTTATCGGCCAGATTGAAGGTGGAGATCAACGCGGCCTGGCCGTCAATCAGCATCGATTTCTCATGGGTGACAGGAAACGCCTCGCTGGTCCAGGCGGTGGCCATGCCCCAGGACTGCAGCCGGGCAAATGTCTCATCATTCCAGCGCTCTCCACCAGAGGTGCGAGGATTGAGCATCACGCGCACCTCCACACCCCGCTCCTTTGCCCTGCGCAGGGCCTGCAACACCCCTTCCGATTGGAGTTTGAATTGCTTCAGCAGCAATTGGCTGCGGGCTTGATCGATCAGGGCGAAGATGGCCTCCGGTCCGTCGTCTGGCATCACCAGCAGCTGTTGGTGCGGGTGGAGCGGCGCAGACATCTCCCCGACGATCAAATCCCTTCGCACCCTACCGGCTCCTCCGCTCCCTCCACGGCCAGCCCAGCGAGAGAGAAGGCCCGCACCGTCTCGATCCGCACCCGCACCAGATCGCCTGGCTGGTGGCTGCCGCCCCCAGCCTTGTTGGCGGGGAAGAAGGTGAGGCGGTTGGTGCGAGTGCGGCCCACCACCTGGGTGGAGTCGCGGGGGTTGGGACCTTCCACCAGCACCTCCTCCAGGCGGCCGAGGTAGCGGGCGTTGCGGCGGCGGGCGGTGTCCTCCACCAGGGCATTGAGCTCCCGCAGCCGCTCCACCTTCACCGTTTCCGAAAGCTGATCGGGCCAGTGGGCCGCGGGCGTGTTGGGGCGAGGGGAGTAGGCGGCGGTGTTGACCTGGTCGAACCCGATCGCTTCGATCAGAGCGAGGGTGCGGCGGAATTGGGCGTCGCTCTCCCCGGGAAAGCCCACGATCACATCGGCGCTGATGGCGGCGTCGGGCATCCGCTCGCGGATGCGGTGAAGAATGCGGCGGTAGCGCTCCACGGTGTAGCCACGGCCCATGGCCTTGAGCACGTCGTCATCGCCGCTTTGGAAGGGGATGTGAAAGTGTTCACACACCTTCGGCAGGTCGGCACAGGCATCGATGAGCCGCTCGGAGAAATAGCGGGGATGGCTGGTGGCAAACCGAAGGCGCGCCAGGCCCGGCACGTCGTGCACCTGATGCAACAGGTCGGTGAGAGTGTGGGCGCGACGCCCCTCCGGCGTGATGCCGGGCAGGTCGCGGCCATAGGCGTCGATGTTCTGGCCCAGCAGGGTCACTTCCCGATAGCCCCGCTGCGCCAAGCCCTCCATCTCCAGGCGAATGGCCTCTGGCGGCCGGCTTTGTTCCCGCCCGCGCACGGCGGGCACGACGCAGTACGTGCAGCGCTCATTGCAGCCATAGATCACATTCACCCAAGCGCACACGGCGCTGTCCCGGCGGGCGGTGGTGATGTCTTCCAGGATCTGGTGTTCTTCGATGGCCACGACCTGGGCACCGCTGTCGACCCGCTCCAGGAGGGTGCCGAGCCGATTGGCATGTTGGGGACCCATCACCAGATCCAGCTCGGGAACCCGCCGCAACAGGGACTCCCCCTCCTGCTGGGCCACACAGCCTGCCACCACCAGGATCAGGTGGGGATTGGCCCGTTTGCGGATGGCCTGACGCCCCAGGTAGCTGTAAACCTTCTGCTCCGCGCTGTCGCGGATGGAGCAGGTGTTGTAGACAACCAGATCAGCACTGTGTTCATCCTGGCCAAGGGCGTAGCCCCTTGCCTCCAGGATGCCGGCCATGCGCTCGGAATCCGCCTTGTTCATCTGGCAGCCAAAGGTGGTGATCCAGTAGCTGCCCCGTGAAGCGGGCGCAGGCTCGGGAGCGGTGGAGGTGGAGGCCGGGGCCGCGGCCCCGGGCGGGTGAGTCGCCTTCATCGCTCCAGTTTCGGGCATGGTGGCCGCGATGGCGGCCGGCAGCGCGGCCCTCGTGTCAGGTTGGCAGCGTCCCCGGGCCCGACGCCCCATGCGCTGCCATCTGCATCGCTTTGCCCTCACCAAAGCCGTGCCGCTCACCATCAGCCGCGGCACCACGACGGCCGTGGAACATCTTCTGTTCACGATCGAGCACGAGGGGCTGACGGGGCTGGGGGAAAGCGGCGGCTTTGACACCGGTCATCGTCAGTACGCCACCGACGCCATCGCCAGCGAACTGACCGCCTGTCTTCCCGCCCTCGAGGGGCGGGAACCGGAACCGCGCCAGGCCCTGGAGCCGCTTCTGGCCACCCTCTCGCCTCCGGCCCGTTGCGCGGTGGATCTGGCCCTGTTGGACTGGTGGGGGCAGCGGCTGAACCGACCCGTCGGTCAGCTCTGGGGGCTGGATCCTTGCCTGACTGTCCCCACCAGCGTCACCCTCGGGCTGGGGACGGTGCCCCAGGTGCTGGAGCGCCTGGGGCGTTGGTGGCAGCTGTGTCCCGCCAGCCGGGTGAAGCTCAAGCTGGGCAGTCCGGAGGGACTGGAACATGACAAGGCCCTGGTGCGGGCCGTCAACGCCGCCCTGCTGGAACGGCTGCGGACCACTGGCCAGACCGCGGACCTGCAGGTGGATGCCAACGGCGGTTGGGATCTGGACCAGGCGCGCTCGATGGTCAACTGGCTGGCGGACGCTGGCGTGGTGCTGGTGGAGCAGCCCCTGCCTCCGCTTCTGGACCCGGAGGAGGACACCGCAGGCTTTGCCGCCCTTGACCTCGATTGCCCCATCCCGCTGGTGGCGGACGAGAGCTGCTGGACTCTCCCCGATCTACTGCGCCTGGCCCCCCATGTGGATGGGGTGAACATCAAACTGCTCAAATCCGGGGGCCTCTCGGAAGCCCATCTGATGGCCCAGGTGGCCCGGCGGCTGGGGCTTGACGTGATGGTGGGTTGCTACTCCGACAGTGCCCTGCTCAACGGCGCCGCCAGCCAGCTTCTGCCCCTGGCGCGCTGGCCGGATCTGGACAGCCATCTCAACCTGTTGGATGACCCCTTTGTTGGCCCCCGTCTGGAGCGCGACGGGCTGCTTGCCGGGACGGGCCCTGGCCTGGGCGTGCGGTTGCGGCAGGATGGCCCCCTGGCGCGCCGGCCGCCGGCTTGTCAGAAGTCCTCCGGTGAAACCGCCTCCGATGCTCTCCGCTGATGCCCCGGTGGTGTTGTTGCAACACCACGGCCTCGACAATCTGCGGGGCAAGACGGGCCTGGCCATGCTGCGCTATCGCCAGGGCCCGATCCCGGTGGTGGTGGATCCGGCCCACGCAGGCGCCAACCTGCAGGCGGTCACGGGCATCCCGCGCACTGCGGCCGTGGTGGCCAGCCTGCGGGAGGCCCTGCCCCTGCTGACGGCCCCTGAACAGACCGTCGCCGTGGTGGGGCTGGCTCCCTCCGGGGGAGGGTTGCCGGAGGAGATGCGGGATGACCTTCTGGCGGCGCTCGATGCCGGCATGTCCCTGGCCAGCGGGCTGCACACGCCGTTGAGCAAGGATCCGGACTTGGCCGCCAGGGTGAGGCCCGGCGCCTGGATCTGGGATTTGCGGCAGGAGCCGGCGGGCTTGACGGTGGGTTCAGCCCAGGCGGCCCAACTGCCCGGCCATCGACTGTTGGCCGTTGGCACCGACATGGCGGTGGGCAAGATGAGTGCCTGCCTGGAACTGCAGGCCGCTGCTAGCCGGCGCGGCCTGGATGCCCGTTTCGTGGGCACGGGCCAGGCGGGCATCCTGATCAGTGGCCATGGGGTGCCCCTTGATGCGATCCGGGTGGATTACGCCGCCGGCGGGGTGGAGCAGGCTGTGATCGGGGCCGCGGCGGCCGCCACACCACGCACCCTGCTGCTGGTGGAGGGGCAGGGATCCCTCTGCCATCCAGGTTCGACGGCGACCCTGCCGTTGATTCGGGGGACTCAGCCGACAGCGTTGCTCCTGGTGCACCGCGCCGGGCAGGTGAGGCTTCGCAATGCTCCCGACATTCCAATCCCCTCCCTGCTGGAGCTGATCGCTGTGGTGGAAGCCTTGGCGCTCCTGGGACGCCCCGTGCCTGCGGGAGCCGCTCCCCTGGCGCCCGCGCCGAAGGTGGGGGCCATTGCCCTCAACACGGCCCATTGTTCCGCGGAAGAGGGGGAGCGGGCGATGGCGGAGCTCCGGTCGCTCACGGGTCTGCCCTGTGACGACCCCGTGCGGCACGGTGGCGACCTGCTGCTGGAAGCCCTCCTCGCGAAGGGCCTGACCGGCTTGGATGTCGACCGATGTTGAAGGGCGAGCGAGGGGATTCGAACCCCCGTGTAGCGGCGCCACAAGCCGCTGCCTTAACCACTTGGCGACGCCCGCCGTGGTGAGACGAACTTACCACTGGACCTCCCGAGTGACCGCCGCGACATCGAGCCGTCGCGGCGGCAGGCAAGCTCTGCCAATGTTGGCAGCTGTTGTGGAACGACCTGTGAAGGCGGTCTCCAGAGGGCTGGCGGTTGCCCTGCTGGCGAGTGGACTGGTCGCCGGCCTGGTGATCACCAATCCCGGGCCGGCCGCATTTGCAGACTATGGCGGTGGCCGTCTCACGTCCCTTCTGGTGAAGGAGCTCTGCGGTCAAGACGGGCTGACCGGGATGTTGCGTCTCTTGATCCGCCATTGCCCAGCGCTGATCCTCTCTCAGCGGCAGGTGCTTGGAACTTTGGTGGAAACCCACTCCAGACGGCGCAATTACGGGCTGTTCAGTGTGTATCACACCGAGCTGGATTTGGCCGCCTTGCTGCCGGGGCTCCGGCAGATTCCCGATCTACGGCTGCCCCGCTACGAGGCCACCACCCTGGCGGGAGCTGGACAATTCCTGTTGATTGAAACCCGTGAGCCGCGATGAACGGCACAGCAGATTTGGGGTCTCTCCCTCCCCTGGCCATTCCCCGCAGCCTGCTCGACCCCAGCCTGGCCCTGGGGGAACCTGACGGGGAGGGGTTGGTGCGGGTGCGCATCGAGCAGCGCGATGGCCGCGTCACGGGCCTGGTGCCCTATGCGGGGGCGGAGCCAGCGGAGGGAATCCCCCTGGCCCTCACCCCTCTGGTGGAAGCCCATGCCCATCTCGACAAGGCCTTCACGGCTGCGGAGCATCCCAATGTGTCCGGCACCATGGAGGAGGCCATGGTGGTCAATCGGCGGGAGGCGGAGGAGCGCACCGCCGAGCGGGTGGCCCGCCGGGCGGAGCGGGCTTTGGAGCAGGCCTGGCGCTATGGCTTGCGGGCCATTCGCAGCCATGTGGACAGCCAGGGCCCCTGGTCGCCCACCTGCTGGGAGGTGCTCAGCCAGCTGCGCCAGCGTTGGGCGGGGCGGGTCGCGCTGGAGTTGGTGGCTCTGGTGCCGATTCAGCATTGGTTGGCTGAGGAGGGAAAGCGGCAGGCTCGCCAGGTGGCGGCCCAAGGAGGCCTGCTCGGCGGGGTTTTGGGCCCCCCCTGTCGCCTGGAAGGGCAGGAAGGGGAGGCTTTGCGGGCGGTGTTTGCCCTGGCGGAGCGGGAGGGCTGTGGCCTTGATCTGCACCTGGATGAAAGCGATCAACCGCCGCCCCGCGGTTTGCTCCTGATCAATGCCCTGCTCCATGAGCAGCGCTTCAATGTGCCGGTCACGGCGAGTCATGCCAGCAGCATGGCCGTGCTGGAGGATCGGCCGCTGCGCCGCTTGGCGGATGGGCTCGCGGAGGCGGGCGTGTCTGTGGTGGCGCTCCCCACCACCAACCTCTGGCTGCTCGATCGGGACCCCCGGCGCACGCCGAGCCGTCGCCCGATGGCCCCGATCCGGCAGTTGCAGGAAGCAGGCGTCACCGTGGCAGTTGGTGGCGACAACGTGCAGGATGCCTGGTTCCCTGGTGGGGATTTCGATCCGATTGAGCTGATTCGCTTTGCCACCATCAGCAGCCATCTGCTCCCCTGGCAACGGGCGGGGTTGGCCCCCCTCACCACCGCCCCGGCCCGTCTGCTCAACCTGGAGTGGGATGGGGTGCTGCGACTGGGCGGACCGGCGGATCTGGTGGTGTTGGCGGCCCGATCCTGGTCAGAGGTGCTGGCCCGCAGCCCCCAGCGCCGGGTGCTGCGCAACGGCGCCTGGCTGCCGCCGCCCCGGGCCCAGGCTCCCTCCCCCTTGCTGCGCCAGCTGCCGGATCCGCGGCCCTGCTCCGATTCTCCAGGGCTGGGGGCGCCGCCCGCTCAGGGCTGACAGTGGAGGCGGAGTCCCTCCTCGCCTGGCCGCCCTGATGCCTTCCCTGACCCTGCCGCCCCTGCCGCCCCGGCCCTCTGACGCCCTGATGCGCGCTCTGGAGCGAGAGCTGATGCGTCTGGCGCCAACGCTGAAGGTGCTGAGCACGGCGGGCGAGTTGGAGAAACGGTCAAGTGATTTCCACAGCTTCTCGCCGGTGTTGCGCCAGCTGTTGGCAGGGTGTCGGGCCCAACTGGCGGTGTGCCCCCGTGGTGTGGAGGAAGTGACGGTGGTGGCCGGGGCCTGTGCCCGCTTGGGGGTGCCGCTGACGATGCGAGGAGCGGGCACGGGCAACTACGGCCAATGCGTCCCCTTGGCAGGTGGCGTGGTGCTCGAGATGGGCGCTCTGGCGGCGCTGCGAGAGGTCGAGGCGGCCACGGGGGTGGTAGAAGCGGAGGCGGGTTGCCTGCTGGCGGATCTTGATCGGCGACTGTTGCCCCATGGCCGGGCCCTGCGCCTGGCGCCGAGCACCTATCGCACGGCCACCTTGGGGGGCTTCATCGCCGGAGGGTCGGGCGGTGTCGGCTCGTTGCGCTGGGGCTTTCTGCGCGATCCGGGCCACCTGTTGGGGCTGGAGGTGGTGACGGTGGAGCCGGAGCCTCGGCTGCTGCGCCTGGAGGGTGCGGCCTGCGACCCCCTCAACCATGCCTACGGCACCAACGGCATCCTCACGGCCCTGCGGCTGGCTACAACGGAGGCGGTGGGCTGGTGGCAGCTGGTGGCGGGCTTCCGCGACGGCGAGCAGGCGCTGGCTGTGGCGCGTGAGATGCCGGGCACGGCCCTGCTGCTGCAGGAACTGTGCCTACTGGAAGCCCCTCTGGCGGCGGCCATGCCCTGGCCCGCAGGCTGTCCGTCGCCGGCGTCCGGGGAGGCGCGCCTGCTGCTGTTGCTGAGTCCCGATGCGGTGCCTCTGGCCGCCCCCTGGCTGGCCAGCCGCGGCGGCACCGTGGTGTGGCAAGAGCCGGAGGCGGCCTGCCGAGGATTGCCCCTGCGGGAGTTGACCTGGAACCACATCACCCTGCACTGGCGCGGCAAACATCCGCAGTGGACCTATCTGCAACTGCTGCTCCCCCAGCCGGAAGGCCCCTTTCTCGCGCGCCTGCGCGCCCGCTGGGGCGACAGCCTGCATTGGCATGTCGAAGCGGTGCGGCAGGGGGGAACCAGCCGGCTGGCGGGTCTCCCCGTGCTGCGGGATCAGGGGATCGACTCGCTCCAAGCGCTGATGGCTGAGTGCCAGGAGGGTGGCGCCGTGCTCTTTGATCCCCACGTGATCACGGTGGAGGACGGGGGCCTGGGACGAATTGACGCCGAGCAGGTGGCCTGCAAGCGCCGGCTGGATCCCGCTGGCTTGCTCAACCCGGGCAAGCTTCGCGGCTGGTGGCAACCGGCCTGAGGCGGCTTCAGCAGCCCAGGCTGAGTCGGGTTTCCACTCCGGTGACGGGATGGCGTCCGCTGGCCTTCCGACAGAGCGCCACCTGGTCAGCCCGATCGAGGATGGCGCCACTGAAATCGGCATCCGTCACGGTGGCGCCCGCAAAGCTGCTGCCGGAGGCGATCACCCCCTCCAGCAGGGCGCCGCTGAAGTCGGCTCCGTTGAAGTCCACCCGATCCATCAAGACATCGCTGAGGTTGGCCCCGCGGAAGCTGGCGTCCGCAAAGGCTCCTTGGGTGAAGATGGCGCCATGCAAATCGGCAGCATCGAAATTGGCTTGGCGCGCGACCGCGCCGGCAAAGGAGGTTTCGCTGAGATCCTGGCCATGGAAATCCTGGCCCGCCTGGTTGGTGAGCGTGTAGTCAACGCGCTCAGCGAAGGAGGCCCACACCGGTGAAGGGCCGAGCAGCAGCAGCCAGCCGCAGAGCACGGCCGAGGCCCACCAGCATCGGTGGACAGCCACCCGCGGCAGGCGTTGGCGTGGAAGAGGAGGGGCGGAGATCCAGGGCATGGGGCGCGCGTGTCAGTCGGTGAGACCAAGATGCTGGCGGATGCGATCCAAGGCTGCTTTCTCCTCGGGAGTGACCTTTTCTCCGCTGCCGAAGAGGCCCTTCCCCGCCGCCTCGGCCACCACCACACAGCCATCGACGATCAAGCGGGCGAACTCCCGGGCGGTGGAGGCATCAGCCTTGGCCTGGGCCAGGGTCATCGCCTGATCCACTTTTTCCAGGGCGCGGTCAAGCACCGTGCCGGCCCGGATGTCCTCCGCGGTGAAGAAATGCTCCTGGGTGATGCCGTGTTTGATGACTTCCGGATCCAGCAGACTGGTGATCAGTGGATTGGTGGCATAGCGGGTTGCTGCAGTCGAGAGCTCCTTGCCGAGGGCAAAGGCCTCCTGGGCCGTGGAGAAGAGGCCCAAATCCAGAGCCATCACGGCCATGGCGGCAGCCAGGGGACCACCCAGAAGCTGGCTGCGTTCTTCCTTGGTGAGGGTGAGTGTCATCGCTGAGAGATGGAGAGGACCAAAGGCAGGCTGGCAGCAACGGGGGGAAGGGACAGCTGTGGAGGACAACTCCGGGCAATGTTTCTTCGTCTTCCAGCAAGGGGGGGATCCACTCCGGAGGAACCGGCCAGCCGACAACAGCGATCGAACGATGCTGCCTTCCCTGAACTGCGATCCGCTGGCGCACCATCCACGGGCGCTGGCGCTGCGCACACCCAGGTTCCGCGACGGCGGATCCAGAGGAGCAGGAGTCCACGCTTCAAAACTCCCGTGCACCAAGATCCTGCCGAGCAAGGTCAGGAGGCGCAGGGTCTAGCAGTGGCCAGACCTCCCCGAGCCAGTGGAGTGAGCCCGCAATCACCGGCAAGGGACCCGCGGGCCGTAACCACTCGAGTCCCTCAATCAGGCCGCCCGCCGCCCGCAGGCGCCCCCGCAGAGCAGGCCGGGCTGCCAGCAAGGTCTCCACGCTCCAACAAGGCAGGTCGCGCAAACAGCCAATGGCGACCTCGTCATCGGGCCCCAAGAGGGCATCGAGTACAGCCGGAGCCTCCTTGGTTTGCTGAATCGCCAGCAGCCAGCGGCGTCCCCCTCCCCGGGGGCCCCGGCCTTGCGCCTCCATCTGATCCAGTTCCCACCGCAGAGCGCTGGCGCCGGGGGGGTTGTGGGCCCCGTCGAGCAGAAGCTCCCGGCCTTGCCAGAAGCGGCGCTCCAGGCGCCCCGGCCAGCGCGCCTGGGCCAGGCCCCGCCGGATGGCCTCCTCCGCGATCGGCCAGCCCCGCTGGCTCAGGCTCCGGGCCATGCCCACGGCCACCGCGGCGTTGGCCCGTTGAAAGCTGCCCGGCAGGCCCAACACGGGTCCACCGTCCTCCACAGTCGGCAGGAGATCCACCCAGCGCAGCGAACATCCTCGCAGGCGGGCTTGATGCTCCAGCACCTCCATCGCAGCGGGAGGTTGAGGGGCGCTGATCGCCTCCTGGCCCCCGTCCATGACCCCGGCCTTCTCGGCGGCAATCGCCGCCAGGGTGTGTCCGAGAAACTCCTGATGATCCAGGCCAATGGGGCCAAATCCCAGCACAGACCGATCGGGATGGGCTGTGGTGGCATCCAGTCGCCCGCCCAGTCCCACTTCCAGTACCACCAGATCCAGCTTCTCTTGCGCGAAGCGATCCATGGCTGCGGCTGTGAACAGCTCAAACACGGTCAGGCCGTGGGTCTCCGCAATCGCTTGCCAGCGGATCAGATCCGCCCGCAGGGTCTCCCCGGCCACCCACCGCTCTTCCAGTTGAATCCGCTCACACCAGCTGCGCAGGTGGGGAGAGCGGTAGACCCCGGTTCGCAGGCCTGCAGCCTGCAGGATGGCGTGCAGAAAGGTGGCGATCGAACCCTTGCCGTTGGTGCCCGCCACTTGAACGGCGGGGAAACGCTTCTCGGGATGGCCGCCAGCGGCCAAGGCCGCCCGCATCCGCTCCAGTCCCAACGCAATGCCGGGTCGGGTGCGGGCGGCCAGCAAAGCCTCCAGATCCACGGGGGCCGGCAGGGCGGACGAGGGTGCGGGTTGGGTCTGCCGCATCAAAGCAGGCGTGACAGCGCCCGCTCCAACCGCTGCACCAACGCGCGTCCATGGCGGGGCTTGATCACGAGGGGAGGAACGAAGCGCACGACGGTGGGGCCGGCGGGCACAAGCAGCAGGCCTTCGGCGAGAGCGGCCTTCACCACCTCCGGGGCGCTCAGCCCCCCGGGCTTAAGGGCCAAACCAAGCAGCAACCCCCAGCCCCGCACTTCTTCCAGCTGGTCAGGATGGCGGCGCACCAGTTGCTCGAGCTGCTCCCGCAGCAGCTGGCCCACAGCGGTGACCCGGGCCAGCAAGTTGCGGCGCTCAATCTCTCGCAGAACGGTGAGGCCCGCCCGGCAGGCGAGGGGATTGCCTCCGAAGGTGCTGGCGTGCTCACCTGGGCGCAGGTGGTCGCAGCTGGCTCTCACCGCCAACGCCCCGATGGGAATGCCCCCTCCCAACCCTTTGGCCAGGGTGAACGCGTCGGGCTCCACGCCCAAGTGCTCGTAGCCCCACCAGCGTCCGCTGCGGCCAACGCCAATCTGCACCTCATCAAAAATGAGCAGGATGCCGCGCTCGTCACAACGTTGGCGCACCAGGCGGAAGAAGGCGGGATCGCCCGGGTGCACCCCCCCCTCGCCCTGGAGGGGCTCCAGGAGCACGGCCGCCACGGCCGGTCCCTCCGCCTCACAGTCCTTGAGCAATGCCTCGAAGGCGGGGCCGTCGTTGTAGGGGAAGTAACGAAATCCCTCCACCATCGGCTGGAAGCCCTGGTGGTAGCGCGGTTGGCCGGTGGCCGTGACGGCCGCCAGCGTTCGCCCGTGGAAACTGGCCTCCGCCGTAAGGATCAAGGGCCGCTCGATGCCCCGCGCCTGATGGCCATGCTTGCGGGCCAGCTTGATGGCGGCCTCGTTGGCTTCAGCGCCGGAGTTGCAGAAAAAGACCCGATCCGCGCAACTGCGCTGCACCAACGCGGTTGCCAGCTCCTCCTGCTCAGGGATGCGGTAGAGATTCGAAACATGCTGCAGGGTGGCCAGTTGCCGACAGAGCGCCTTGCGCAGCGCAGGTGCGCTGTGGCCAAGGGTGCAGACCGCGATGCCCGCCACCGCATCGAGATAGCGGTTTCCTTGCTGATCCCAGACCCACACCCCCTTGCCCCGCACCAGGGTGAGGGGATAGCGGGCATAGGTGTCCATCACGGCCGAGGGGCCGATGACCGCCGCTCGCGCGGCTGAGATGGGAGCGGTGGGACTCGAACCCACATGCCCGAAGGCGCTCGATTTTGAGTCGAGTCCGTCTACCAATTCCGGCACGCTCCCATGGGATGAATCTATCGCGTCACGGGGACCAGCCCCGGGATCAGCTGCCGCCTTCGACCCGCTGGATGCGTGCCCCCACCGCGTTGAGCTTGTGCTCGAGCTGGGAGTAGCCGCGATCCAGATACTCCAGGCCGCGAACCGTGGTGATGCCTTCTGCCGCCAGGCCGGCCAGCACCATGGCGGCGGATGCCCGCAGATCCGTGCCTTGCACCGGGGCGCCGCTCAACCGCGCCACCCCCTCCACATAGGCGGTGTTCCCCTGCATCCGAATGGAGGCCCCCATCCGTTGCAGCTCAGCCACGTGCTGCAAGCGATTTTCAAAGATGTTCTCCACCACCATGCTCGTGCCGCTGGCGGTGGCCAACAAGCTCATGAAGGGAGCTTGGAGGTCGGTGGGGAAGCCGGGGAAGGGCTGGGTGCGCAGATCCGTGGCCCTGATCTCATCCGCCGTGATGCGAATCCCCTGGCCCTCGGCTTCGAGGCTGCAGCCGCATTCCTCCAACTTGGTCAGCACAGCCCCCAGATGCTCAGGGATCACGGGGGTGACGAGCAGGGAGGAGCGGGTGATGGCGGCGGCAATCAAAAACGTTCCGGCCTCGATGCGATCAGGGATGACGTGATACTCGGCGCCATGGAGAGACAGGACTCCATCGATCACGATCGTGGGGGTGCCCGCGCCCTGAATGCGGGCCCCCATGGCTTGAAGCAGACGGGCCAGATCCACCACCTCGGGTTCCAGGGCGGCGTTGTCGATCACCGTTTGCCCATCGGCCAGGGTGGCGGCCATCATCAAGGTTTCGGTGGCGCCCACACTGGGGCAATCCAGGTGGATATGGCCGCCCTTGAGGCGCTGGCCGGTGCCAGGAACCACGGCCGTCACGACGCCATGTTCAATGGTCACCCGGGCACCGAGGGCCTTGAGTCCCTTGACATGCTCCACCACCGGGCGCGTGCCGATCTGGCAGCCGCCGGGGAGAGGAACCTGGGCCACACCCAGGCGGGCCAACAGAGGTCCGATGCAGAAAAAACTGGCCCTCAGGCTGTTGACAAGCTCGTAAGGCGGGGCGGCCCGGGAGACGTGATCGGCCGTCAGCTCAATCGTTTCGCCCGAACGGGTCACCCGCACACCCAGGGCCGCGAGGATCTCGCCCATGGAGGCGATATCCGTGAGCCGCGGCACATTATGAAGAACCAGAGGATCACTGGTCAGCAGGCAGGCAGCCATCAAGACCAGGGCGGAATTCTTCGCACCGCTGACGTGAATTGTGCCGGCCAGGCGCGTCCCTCCCATCACGTCCAGCCGTGGCTGCACAAGCGTTGACCGGACAGGCGTGGCGGACACGACCATGGGCAGGGATCCTTCAAAACCTTTCAGGGCGCATATTGACAACGATTCCACCCCTCGTCTAGGGGCCGCAAGCTGAACTGTCTCGCCCACCCCGCCCCCTGGGTGGAGCCGCCGGGGAGGCCATGGTTTAAACTGCACAAAGCTTGGTTCGCCGAGCACGCCCGCGGATGTGGCGGAATTGGTAGACGCGCTAGTTTCAGGTACTAGTGGCAGCAATGTCGTGGGAGTTCAAGTCTCCCCATCCGCATCAACTTTCTTATGATTCTCCTCTCGATCGAAAATTCATCCGAACTGATCGCCCGAAAAGTTGGCAAGTTTATTGAAAGCTTGACGCCCGACAGTTTTGATGAAGCCAAGGTGGAGGACGTTGTGATGCGCAAACTTTCAGAGCACCTGGCAGCCGAGGGGTTGTGCGGCGAGATCGCCTCGGTGCGAGGGCTTCACCTGGGCCACAAAACCCTGCACATCCATGAAGACCTGCACGTGCGTCATCAAGTGAAGTTCTGAGTGGCCGCTGAGCCCGTCACCAGCCGGCGCAACCCGTTGGTCAAACGGTTGCGGGATCTTCACCACCCCTCGGGGCGGTTGGAGCAGCAACGGTTGCTCCTGGAGGGCACCCACCTGCTCGAGGAGGCCCTGCGCTTGGGCCTGGCGCCGGACCTGCTCTTGGCGACGCCCTCCTGGCTCGGCCGCCATGGCGATCTGCTGGCGGCCCTCCCCGGTGCGACTCCCTGGCGTCCGGCGAGCGCGGAGGTGCTGGAGGCCATCGCCAGCACGCGCCATCCCGACGGGGTGATCGCCAGCCTGCCTTGGGCGCTGCCGTCCCCGCCCCCGCCCCCGCAGGCTCCCGCCTTCGCTCTCCTGCTGGACAACGTGCAAGATCCGGGAAACATGGGCACCATATTGCGCACTGCCCTGGCAGCAGGAGTGGAGCAGATTTGGTTGAGAGAGGGAGCCGATCCCTGGCAGCCGAAGGTGTTGCGGGCTTCCAGCGGCGCCAGTCTGGCTCTGAAGATCAGCCGCTTCAGCGCCGCTGCGCTGCCAGAGCGGATCCAAATCGTCCGGAGCGCGGGTAGCCGCGTGGTGGGCACGGTGGCGCGGGGAGGGGAGCCCTACTGGAGCCACGACTGGCAGGCCCCCACCCTGCTGATGTTGGGGAATGAGGGAGCGGGCCTGAGTCCGGCGCTGTTGGCGGAGGCCGATCGTCTGCTCAGCCTCCCCCACAGCACCGCGGTGGAGTCGCTGAATGTGGCGGTGGCGGCGGCCCCGCTGCTGCTGGAGCGGGAGCGGCAGCGGCTTGGGGCCGGGGCTCTGGCAGGGCTGCTTCAAGCTGACCAGCTGGGTGAACCCAGCTGGGGTTGAGCGCCAAGTGCCGGGCTGAAGCCCTGGTGGACGCGGAGATCAGGCCCGAAGCACAGCGGCCCTCCCGAGCGAGCTCCGTGAGTTTGAATCAGATCGGGGGGCTCTGGCGACCAGGAGATCGGCAGCCAAGCGTGCGAAGGACCCGGGAAGCGGGGCCGCCGCGAAGGGCCGAGGCTGGGGAAAGCCGGCCTGAGTGAGCGAGGTGCGCAAGGGCCAGTGCGCAAGGTCCTGAGGGAAAGCCCTGTCTGAAGGGTCCTGAGGAGGCGGGACAGGCGACGAATGTTGTCTCAAGGGGGAGGGGAAACGAGAGAATACCGGGATTCCTGCAGCCCGACCCGCGGTGAGCGACTCCTCCTTTGATTTCGATGTGATCGTGATCGGCGCGGGCTACGGCGGCTTCGACGCCGCGAAACACGGGGCGGAGCATGGCTTGAGGGTGGCGATTGTCGAGAGCCGGGAGATGGGTGGCACCTGCGTCAACCGGGGCTGCGTGCCCTCCAAAGCGCTCCTGGCCGCCAGCGGCCGGGTACGGGAGCTGGCGGATGCGGAGCACCTCAAAGGATTCGGCATCCACGCGGCGCCGGTGCGCTTTGAACGGCAAAAGATCGCCGACCACGCCCGTCAGTTGGTAGAAACGATCCGCGCCAATCTCACCAAAACCCTGGAGCGGGCGGGCGTCACGATCCTGCGTGGTGTCGGACGGCTGGAGGGCTCCCAGCGGGTGGCCGTGCGGGACAGCCGCGGGGTCGAGCGCATCTGGAGTGCCCGGGACGTGATCCTCGCCACCGGCTCCGATCCCTTCGTGCCGCCGGGGATCATCACCGACGGGCGCACGGTGTTCACCAGTGATGAGGCGATCAATCTGGAATGGCTGCCCCGCTGGATCACGATCATCGGCAGTGGCTACATCGGCCTGGAATTCGCCGATGTGTACACCGCCCTGGGCTGTGAGGTGACGATGATCGAGGCCCTGGATCGGCTCCTGCCCACCTTCGACCCGGATATCGCCAAATTGGCGGCCCGTCACCTGATTGACGGGCGCGACATTGACGCCCGGGCGGGGGTGTTGGCCAAAACGATCACGCCCGGCTGCCCGGTCAAGATCGAGCTGGTGGACATGGTCACCAAGGATCCTGTGGAAACGCTGGAGGTGGATGCGGTGTTGGTGGCCACCGGCCGGGTGCCGGTGAGCCGAACCCTCAACCTTGCCTCAGTGGGCGTGGAAACCCAGCGGGGCTTCATCGCGGTCGATGATGCCATGCGCGTGCGCGCCAGCCAGGCGGAGGGCGCTGAGCCGGTGCCCCATCTCTGGGCTGTGGGTGATGTGACCGGAAAGATGATGCTTGCCCACACGGCCGCAGCCCAGGGGGCGGTGGCCATCGACAACATCCTCGGCCACCCCCGGGAGATCGACTATCGCTCCATCCCCGCCGCCACCTTCACCCATCCCGAGATCAGCTCCGTTGGCCTGAGCGAAGCCGATGCCAAGGCGCTGGCCAGCCGGGAGGGCTTTGAACTGGGTTCGGTGCGCAGTTATTTCAAGGCCAATTCCAAGGCTCTCGCGGAGTTGGAGAGCGATGGTGTGCTCAAATTGCTCTTCAACAAAACCAGTGGTGAAGTGTTGGGCGCCCACATTTACGGGCTGCATGCCGCGGATTTGATCCAGGAGATCGCCAACGCGGTGGCGCGGCGCCAGGGTGTGCGGGAGTTGGCCACCGAGGTGCACACCCACCCCACCCTCAGCGAGGTGGTGGAAGTGGCCTACAAGCAGGCGGCGATGGCGCTGGCCGCGCCGGTGGGGGTTTGAGATGGAGCTCCGTCGCCGGCCTCCGAACCCCTCGGTGAAGGTGGCCCACCTCGAATACGGCATCCCCCATCCGGAGGAACAACCCCGTCACATCCTGGAAAAGATCGTCTGGGAAAAAGATCGGGAGCTCACGGCGGCCCGCGAGCGGCTCAGCTTGGAGCAGCTCCAGAAGCAGATCGCCGATCTCCCCGCCACCAGGGAGTTTGGGGCGGCGTTGAAGGCCTGCTGCCGCAAGCCGGCGGTGATTGCGGAAATCAAAAAGGCGAGTCCCAGCAAGGGGGTGATCCGGGAGGCGTTTGATCCTGTGGCCATTGCCAAGGGCTACGCGGCGGGCGGCGCCAGCTGCCTGTCGGTGCTCACCGACAAGACCTTCTTCCAGGGGGGCTTTGAGGTGTTGGTGGCGGTGCGCGACGCCGTGGATCTGCCCCTCCTCTGCAAAGACTTCATCCTCTCTCCTTATCAGCTCTACCAGGCTCGGGCCGCCGGAGCCGATGCGGCCCTGTTGATCGCCGCGATTTTGACCGACCAGGATTTGCGTTACCTGAGCAAGGTGGCGCGGGGTCTGGGATTGGCGGTGCTGGTGGAGGTGCATGACGCCGAAGAACTCCAGCGGGTGCTGAGGCTGGAGGCGTTGATGGCAGCCGGGGGAGGCGCGGGCGTGTCACCCCTGATCGGCATCAACAACCGTGATCTGAGCACCTTCACCGTGGATCTGGCCACCACTGAGCGGCTGCTGGAGCGGTTTGGCCCCCAGATCCGCGCCCAAGGGGCTCTGCTGGTGAGCGAATCGGGCCTCTTCACCCGCGAGGACCTCGACCGGGTGCAGGGCGCCGGAGCTGACGCGGTGCTGGTGGGGGAAGCGTTGATGCGTCAGCCGGATGTGACGGCGGCGTTGGAGGAATTGATTGGCGGGTAGTTGAGCCCAGGGACTGGGAGCTTAGAGGTTGCACTTGACGACCTCGGCATCGCCGAACGGGCTGCCGTTTTCAAACACTTGAGGGCCCCTCGAAAAATTTCGCTGCCTCCTCGCCTCCCGGAGTGAAATCCCTTGCTGTCACGGAGCTCGCTGGCCAGTCGCGGCAGGCCAAAAGTGATTTTTCGAGGTGCCCTTGAACCTGACACTGACATGGAGGCAGGCTTGATCGGCAAGTTGTAATCGGCAGTTGCAATCGATGCTGCTAAGGAGGCTCTGGAACACCCCTCAGCGGCACCTGTGAGAGCGCGGAGCTCCCAGTTGGTGGCAATAGACAGCTTCCAGTGGCGACCGGTTGTCCAGAGCTTGCCTTACCCACCAACAAGTTGTTGTTCGCTCCCTTGTTCCGGCAGGTCGTGCGGGAAGTCGCTGCAGCAGCAGACAGCGAGACGCCAATGAGCTCCTGGATCGAGCCTGAGGCGTCCCAGGCATCCTGAGCGAAGACCACGAGGCAGCTTGTGCGCTCGCGGGCAGCTCCGGCCCCTTTGCCCTAGAGGCCCCGGCAAGGGTTCAATGGAGACAGCTGCCCGCCTTCCCCATGCCCTCGCGGCCACCCCCGGCAGACGATGGCCGCGAGGGAGAGGATTCCCGTCTGCGGCGCAAGCTCGCCGATCTGGTGGCCAAACGTCGCTACCGCGACGCCCTGCGGGTGCGGGAGCAGGCACTCCGCCGTCGGCCCGAGCTGAACCTGCAACCCAGCGAGGCCCAGCTTTGGTGCCTGGAAGGGCAGCAGGCGGCGTTGGAGGGACAGCCGAAACGGGCCGAAGAGGCCTTCCGCAAGGCCATCGGTTTGGGGTTGGCGGGAGATCCCCTCCTGGGATTAGCCCGTCTCTGGGTCCAGCACGGCCAGACCGCTCGGGCCCTGGAGCTGATGGGGGAAGCGTTCACGGCGGGTCGCCTGCCGCAATCCCATGCCGGCGCTTACCTCAAGCTGCTGTTCCTGGCAGGGGAAGTGGAGCAGGTGCGGGCCCTGATCCGCACCCCGGCCAAGCGCTTCCAACCCCATCAGATCCAGTGGGCGGCCGGGGTTCTCAGCTTGTTGGATGGGGATTCGGCCAATGCCAGACGCCAATTCGCCCGGATGGCCGGGCCCCCGTCCCCCGGCGATTCCGGCGCCGTCTGGCGGGCCTGGGCCGCCCTGGAGGCGGGCGACAGCGCCGCAGCCCTGACCGCCCTCAAAGACCAGGACCATCCAGCCTGCGCAGCGGTGGCCCTTGATCTGGCCGCCCGCACCGGCACCGCCCCCACCGCCTCCCTCGACCTCAGGCGTCGCGACCTGCCTTGTCGTGATCAGGCTCTTGCCCTGATACTTCTCCATCATCTGCGTCAACAGAACCTTCTCGGCGCAGCCCAGCTTCTGCTCAACAACGAACGCGCTCTTCTGGCCGTCCTGCCAGATCTGGCCAAGCAGCGTCGCACCCTGTTGCTCCTGGCCGGCCAGCAGGCCCTGGAGCGGGAGGCATCGAGGGAGGCGCTCATCTGCTGGCGACCGATTGTCAATCGGCCCTCCTTCGATCCCGACCTCGCCCTCCGCCTCTACCCCCTTCTCGACGAGAGCGACGAGGACGAGCACAACCAGGAGGCCGAGCGGCTGGTCGGTCAATTGATGAACTGGGTGCGTCGTGCCGCGCAAGACGACCCCTCCGCCTGGCCGGAGCCCCTGCTCTCCACCACCCGCGCTCGCCTTCACTGCTGGCAGGCCGACCATGCGATGCGGCTTGGCCAGGGTCCGCAGGCGCACCGCGCCGTGGAGCAGGCCCGCCAGCTTGCGCCAGACCTGCCGGATGTGATCGGTCGCCACGGCGCGCTGACACTTTTGAACAAGGACGCCGCCGCCGCCATCCCCCTGCTCTGGCAGGCCCTCGACGGGGGCTGCCGGGCGCGGATGGTCTACGTCGTTCTGGACCAGATCCTGCAGCAGAGGGGTGAGAACGAGGCCTGGCTGCGCCTGCGACGCCAGCACGGCGCCAGCTTCGGCCTCCCGCCGCCGCCGCCGGATCAGAACGGGGAGGTGCCGGATTGGCTAGCGGCCCTCTCTGCTGATGATGTGTCCGAGCTGGCGGAAATTCTGGAGGACACCTCGGAGAGCGGCGCACCCCTCGACGTGCTGCGCGTGCTCCTGGAGCACCTTCCCCCTCCCGCCAACTCCACGGCGGCCAGCAGTGGCCGCCGTGGAGTCAAGCGGCCGCTTGAGCTTCCCGCGGCCAGCGACAGTTGGGACGCCCCGCTCGCCCCCCTGCCACCAGAGGAGCGGGTGGAGCCCCTGATGGCGATCCTGGTGGCGATCCAGCGCTTCTGCCGCCGCAGCGGCAAGGCCATCACCAGCCAGATCGCGCTCCGCCAGGCCCAGCTGGAGCGGTTGGCGGCTGCTTCGGGCTCCAGTCACGGCGAGCGGGCGCTCCGGGCTCTGCTCCTGCTTCATGGCTTGCGCCTCAAGCCCTCCGAGAGCCCCGATCCGGAGGTTGTCGCCCTGTTGCGGCGCGCCCCCCAGCCGCAGCGGACCCTGCCGCTCGCTCTCCTTGATCTGTACCTCTTTGCCAGCACCAGACCCTGGCGGTCCCTGGTGGAGACGCTCCACCGTCAGGAGCCGGACAACCCGCTGCTCACCCTGGCCCTGGCCACCATGGAGCGCGACACCTCCCTCGCCTGGACGCTGCTCAGAGAGAAGGCCTTCGAGCAGGCGCGCCGCCAACAGGATTCCGTTGCCCTGGCCGCTTGTCGCCGGGACCAGGCCTGGTCTGGAAACCCGTACGTGCACTCAATTCCCGGTCGCCACTCGTTCCACGGCTTCCGTGGAGGGGGAAAGGGTGGGAGGGGGGGGATCGATCAGGTCTTTGATCTGGATACGATTCTGCGCAACCTCATGGGGGATCGGAAACAGGAGGACGATGACGCTGGTGGCTCCTGGGAGGACGGGGGGAGTCGGAGAGGCCGCGGCCCGCTCGACCTGGAGCCGCCCCCGTGGGACCCGCCGCCCCGTCAGCGTCTTCGCGGCCAGCGCCGCAGTTTCATGGATCTCTAGCCCCGGGACGCTTAGCCAGCTGATGACCGATCCCTACGCCCTTCTTTCCGTCACCCCCGGAGCCTCGGCCGCGGACCTCAAGGCGGCCTATCACCGCCAATTGCGGCAGTTCCCGGCCCACAGCCACCCGCGGGAGTTTCAAGAGATCCGCGCCGCCTACGAAATGCTGCGTGCCGCAGGCGACGACCAGGCCGATCCCCTGCGACCCGGCCCCCTGCGCGTTCGGCTCGATGCCGAGGCCATCGACGCCCTTGACGCTCTCCTGCGGGCCAGTTGCCGCCTCACCCTGGTTGATCTGCTCCGCCTCACCTTCTGACCCTCGCCCCCATGACATCCCCCCGTGAACGCGCCCAGCTCCAGAGCCAGCTCCGCCAGGGACAGGAGACCCTGATGCGCGATCTGTTGCCGGTGCTGGATGCCCTCGACCGGGCTGAAGCCCACTGGCGGCAGGTGCTGGCGACCCAACAGCCCTCCCCTGCCGCCGCCCCGCGCGGGCTGTGGGAGCGGCTGTGGCGCTGGCTGCGCGGGGCGCCCCTGCGGGTGGCGCCTGCGGGGCTGGTTCCGGCGGAGGGCGCCAACCTGGCCCAGAGCGCCGACGAGGGCATCCGCCTGATCCGTGCCAGCCTCCTTGAGGCCCTGCGCGGGCACGGACTGGAGCCCTTCGACAGCCTTGACCAACCCTTTGATCCCCAGCGCATGCGCGCCCTCGGCCAGCGTCCCGCTGCCGCTGACATCCCCGCGGGTCGGGTGCTGGAAGAGGCTGTGCGGGGCTACCTCTGGCACCAGAGCCTGCTGCGGGAGGCCCAGGTGATCGTGGCGACTTCTCCCTGAGCTCTCCGGATGGGGCTCGAGCAGCCCCTCCAGCATCGGTCTCTCCTTCCCGTATCCACCCTCACCCCCACGCTTCATGACCACGGTTGTTGGCATCGATCTAGGCACAACCAATTCGCTGGTGGCGGCGCTGGACGCTGGCCAGCCCTGGGTCATCCCCGATGAGGCGGGTGAATTCCTGCTGCCCTCGGTGGTGGGGGTGACCGCCGATGGGCAGTTGCTGGTGGGGCAGGCCGCCCAGCGCCAGTACGCCGCGGCGCCGGAGCGCACGGTGCGGTCGATCAAGCGGCAGATGGGCAATGACAGCCGCGTGAGCCTGGGGGAGGAGACCTACCGACCCCAGGAGATCTCCGCCCTGATCCTGCGCACGCTGCGGCAGCGCGCGGAGGCGGCCCTCGAGGACACGGTGACACAGGCGGTGATCACCGTGCCCGCCTACTTCACCGACGCCCAACGGCAAGCCACCAAGGAGGCGGGTGAGATCGCCGGTTTGGAGGTGCTGCAGATCCTCAATGAGCCCACGGCGGCGGCGCTGGTGTTCGACCGGCGCGGGGAGGAGAGCCAGCGGCTGCTGGTCTACGACCTGGGGGGCGGCACCTTTGACGTCTCCATCGTGGAGATCACCGGCCCGGTGACCGAGGTGCTCGCCAGCCACGGCAACAACCACCTGGGGGGGGATGATTTCGACCGCTGTCTGCAGCGCCTGCTGGCCGAGCGCTTTGAGCAGGCTCATGGCGTCTCCCTGCCGCCGGATCCCACCCTGCAGGCCCGCCTGCTGCAGGCGGCGGAGCGGGCCAAGATCCAGTTGAGCGACCACGCCCGGGTGGTGTTGCGCGAGGCCTACCTTCACAGCGAGGGAGAGAGGCCGCTGCATCTGGAGACGGAGCTGCTGCGGGCCGATTTCGAAGCCCTGATCCGCCCTCTCCTGACCGACACCCTGGCGGCGATCGACCGGGCCCTGGTCGACGCGAGCCTCCAGCCGCGGGATCTCGATCGGGTGATCCTCGTGGGCGGCTCCACCCGCATCCCCTTAGTGGCGGAGCTGGTGGAAAACCACCTGGACGGGGTGGCGGTGAGCAGTTTTGAGCCGGATCGCTGCGTCGCGTTGGGGGCGGCCCTGCAGGCCGGCGTGCTCAATGGCGAGGAGATCGACACGCTGCTGGTTGATGTCACTCCCCACTCCCTGGGCATCGCCGCGGCCATGGAGAGCGATTTTGGCCTGATCCCCGACATCTTCAGCACGATCATTCCCCGCAACACCGTCATCCCCGTTGCCCGCTCCAAGCTGTACCGCACCACGTTCAACAACCAGAAGCTGGTGCGGGTGCAGGTGTCTCAGGGAGAAAATGCCAGTGCGCGGGAGAATGTGCCGCTGGGCTCCTTCGATGTGGAGGGTCTGCCGGCCAGGCCCGCGGGGGAGGTGACGATCGATGTGCGGTTCAGCTTTGATCTCAATGGCATCCTCACCGTCACCGCCGTGGAAACCAGCACGGGCCTGCAGCAGCGGCTCGTGGTGAACAACGCCACCACCCATCGGCTGGCCAGCCATGAATTGGAGCAGAGTCGCAGCGCCGTGGACACCCTCTTTGCCACCCTGGCGGACATGCCGGAGGACGATCCAGAGGATGACCTGGACGAGGGCCCATAGGGAGGCCGGGGGCTCCCCGGCCTGGCGGCGAGGTGGCTGCGCGATACGGTTGGCGATCACGGTTGGTGAGACATCCAATGGTCGGGATCAGGCCGCGTTTGTGGATTCTTTCTGCGCTCCTCCCGCTGGCGTTCCCACTGACCCCTGCTACGGCACAGGTGCAGTTGCGCTGTGAGGGCACCCTGCTGGAGGCACGCGGCCGCGCGGAGCGGGATCAGCCGATCGAACACCTGCGCTTTTCCTTGGCGTTGGAGGCCGAGCAGCGCACCAGCGATGGCGCCCTGGGCCTGCTGCAGGAGCGTCTCGCTGCCGTGCGCACGGCCCTTCAGGGACTGGAAGCCAAGGAGCTGCGCGTCACCTCCCCCTCCACCTGGCAGCGGCCAGCGGAGGGCCGCCAGCCTCCCCTGAGCCAGGCTTCCCTGCAGGTGAGCGGCATGCTCGATCCCGCCCGGATGCAGGCCCTGCTTCGCCAGGTGGGTTCCCTGCCGGGGGTGCGTCTGGCGCCGGTCATCCCTGAAGCCGATCCGGCCCGCGCCTCGGAGACCCGCCGGGCCCTGCTGGCCGCCGCCTATCAGCGGGCCCTGGCAGAGGCCCGTGATCTGGCGGGTGCTGTGGGTCTGATGCAGTTGCGGCCCCTGGAGGTGTCCGTGGAGGGCGACGCTGGAGCGATGCCGATGCGAGCGCTGGTGGCGAAAGCGGACGCCCCGCCACCCTTTGATCCGGCAGAACTGCCGCCGCCCAGGGCTAGCGCCGCCATGGTCGTGCGCTTCTGCGCCCGTTAAGGAAGCTCTGGACAACCCCTAAGCGGCACCTGTGAGAGCGTGGAACTCCCAGTTTGTGCAAGGGACGGCTTCCACTGGCGACCGGTTGTCCAGAGTTTCCTTAACCCTCAGTCACTCCCCTGCTCCCGCAACCAGCGCAGGGTGCGTCGCAACCCCTCCCCCATGCCAATGGAGGGCTGCCACCTCAATTCCTGCCGCGCCCGCTGGCAGCAGAGCACATTCGATTTCACATCAAAACTCCGCGCCGGCTGATGAATCACCGCCAGCTCTCTGTCCAGCAGCTCAGAGAGGAGGCGGACAAGTTCATTTAAGGAAGTGCCAGAGCCGGATCCAATGTTGAAGACAGAGGCATCCCCCTGATAGCGGAGAGCCGCGCTGCAGGCACTGCTGACATCCGCCACATGCAGGAAATCACGAATCACGGTGCCATCCCCCCAGATCTCGATCGCCTGGCCCGCCAGCGCGCACTGCAGAAAGGCGGCCACCACGCCCTGCGCCCCTTCCACCCGCTGGCGCTCTCCATAAGGGTTGGCCATGCGCAGAATAATCGGCCGCAAGCCATAAAGCTCTTTTGCCAGCAAAAGATACTTCTCAACGGTTAGCTTGGTGATGCCATAAGAGGTGGTTGGATTATTGGGATGATCTTCGGCAATGGGTGTACGGATCGGTGGGCCGTAAACGGTGCCACCGGAGGAGGCAAACAGGATTTTCTGGATTCCTTGACAGCGCATTTCTTCAAGCAGCTGAAGGGTAGCCACCACATTGCTCTGCACATCAAAGATCGGTGCATCGTTGGAGATCTTTGGGCGAGTTGACCAGGCCAGATGGACAACGGCACTGGCATCGTTCAGCGCTTTTCTCACATCCGCAAGCTGCCTGAAATCTCCTGACAACCATTCCACGCTTTCGTTTGCCGCAAAGGAACGGTGAGGTTGGTTGCCCGGCCGCTCCAAGACACGAACCGCAAGACCTTCGCCGAGCAGGTGATCAACGATGGCCGATCCCAGGAATCCCCCGCCCCCAAAAACCGTCACAACACCTGTCATCGGCTGAATGTTGTTGTCCCGGTGCGAGCCCAACAATGGCACAGAGTGCGGGAATTCAGGCTTGCCACGGGTTCGACGCAGCCAGATCCAGCCCTCAACTCTCCTCCAACGCCACCAGTTCCTTGAGCTGGCTCACATCCAACCCACCCAGCCAATCCTCTCCACTGCCAATGATGTCTGCCGCCAGCTTCGACTTTTCTTGAATCATGCGGTCGATACGTTCCTCCACGGTGCCGCTGCTGATGAATTTGTGAACCATCACGCGGTTGCTCTGGCCGATCCGGTAGGCCCGGTCTGTGGCCTGGTTTTCCACCGCCGGATTCCACCAGCGGTCGATGTGGAACACATGGCTCGCTCGGGTGAGGTTGAGGCCCACGCCGCCAGCCTTCAGCGACAGCAGAAACAGCTGTGGTCCGCGGGGGTCTTCCTGGAAGCGATCCACCATCGCCTGACGTTCATTTTTGCTGCTGCCCCCATGGAGAAACGGCACTTCCTGTCGCCAGCGGCGTTGCAGATGCAGCTGCAGCAAGTGTCCCCATTCAGCAAACTGGGTGAAGAGCAGGGCCCGGTCGCCCGCTTCGATCACCTCCTCCAGAATCTCCTCCAGCCGTTGCACCTTGGCGCTGCGGGTCGCGAAATCGCTCCCCACAGTCGCTTCTTTGAGGGCCAGGGCCGGATGGTTGCAGATCTGCTTGAGGCGGGTGAGCAGGGCCAGCACCTGGCCATGGCGCTGGCCCAAGGGCGCCCGGGCGATGGCCTGCAGGCTCTCGTCCACCGTTTTGCGGTAGAGCTTGACTTGCTCGGGCGTCAGCCCCACCCACTCCCTGAGCTCCACTTTTTCCGGCAAGTCGGAAAGGATGGTCTTGTCGGTTTTCAAACGCCGCAGGATGAAGGGGCCCACCCGGGCTTTGAGATCGCGCAGGGAGCTCATGTCGCCGTAGCGTTCGATCGGGAGCCGGTAACGCTGGCGGAAGAAACCCTCATCGCCGAGCACCCTGGGGTTGAGGAAGTCCATCAACGCCCAGAGCTCGCTCACCCGGTTTTCTACCGGCGTGCCGGTGAGGGCGATGCGGAAGCGGCTCTGCTTGCCTGGGCGAGCCAGGTCGCGGGCGGCCTGGCTCTGCTTGGCGGAGGGATTTTTGATCGCCTGTGCCTCATCGATCACCACCCCCTGCCAGTCAATGCTCTCCAGCAGCTCGCTGTCCCGCTGCAGGAGGCCATAGCTCGTCAGCAGCAAGTCAATCCCCTCCAGGGCCTTCTTCAAAGCCGCTTCGCTGCTCGGTCGCCGGGGGCCGTAGTGCTCGCGCACCTCTAGCTCAGGCGTGAAGCCGGCCGCCTCCCGCTTCCAGTTCGTGAGCACGGAGGTGGGCGCCACCAGCAGCACGGGCCGCTTGAGCTCGCCAGCGACCTTGAGGTGCTGCAAAAAGGCCAATAGCTGAACCGTCTTGCCCAAACCCATGTCGTCTGCCAGGCAGGCGCCTTGATCAAAGCGATGCAGAAACGAGAGCCAGCCCAGTCCGCGCTCCTGGTAGGGCCGCAGTTGACCGGCAAAGCCCTCCGGCGCCGGCAGGGGATCCGGTGCCTTCTGCTGGTGGTATTGCTCCAACACCGCCTGCAGGCGGGGCCCAGCGAGGAAGCGATGCACCGGCAGCCGCATCAGGGTGTCGCCATCGCTGGCGGTGAGACGGAGGGCCTCATCCAGGCTCAATTGAGGATCAGCCGCACAGAAGCGTTCCGCGTTCTTCAGGTCTCCAGGGCGCAGCTCGATCCAGGCCCCTTTGTGCCGCACCAGCGGACTGCGCTTGGCAGCGAGCCGTTCCAGATCCTTCAGGCTGAGGGTGACGCCGCCGATCATCAACTCCCAGCGCCAATCCAGGCCCTCACCCAGGCTCAGCCCCCGCGAGCCGCTGGGCAGTTCCGCCTCGATCGACAGCCCCAGCCGACTGGCCAGGCCCCCGCTCAGGCTCGCCGGAAGGACCACCCCCACCCCCACGTCCCGCAACTGGCTGGCGGCGGTGCGCACCAACACGAAGGCTTCGGCCGGAGTGAGCTGCATCTGCTCCGGTGCGGCGCTCTCCAGACCCCGTCCCAGGGGTTCAACCACCGGGAGGGCACGGCCCAGACCCTCTAACAGAAGTTCTCCCGGTTGGCGCACTTCCACTTCCCCCAACTGGAGCACACCGTCGCCAGCCGCCCACACCGCTCCCGCTTGGAGCCGCAGGGTTGGCTCGGCTTCAGCCTGCAGGGAGAAGCGCAGGTCCCACAGCTCGTCGCCCTCAACGGGCGTGAAGAGTTCCAGGCAGGCCCGTGCCGGCGCCACGCGCCCGGCCACGGCCTCGCGCCAGTGGTGGGTGGCTGTTTGCAGCCGCTCGGTCTGCTCCGGATCGAGAGCAAGGCGGCCATCGCCGCGGCCCAGGGCCTTCTGCCAGGCCGCCAGCAGGGGATCGAGGTCTTTGCTGGCGGGCGCAAATCCATTGCGCAACTGACCATCCAGCAGGGCCTCCAACAGGCTGGCCACCCGCAGGCGACCGCTGCCGGGCCGGCGACAGGCCAAGGCCCCTTCCATCGGGGTGCCCGAGGCGATGGCGCAGCTGGCCACCTGGGGCAGCCCCGAGGCCAGATCCTCCAGCCGCCGACGGTCCCCCTCGCGGTTGAGCAGGGGCAGCCAGCGGGCCCGGCCCTCTTCCACCTGGGGCAGCCAGCGTCCGCGGGCGATCAGACTCATCGCCCAGCGCTGCAGGTGGCTCCACCAGCGCAGCTCATCCGCCAGGTCAGGGTGGTGGCCGGAGAGAGGGAGCCCACTGAGCCATTCCGCCGCCGCGCCCGGCTCCATCGCCAGCCCTTCCACTTTCCAAGGCCACCAGGTCACCTGCTTGGGGATCGGTTCGCCGGCTTGCAGGGGCAATCCGCTCCAGGCCTCCGCCGCCGTTACCCGACGTCCCCGGGCTGCCTGGGGGCGACTGGGCAGGGTGAGAGAGGCCTGGGCGGGCCGCAGGGCTTCCGACCAGAGGTCATGCTCCTGCAGCCAAGCGGCCAGGTCATCCCAGTTGAGGGTGAAGGGATGGTCGGGAACGTCCGATTGCGGGCGCACCGGGGCGGCCACCCGCCAGGTGTCGGCCCAGAGCAGGAGGCGACCTCCCGCTCCTTCTGGGGGAAACAGCCAGGTGGCGTGCAGCAGGCTCATGGCCGCGGGGCGGGCAGCAGGCGCTGGGCCCACTGGAGCAGCAGGGCACTGCCGATCAAGGGCCACCAAAGCGGCAGCCAGATCCGCATTGCGGCCATCATCAGCGATGGCAGTGCGCTTGTCAGCTCCTGCAGCGACAACGGGTCTGGTCCCGTGGGCGGAAGCGGCCAGGGAAGGGGGATGGCAAGGCTGCGGATCGCGCAGATCGCCCCCACCAGTCCGGCCTGGAGGTGGCCGTCATCCGGATCGACCCGTTGCAAATGAAAGGCCAGAAGGCCAAGAAAAAAGCCGCTTCCCGCCGACCGCAGGGCGGAATCCAGCCGGGTCACCCCCTCCAGAGCAGAGGGCAGCGGCAGGGCCAGCAGGCCGGCGGCGGTTCCCGCCAGCAGCGCCCAGCCGAGCGAACGCAGGCGCTGCTGTGCCCGGTGATCGCCGCAATGATTTTGGGAGGGCACAGGCGGGTTGGCCAGCCGGGAGGATCATGCCCCACCACCGGCAGGGTCACCAGTCTGCCCCGCTGATGGGTCGCCATCCGAGAGATCTCGGGCAGACTGCCGCAGCTCGTAGCGCAGCCAGCGGCAGTCGAGGCCACCATGGCTCACCGGCAGGCGCCGGGACGCCTTCAGGCGCAGGGATGCGGTGAGATCGGGATGGCCGCTCAACAGCCAGAGGCTCCAGCCGGGGGCCTGTTGGCGCAGCCTCTGGCCCAGGGCGGCGTAGAGCTCCTGAAGCGCCTGGCGCTCTCCCAGTCGCTCGCCGTAGGGCGGGTTGGTCACGATCAGACCAGGACCGGCGGGGGGCGTGAAGCTGCGAGCATCCGCCAACTCGAAGCGGATCCAGGAAGCGACCCCGGCGGCTTCGGCGTTGGTGCGGGCCTGCTCCAGAACCTCCGCGTTGTGATCGCAGCCCACCAGCGGCGCCAGGGGGCGACCATCGGCCAGAGTGTCGCGGGCGAGTTCTTGCGCCGCCACTTCTTCCGCGCGCCAGAGGGCTGGATCGAAATCCGGCCAGCGCTGGAGGGCAAAAGGGCGCGAGCGGGGGGCCTGGCCCGGAGAGGGGGGCAAGAGCCCCGGCGCGCGGCCCAAGGCCGCGCAAGCCGCCTCGATCAGCAGGGTGCCACTGCCGCAAAAGGGATCGACCAGGGGGCAGTGGCCCTGCCAGCCGGTGAGGGCGAGCAGGCCGGCCGCCAGGTTTTCCTTCAAGGGCGCCAGCCCGACGGCGGCGCGCCAGCCGCGGCGATGCAGGCTGCTCCCGCCGCCATCAAGGCTGAGCACGGCCTCCCCATGACGAAGGAGATGGAGGTGGAGCACCAGGTCAGGGTCTTGGCGATCCACCGAGCTGCGCGCGCCCCATCGCTGCCGCTGCAGGTCCACCAAAGCGTTCTTCACCTCCAGGGCCGTGAAGTGACTGTGGTTGAGCGTTGCCGTGCCGCCACTGACCTCCACCCGCAAGGTGCGCCGTGGCGGCAACCAGAGGTCCCAGTCGGCGGCCTGGCATACCCCGCCACTGAGCTCCGCCCGGCTGGAGCAGGGGAAACGGGACAGCTCCCGCAGGATGCGAAAGGGCAGACGGGCGCACAGGTGGAGGCGGTAAAAGCCGGCGGTGTCGATGCGGAAGGCCACTGCCCCCCGCAGCGGCCGTGCCGACAGGCCCCCCAGCCGCACCACCTCTTCCATGGCGGCCTGCTCCAGGCCAGGGGGGACCACGGCGAGGGCCACGAACGTGTCGGCACGAACCATGACAACTGAAAAATTTGCGAAGCTCTAGCCTGAAGCAAATGATCAGATGCGTCACTCGTCGCGCATCTGATCATTTGCTTCATCCGTGCGTCGCCCCCCATGACCAGGCCTGTTCCCAACGTTCCGGGTCTCCCGACAAGCTTTGACATTGACAAGTGGTTTGTCATGGCGCCGGAGAGGAGATCTTCCTCTGAGGAGGGTGCGCTTTTGATCGAGCCCGCCGATGGCCCTTTGGCCCCGATGGCCACCGGGTTGGCCACACAGCCCGCCATCGAGCCCTCCTTCCCGGGCACGGCTGAGGCAGCAACAGCGCTCCCCCCGGCCAATGCCCCACCAGCCAGCTGGCTGGTGGCTGAGGGGGGGGCTGGATTTGCAGCCAGCCTCTCTCCAGTGGATGTCCTCGCCGAGGCTCTCGCGGCACCGCTGTTGGTTCAGGCTGAGGGACAGGCCCCTGCGGCTGGCCCCCAGCATCCCTCCGCGTCGCCTGTGGGTGGCGGGGCGCGCATCATGGTGCAGTGGGCGGCAGATGCCACAGAAGCGGATCGAACCGCGGCGCTGGGCGGGCTGGGCGGCTTGCGCAAGGAACTGATCCACACCGTGCCGATGCGGGCAAGGGGAGATGGCGTGCTGGAGGTGATCGAATTGCCGCTGGGCGCCAATGTGCAGACCGCGCTGGCGACCTATCAGGCCATGCCTCAGGTGCGCTTCGCGGAGGTCGATCAGCTATTGCAAGTCCAGTCTGTCAGCAATGACTCTGAGTATCGAAATGGTCAGCTTTGGGGGATGTATGGGAGTGATTCCCCCAGCAGCCATGGCCCAGCCAACACCACCAACGAGTTCGGCAGCAACGCCGAAGCCGCCTGGAACCAAGGCTTCACCGGCTCCAAATCGGTGGTGGTGGGCATCTTGGACGATGGCATTGATTATGCGCATGAAGATCTTGCGGCAAATATGTGGCTGAATCCCTATGAAACACAGGACGGAATTGACAACGATGGCAACGGTTATATCGATGATATTCGCGGCTGGAATTTTTATGACAACAACAACGCTACTTATAATGCAAATCTTGACTTTCATGCCACCCATGTAGCGGGCACGATTGGAGGGGTAGGCGGCAATGGTCGCGGGGTGGCCGGTGTGAACTGGGATGTCAGCATGATCTCCGCCAGGTTTTTGGATGGAGGGAGCGGTTTTATATCGGGTGCGATCTTGGCTCTGGATTATATCACTGATCTCAAGTGGCGCCATGGGCTTAATATTGTCGCCACGAATAATTCATGGACTGGTGGTGGAAACTCGCAAGCCATGCAGGAAGCGATTGTGCGATCTGCCCAGCAAGATATTCTTTTTGTCACCTCTGCTGGCAACCAATCCTCAGACAATGATCTGTTGCCAAGCTATCCCACTGCTTACGATACAACGCCATATATTGGTTATGATGCAGTTATCTCCGTAGCGGCGATCAATCGATACGGCCAACTTGCCGATTTCTCCAACTATGGCAACACTGCTGTCGATCTCGGTGCACCCGGGGTTGATATCCTTTCTTCGCTTCCTAGAAATTACTACTACTCGTTGAGCGGCACCTCGATGGCGGCTCCCCATGTCACAGGGGCTGTGGCGCTCTATGCCTCTCGCTATCCCGGCAGCACCGCTGAGCAGATCCGCACGGCGCTGCTTGCCAGCACCATCCCAACGCCCTCCCTGGAGGGCATCACCGCCAGCGGCGGTCGGCTGGATGTGCTGAAGTTTCTCAACACCGTGGTAGCACCCGCCTTCTCGATTGCCGCATCTCAGGCCTATCTGGCGGAAGGCGAATCGGGCCTCACATTGTTCCAGTTCAAGATCACGCGCCATGGTGACCAGTCTGGCCAGCAGACGGTGTCCTGGGGGGTGACTGGAACCGGAGAGGCTCCCGCCGATGGCAATGATTTCAGCGGCGAAGTGTTGCCCGGCGGCACGGTCACCTTTGCTCCCGGGGTCAGCAGCACCCTGATCACGGTGCCAGTGACTTCTGACACCGCTCA
Organism: Cyanobacteriota bacterium; assembly: GCA_046340795.1. GTDB lineage: Bacteria > Cyanobacteriota > Cyanobacteriia > PCC-6307 > Cyanobiaceae > Cyanobium. Next base: position 3,655 of record JBKDSV010000160.1, on the reverse strand, counting down.
AGAGGGTATGGAAGCATTCAGCGTCACCCTCAACAATCCCAGCGACGGGGCAACCCTGGCTACAGCGAACAAGAGTGCCAGCAGCATGATCCTCAATGATGATGGTGTGCTTCTGGCGTTCAATCCAGCAGCCATCGTCATTCCCTCCATTGGTTCGAGCAATCCCTTCCCCTCTTCCCTGACGGTGACCTCAGCCAGCGGCCTGGTCGCGACAAATGTGGAGGTAACTCTCTATAATTTCTATCATAATTCTTTCGACGATGTGGATATTCTGCTTGTTGGTCCAACTGGAGCAAAAACTCTTCTTCTCTCTGATGGCGGGGGAGAGAACTCAGTGGCGGGGGTCACGCTGACCTTCAGCGCTCAGGCCACAGCCGAGGTTCCTGACGAGGACCCGCTCAGTTCGGGCAGCTGGCGGCCAATGAATCATTACAGTCCTGATTATGACCTCGATGCACCGAGCAATGACGTCTTCAACGCTCAGGCTCCGGCTGGTCCATACCTTGCAGATCTCTCCGTTTTCAACGGGACCAATCCCAATGGGGTCTGGAGGCTTTTTGTTCAGGACGACAACATTGATGCGGCCGGCAAGATCATGGACGGTTGGTCGCTCTCCATCAACACCCAGTCCTTGACAGCCAGCGTTTCCCTTGCCGTCTCCACCAGCAGGGTTTTGGAGGATGGCCCGGCCAATCTCGTCTACACCTTCACCCGCAGCGGCCCCCTCACCAATCCCCTGAGCGTGAATTACAGCGTCAGTGGCAGCGCTCAGCTGGGCACGGATTACAGCGGCATCGCGGCGACACCCGCCAGCAAGAGCGTCAGCTTTGCCGCTGGAGCGGCCACCGCTACAGTGACCGTCGATCCCATAACCGATGGGGGCATCGAGGCAGATGAAACCGTCACGCTGACGCTGCTGGAGGGAACGGATTACACCTTGGGTACCGTCGGTGCCGTCACCGGCATGATTCAGGATGATGACACGCAAATCTTGGAAGCGTTCGGCAACACGCGACTGATGCGGGATGCGGGCGGCAGGCTCTATGCCCAGGCGGGTAATAGCGTGCCGGCAGGGTTGAGATTCAGGGGCAGGCCGATTCTCCAAACGGGTTTTGTGGGCTGGGAACCCTTGACGGCAGAGAACCTCTCTGGTGTAAACCAAATGATCTGGAAGAGCACCTCTGGGAACTATCTATCGCTGTGGACAATGGACAGCAGCTGGAATTGGATCTCCTCCACTGGTGAGTGGGGCTTGAGTTCCCCTGGAGCGTTTCAGCATGAAAACAACTTTGGCATGGATTTCAATGGCAATGGGATCATCGGCGCCGGCCTTGGTGCGAGCCTCGAGCACACTCTGGCCGTCCCCCTTCTGCAGGGCTGACCAAAAGTCCTGTGGAAGCTGGGGATCAGGGCGCCTGTCCATCGGCAGACCCGTCGTCATTTGTGCCCAGCCAGGACGGTCCGCGTTCTTCAGCTCCATTTGAGGAACCTCGACTTGACCTTGAGGCAGCCCTGCCACCTTCTGTGAGCAACAGCCCGGGCCGCGCCGGATCAACCCGGCGGCGGCCTGAGCCCGGCAGAACGCCTTCTGAGAACCCATCCCCCCTTGCTGCAGGCGACGTACGGTTTCTGGCAGCCGCTGGCTGCTCGTGCCCGAACGTTCTGTGTCTTTGCGGGAAGCCGCCCGTTTCTGGGGCCAGTTGGGATGGCTGAGCTTCGGCGGGCCCGCCGGCCAGATCGCCCTGCTGCACGAAACGTTGGTGGAGCGACGCCGCTGGCTCTCGGAACGACGCTTCCTCCATGCGCTCAACTACTGCATGCTTCTGCCGGGTCCGGAAGCGATCCAACTGGCCACCTACCTGGGCTGGTTGATGCATGGCAACCGTGGCGGGCTGATCGCCGGTGGCCTGTTTCTGCTGCCCTCGGTCGGGGTGCTGTTGGCCCTGTCGACGATCTATGCCCTCTGGGGCCAGCTTCCCCTGTTGGCGTCGGTGTTTTGGGCGCTCAAACCGGCCGTGCTGGCGATTGTCGTGCAGGCCGCCTGGAAGGTGGGGTGCCGCACCCTCACCACGCCCTTTCTGGCGGCCATCGCCAGCGTGGCCTTCCTTGCCCTGGCCTGGTGGACGCTGCCCTACCCCCTGGTGGTGGCCATGGCGGCCTTGGCCGGCGTTCTGGCCGGCCAGCTGCGGCCCGCTTGGCTGGGGCCGGGATTGGTGGCGCGGTTGCCGGTCACGGCCACGGCCCGGCCGCTGGCCGTGGCGGAGCCCTCCGCCTCCCATCCCGCGATCGTCGAAGTCCCCTTCATCCACGATGACGACACCGCCACCCCTGCCCACGGGCGTTTTTCCAAAGCCAAGCTTCTGCTCACCTTATTGCTGAGCGGTCTGGCTCTGGCGCTGCCGCTGGCGGTCCTCGGCCTGCTCAACGGCTGGAACGGTCCATTGGCCACCATGGCCCGCTTTTTCACCCGCGTGGCCCTGTTGAGTTTTGGTGGCGCCTATGCCGTGCTCCCCTACGTCGCCCAGGGGGCGGTGGACACCTTCTCCTGGTTGCGGGCAGATCAGATGATCGATGGACTGGCCCTCGGCGAGACCACCCCGGGGCCCTTGATCATGGTGGTGGCCTTCGTCGGCTTCATGGGCGGTTGGAATCTGACCAGCAACCTGGGTTTTGCCGCCCTGGCGCTGCTTGTTGTGGTCTGGTTCACCTTCCTGCCGTCTTTTGTCTTCATCCTGGCTGGTGGCCCCTTGGTCGAAGCCAGCCGCGACAACCTCCGTCTGAGCGCCCCTCTGACAGCCATCACCGCCGCGGTGACCGGGGTGATCGCCAGCCTGGCGGTTTTCTTTGTCGGACCTGTGCTCTGGCCCGCTTCTGGCGGTGGTGTCCTGGATTGGCAAGCCCTCGGGATCCTTGCTCTCTCTTTGGTGCTGTTGCTGCGCCTAAAGTGGGGGGTGATTCCACTGATCGGCGCAACCGCATTGTTGGGTCTGCTGCGTGTGTTGGTTCTCGGTTGAGGGTTCTCGGTTGAGGGTTCCGCGGAATCTTCTGGCCACCCTTGCGACCCCTGGCCAGCCGGATCCCTCCATCGGCCTCCTTCCCTGCCGCCACCTTTCCTGCCGCCACCTTCCCTGCCGCCACCGTCTCTGCCCTCTCTGTTGAAGCGTGCTGCCTGACCATGGAACCGGCCCCCATCCCCGCCTCCGTCGCCGCGGCCAGCCCACCGCCCAACTGGGTGCGCTCGCGCCACCCCCTGGGGTGGCTGATCGATCGGCTGCTGGCGGTGGAACCGCTGCGCCAGGTGCTCTTCTGGCAGGCCCGGCGCCTGATCATCGGCACCGCCGAGCGCCGGGGCATCGCCTGGCGCGACCGGCGTGAGGCCCTGCAGGTCCGCGCGGAACCCCTGCTGGCGGCCAGCACCAATCCGGCCACCCGGCCACCGGCCTATTACCTGGCCCGCTTTCATGCCTACAACGCGGGCAACCTCTGCTGGCAGGCCGCCTGCGAGGCGGAGCAGGCCACCGATGCCATGGCCCTGCGGGTGTGGCCGGATGAACCCCTCCAGCCCGCGGAAGCGCAGGGACGCCTGCGGCGGGCGATCTACGACGCGATCGCCCCCAACCTTCAGGGGCCTGTTCATCGGGTGCTGGATCTGGGT
>JBKDSV010000159.1:0-28304 GCA_046340795.1 Cyanobacteriota bacterium | reverse complement strand
TCGCAGGAGCGGGCGCTGTACGACGCCGTGTAGGACTTCATCTCCACCCAGTACGCCCAGGCCTCTGGCCAGAAGAAATCGGCAGTGGGCTTCGTGATGACGTTCTACCGCCGCCGCCTCGCCAGCAGCGGGGCCGCCCTGGTCTCCACTCTGGAGAAACGACTGGCCGGCCAGCAGCAGCAGCTGGAGGAAGACGCGGCCGCCGCCGAAGACGACGACATCAGCGGAGAGCAGACCTTCGATCTGGAGGGTATGCAGAGCGCCTTCCAGGAGGCCTCGCTCCAGGGGGAACTCGATGCCATCGGCGTGCTGCTCGATCAGGCCAGGCCCCTGGTCGGCCACGACAGCAAGGGGGCCGAGTTCCTCAAGGCCATCGAGGAGCTGCAGGCCCAGGGCTACAAGCAGGTGATCGTCTTCTCCCAGTACACCGACACCGTCGACGCCCTCAAGGAGCTGCTGATCGGCGCGGGGCACACCAGCCTGATGGCCTTCACCGGTCGCGGTGGCGAGATCCTCCAGAGGGGTGGGGTGTGGAAGGCCCTGAACCGCGAGGCCACCAAACGCGGCTTCAAGGAAGGTAAGGCCGAGACTCTGCTCTGCACCGACGCCGCAGCTGAGGGCCTGAACTTCCAGTTCTGCGGCGCCCTGATCAACTACGACATGCCCTGGAACCCGATGCGCGTGGAGCAGCGCATTGGCCGTATCGACCGCATCGGCCAGACCCACGAGCAGATGCAGATCGTCAACCTGCATCTCGATGGCACCGTCGAGGCCGATGTGTACCGGGCGCTGAAGGGCCGGATCGCCATGTTCGAGCAAGTCGTGGGCAAGCTCCAGCCGATCCTGGCCAAGGCATCCAGCTCCATCTCCCAGGCCACCCTCGTCAGCCGTGATCAGCGGGAGAAGGCACGGGCATCCGCTGTGGCGGCTGTGGAGCAGGAACCCGAGATCAAGGGCCTGGACCTTGATGACGTCCTCCAGGACCTCGATGCCATCCGTGATGTGGTGAACAGCCTGCAGCCCTCACCGCTCACCCTGGCTAATCTGGAAGCCATCCTCAGACAACCGAGCTTGTTGCCACCCGGCTGCAGTGCCCGCCCGATCGGTACCTATGACTTCGCCTGGACCCAACCCGGCCTCGACAAGGAAATGCGCGTCACCTGCAACGCCTCCTACTACGAGGACAACAGCGATAGCTGTGAGCTGTGGGTGCCGGGGAGTCCGTTGTTTCCCATGGAAGAGGTTACTGGAGTTATGGGGCACTCTCTAGCTCAGGCCGAGAGAAGTGAGTTTGAAGCCGCTCTCGGCACGATCACAGCCCCCAGTCTGCACCGATGAATCACCTCCTTGATGTCACCGGTGCAGATATCGGACGCCTTAGTGATGCCGATCTCCGTATTCTCACGGGCAAACTCTGTGAAGCTGATTACCTTCAAGCCGGCTTGCCCACGCGCGGGATCACTTGGGGAGGCCATCAAGATGCATCGGATGGCGGTGTCGACGTTCGGGTAAGACGACTTACTGAGTTAGATCCCACCAGTGTTCAACCTCCGCCGAACAGCCATATCCCACGGGCTGAGACTGTTTTTCAGTGCAAGCAGACCAATATGGCTAGAAGGGGCATCCTTGTGGAGATGGGAAAAGTTGATGTAATCCGACTGCTCGGAGAGTTAGCAGCTTCTGACGGCGCCTATGTCATCGTTAGCGGATCATCATCAACCACGGATTCGAGTCTGCAAAGCCGCTTAGGTGCAATGTGGGATGCCGTAGATTCCATCGCTGAGCACCAACGCCTAGTCCTTGATTTTTATGATCAATCTAGAATTGCAAACTGGGTCCAGCGACATCCGGCACTGGTCCGCTGGGTGCTTGAAAGGGTTGGTAGGCCGTTCTCTGGATGGCGTACTTTCGAGTACTGGGCCAGCGGCAGGGGAACAGTAGATGATGACTATTTGCTGGATACACGGGCCAAGTTGATTCCTCCAGGCTCAACAGGCCAGCCTGTGACGATTGAAGAGGGAATACAACAGCTTAGACAACAGCTATCAACTCAAGGCAGGGCCGTGAGGCTTGTTGGCCAATCGGGGGTGGGCAAGACAAGATTGGTGCAAGCGCTGTTTGACGAACGGATTGGCTCGGAGCCTCTCAATCAATATCAGGTCTATTACGCTGATGAGTCACTACCTACCCAGCCACATCCTATTCAACTTGCCGATCAACTGATCGCCAGTCGGCACTCGGCATTGCTGGTTATCGATAACTGTAGTGAGCAGCTTCATCGATCCATCAACCAACGATGCTGCCAGGAAAACAGCACTGTACGACTGCTCACTGTAGAGTATGACATTAAAGAAGATGTTCCAGCAGAAACGGATGTCTACCGCCTGCAGGCATCAGACGATCAACTGATCGAAGCGCTCATCAGCCAGCGTTACCCAGATGTCAGCCAGATTGACCGCTCAACAATCGCGGCGTTTTCGGAGGGAAACACGAGAGTAGCGCTAGCGCTCGCTGAATCAGTTTTGTATGGTGGCAGCCTGGCGGGTCTTGGGGATAACGAGTTGTTCAATCGTCTGTTCTATCAGCGCAATCCACAGGATAGGGATTTGCTAGACACAGCCAAAGCGGCTTCTCTGGTTTATTCATTCAGCATTGATGAAAGCTCGGCACCTCAATCAGAGCATGCCGTATTGGCAAGTCTCTACGAGCGAACACCCCAAACAATGCTTCGAATGCTCTCGGAGCTAAAAAAGCGAGAGCTTCTCCAGTCTCGCGGCCCATGGAGAGCCGTTCTTCCCCAAGCCATCTCTAACAGACTTGCAAATGAAGCCTTAGAAGAGCTATCACTCCAGCGTGTTCTACAGGCTTTTGAACCTGAAGTAAATCATAGGCTGCTCAAGTCATTCTGTCACCGAATTGGCTTTCTTCATGAGCAGCCTATTGCCGTTCAATGCGCAAGTGATCTGCTGTCAGAGGACGGCTTAATCGGCACTCTGCTCCTGAGAAGTGAAACATGGCAAAGGGATGTGTATCATCGTGAGCACTGGGAATTCGATTGTTTCGTTTTTCTCGCACCAGCTAATTCTGAGGCATCTCTACGTCTGATCGAAGCTATTTGCAATGGACCCAACGGCGAACACTTCACGTCAAGGGACAATCCACACTTTTCGAGGGTCGTAGGTCTCCTGTGCAAGCTTGCTTATTCGGCGGAACTGTTTCCACGAGTCCTTGCGATCTTGCTACGATTTGCGTTGAATGAACAGCCTGGCGAGAATGTCAACTCAATTCGCCACCAGATCAAGCCTCTCTTTCAGCTGTATCGATCCGGAACGATGGCACCACAAGCCCTAAGGCTTGCGGTTATCGAAGAACTTTTGGATACAGAGGATGCTATCAAGAATGGGCTGGGCTTCTATTTGCTAGAGGCAATGCTTCAGTCATCAGGATTTGTATCACACAACAGCTTTGACTTTGGCTCACAATCTCGTGACTTTGGATATATTCCAGCCACTGCGGAAGATATCCAGAGGTGGTTTGAGACTGCTCTTGATTACTGCGTGAAGCTTGCATCGTATCAGGATCAGAGATCGACCGAGGCGAGGGCTTTGCTCTCTCGCCAATGGTCCATGCTTTGGACAAATGTACGGCTTTATGACCTAATTGAAAAAATTACTCGCGACCTTCACGCTGATCGGCCTTGGGGTGGCGGATGGCTGGCAGTCAAGGATACGATCAGGTTTCATGGCAACGACATGGATCCAGAGGCTAAAGATAGACTTGAAAAACTTGCCAAGCATCTTGCTCCAGCAGACCTTATTGAGAGCGTGAGCCTGTATGTGTGCCGAGAGACCTATGATCCCTACGACCTGCTTGAGGCAAAACCCGACACTGAAATTACACAAGACAGCTGCACAGAAGCTGATTTGCGCCTAGAGGAGAAGGCCTTTAACCTAGGTGTCGAAGCCGCGGAGAACGTTGACAAAGCCAAGCAACTACTTCCTGCATTAGGGAATTCCCGAAGCTCACGAATCAAGGCGTTCTGCAGAGGTTTAGTAACCAGTCTTACTGAGATCACTTGGCTTGTTGAGGGCTGTTGTTCTACCTGGAGAGAGGCAGATCCATCCACGAGAACCGTGAGCATGTTGACTGGGGTTCTTCAGCAGTATGCCCTTATTGATCGCACATCATACGAGGCATTACTTGATAGGTTTGTGGTTGATCCTGATTTTGCAACCATATTTCCATGCATTCAACTAGGCTTGGATATTGATGATCAGGCAGTTGAGAGATTAATCGCTTGCATGGATACAGGCAGTGCCTCGCTCCAAAGCTATTGGAACCTGGGCCATGCATCTGTCGTCAGCAGAATTGAAAACGATATGCTTCTTCGCCTGCTTATCGCACTTAAGGATACGCAGCACAGTGATGCTATCATTATAAATTCTTTATCTCTTCTCGCTTCTCTGTCTGGCCCGGATCAGTTGCCAACACTGTTTTTAGATCTTGCAAGAGAAATACTGGTGAGGCAGGTCTTTTCTCGTTCTCAGCCAATACCTCGCACCTGGGACTATGAGCTTGGGGTTATTGCCACAGCATGTCTATGTGGGGAGCAGGGTGCTGAAGCGGCATGCATCATCGCGACCAATCTTCTTGCGGGAATCCTTGACGATTCTGTAGCTGGATATCCAGACCATCCAAGATTGATGGATTCGCTAGCAACAAGCCACCCCACTGTTTTCCTGGATGTATTTCTGGGGCGCCAGGTCGAGCGTCGTGGGGAAATAGGTCGTATTTTTGATCCCGCATCCTGGCACGACGATCTTGGTCCCAGATACAACTCGCTTGGCTTGATCAAGGTCGAGGTTCTCTTAGGGTGGTGCGAAAATGATCCTGACCATCGCTTTGCAGCCTTGGCTCAGGCGGTTCAACTATGTTGCCCAATTCCTAATGAGGCCGGTCGGACTGATTTGTCATGGAGCCCGCTTGCATTAGAGCTGCTTTCTAAAGCTCCAAAGACTGAAGATGTTCTTCATGCATTTTGGACTGTATTCTTCCCGCAATCCTGGACGGGATCTAGAGCGGATGCAATCGTCAAGAGATTATCCCTTCTCGACGCTCTTGAGCAGCATCTCGACCCTTCTGTGGCCAATTGGGCATCTACAAAGCGTACCGAGTTAACACGCTACGCAGCCGAACTACGCACGAAAGAGGAGCGGGAGTATTCATTGATGTCTCAGCGATTTGAGTGAGAAAATCTCATGGCCTGAGACATGTAAAGTCATTGCCCCGCATGTGATCAATGCACAGAACATTCCCAGAGGGCACCTCGAAAAATCACTGGCCTGCCGCGACTGGCCAGCGAGATCAGTGACGGCAGGGGATTTCACTCCGGGAGGCGGGGGGAGGCGGAATGAGGTGGTCTGGCTTTTCTGGACAGGGCCCCTCGTTAACCTCTGAGGCGGGGCACCACGCCTGAAAAGGGCCCCCACCCATGACTAAACGCCGTACCCACAGTCCCGAGTTCAAGGCCAGGGTCGCCATGGAAGCGATCAGCGGTCGCAAGACGATCCAGGAGATCGCGGCCGATCACGCCATTCACCCGATCCAGGTGAGCCAGTGGAAGAAGCAGCTCCTGGATGGCGCCAGCGAGCTGTTCACCAGAGGCAAGAAAACCAAGGACAAGGAGGAGGGGCAAGCCAAGGAGGCCGAGCTTTTCCAGCAGATAGGACGGCTGTAGATGCAGGGCTGATTCAAACTTGCCACTCTGCGTTCATGTGCCCAGCAGCTCTGAGGAACTGAGTCCCGATCTCATAAGGGTCTCAGCGTGGGACCTGAATCACAATCGTGGCCTGGCGCCTCTATCCAACCACTTTAAAGCAGCCCTGGCTGTAGATGGAGCTGGAGTGGCTCAAAAAAATCGCAGCTGCTCTGATACTCATGAACTGCGCAAGCTGGTCGATCACGACCACCCTGATCTCAGCGTCAGTCGCCAGTGTGAGCTGCTGGGACTGCCTCGATCGACGCTCTACTACCGGCCCCCACCGGTGCGGCAATCAACGCTGCAGATCATGGCCAGGATCGATGCCAGCTACCTGGAGGATCCCTGCAGCGGCAGCCGCCGGATGGTGGACTACCTGGCCCGAGAAGGGATCCCGATCAGTCGTGACCGGGGGGTGCGCAACCTCACGCGCCGCATGGGGTTGCGGGCGATTTACCAGAAACCTCGCACCACGGTGCCTGGTCAACCATCCGAGCGCTTCCCCTGCCTGGTCAGGGCTGACCAAAAGTCTTGTGGAACTGGGGATCAGGGCGCCTGTCCATCGGCAGACCCGTATTTGTGCCCAGCCAGGACGATCCGCGTTCTTCAGCTCCATTTGCGGGACCTCAACTTGACCTTGAGGCAGCCCTGGCCTGTCGAGTGAGCCGAGCAAGCAAGATCAAGAGGCCCGGGCGATACGACGACGGAGCCTGCGACTGAATGTGAAAGCCATTCCAGCGCCAAGCACAGGAAGGGGAGCGGGTGTTTTGTTAATGGTATGCGTCAATGAAGTCAGCGTTGTGCCCGGGGCGAGCTGCAATTCTGAATACATTGTGTAGGGAGTGTCAGAGGGGTCTGCCGGCAATACACTATTGATATCTAAAATTGAGTTGATAGCAGCGGGTGTGGCTGGAGTGTAGGATTGATCAATGGATTCAATGCTATCATTCGGGGTTATCAAATCATAGCCAAATGACACAAAACCATTATAGGACAATGATTCGAAGCGAATTTCTTGCTTGAGATCAGAGGTGAAAAAGTTTATCTTTGCGTTGGGATTGTTGAGCTCGTTTAAAGAGTTGTCAAAAATGTAGGTTATGCTTCCAAGTGTACATTCATACGGAGAGCTGCTGATAATCGTGCTGATGCTCAGGCCGTTCACGCATGGTGGCGCTGCGCTGGCCGGCCTCCCAGTCCAGACACTGGCAACGGCAATGCTGCTCACCACAAGGAAGGAAAGCCAAGATGCGGAGACTGCAGAGGTCATGAGGAAACTCAACGAGAAGTAACAACTTGGCGGGTGACTGCAGGGAGCAGACGTGAAGTTGGTCTCACTTGCACGAGACTTGAGAAAGCGAAATTCTCTTTCCCATTTGATTACTTATAGCGCTGGATCAGACGGCTGGGGTTCAATGGGGAAATCAAGACATGCGCTCCGTCTTGGCCGTTTCCGGCTCTGGGGCAGGACTGACCAAAAGTCCTGTGGAAGCCGGGAATCAGGGCGCCTGTCCATCGGCAGACCCGTCTCGTCATTTGTGCCCAGCCAGGACGGTCCGCGTTCTTCGGCTCCATTTGCGGGACCTCACCTTGACGTTGAGGCAGCCCCGGGCTCTGGGGCCCCAGCTGGAGCCTGACCCGGAGCTCGCGGGCGGTGGCCCGCCTCGCAGCCTGTCGACGTGGTGTCATGATGGCAGGTGATCAACACAAGGGAAGCGGTGCCCGAAGAGCCCTGCCAATGCCCTGATTGCCAACGGTTCTATCGAGAACACGACCGGCTGATTCGCGAGAATCCCAGCCTGCGTCAGCAGCAGGAGCTCAATTGGGCAGCCCTGCAGTCCTTTCGTACCCTTGCGGGTCGTGTGCTGGAGGAGCTCCAGAAGCAATCGCAGGACGGAGAAGCCACAGCGGCACCCCCTCCCGTTGGAGACGGTGGCGGGTCTGGAGCGACTGTGGCCGCTGAGTCCGATGCCCTTCAGCAGGCCATGTCCGACCTGGAGAACATCAATGCCCACCTGTTTTCCATCGAGGCCTTGATGGAGCGCATCTTCGACGTGCGGGTGCCGGAGGAGGTGGAACAGATCTTCCGGGAGGTGGCTGGTGAGTTGGCACCTGATCCGCTCAACGCCGATCGCCTCCGCCTCAACCGCCTGCTCCACCAAACGCCCGACCTGCCCGACCGGGGGGATCGAATCTGACCCATCGCCGCCTTTGGCACCCGTCCAGCGCGGCTGCCAAAGGCGGCCCCCTCCCTATTCCAGGTCGCAGGTGATCGTGACAGGGAAAGCCTCCGCGCGCCAGATTTCTTTGGCGTATTGCCGGATGGAGCGGTCTGAGGAGAAAAAGCCTGTGCGCGCGGTGTTGAGCAGAGCCATGCGGTTCCAGCGGAGGGGATCAGCCCACGCTTCGCTGACCTCCGCCTGGGCCCGCAGATAGGCGGCAAAGTCGGCCAGCACAAAGAAGGGATCGGAACCCCTGAGGTTTTGCAACAGAGGTCGGAATAGCTCCTGATCGCCATTGCTGAAGTGACCTTGCTCCACGAGGCGCAACGACTCAGCCAGCTCCGGCAGGTTCGGGATCAGCTCCCAGGGGTGGTAGCCCGCGTCGCCCAGGGCGGCGATCTCGGCGGCGGTGTGGCCGAAGAGGAAGAAGTTCTCTGCCCCCACCTGCTCACGAATCTCCACGTTGGCCCCATCCAGCGTGCCGATGGTGAGGGCTCCGTTCATGGCGAATTTCATGTTTCCCGTGCCGGAAGCCTCTTTGCCCGCAGTGGAGATCTGCTCGGAGAGGTCGGCACCGGGATAGACCCGCTCGCCCAGTTTGACGTTGTAATCCGGGAGGAAGACCACCCGCAACAGACCCTCCATGTCGGGGTCGGCATTCACCGTCTCGGCAATGCCGTTGATGAAGCGAATGATCAGCTTGGCCATTGCGTATCCCGGCGCCGCTTTGCCGCCAAAGATCACCGTGCGCGGCACCATGCCTGCGGTGTTTCCATTTTTGATGCGCAGGTATTGGGCCACCACCTGCAGGGCATTGAGGTGCTGGCGCTTGTATTCATGGATGCGCTTGACCTGAACATCAAACAGTGATGCTGGATCCACCAATACGCCTGTGTGGCTATGGATGTAGTGCGTGAGTTCTCGCTTCACCGAGAGCTTGGTGGCTTGCCAGCGCTCTAAAAATCCCACGTCTTCCGTCAGGGGCTCCAAGGCCCTGAGCTGATCAAGATCTGTCACCCAGCCCTCTCCCACCGCCTCGGTGAGCAGTGCCGCCAATTGAGGGTTGGCCAGGGCCACCCATCGCCTGGGTGTCACACCGTTGGTGACATTGATGAATTTTTCTGGCCAGATCGCCGCGAATTCCGGAAACAGATCGCTCTTCACCAATTGACTGTGCAGCGCCGCCACGCCGTTGACATGGTGAGAGGCCACCGTGGCCAAATGGGCCATGCGCACCGCCTTGCCACCCTCCTCATCAATGATCGAGACGCGGCGCAGGATGTGCTCATTCCCGGGGTACTTCAAGCGCACCTGCTGCAGGAAGCGGCGATTGATCTCGTAAATCAGCTCCAGGTGGCGCGGCAGCAGACTGCCGAACAGATCCAGTCCCCATTTTTCCAGGGCTTCCGGCAACAGGGTGTGGTTGGTGTACGAGATGCTGCGGCGGGTGATGTCCCAGGAGGTCTCCCAGTCGAGATGCTTGTCATCCAGGAGCAGGCGCATCAGCTCGGCCACCGCGATTGCCGGGTGGGTGTCATTCAGCTGGATGGCCCAGTGGTCGGGAAACTCCTGGATGGGCAACCCCCGCATGTCAAGACTGCGGATCATGTCCTGCAGGGAACAGCTGACGAAAAAATGCTGTTGCTTCAGCCGCAGCCGCCTGCCCTCGTCTGTGCCGTCATTGGGATAGAGCACCTTGGAGAGGGTTTCGCTGGCCACCTTCTCTTCCACAGCGCCGTAGTAGTCGCCGATGTTGAAGGCATAGAAGTCGAACGATTCGGTGGCATCCGCCCGCCACAACCGCAGCCTGTCACAGGTGTTGACCCGATAGCCCAGCACGGGCACATCGTGTGGAACGCCGATGGCGTGTTCCGCCGGAATCCACCGCACGCGATAGGTGCCCTGATCATCCTGGTAAGGCTGGGTGCGGCCGCCGAAGCCAACGAAGCAGGCCTGATCGGGATGGGGAATTTCCCAGGGCCAGCCTGCCTTGAGCCACTTGTCGGTGATCTCCACTTGCCAACCGTCACGAATCAGCTGGTCAAAGATGCCGAATTCGTAGCGGATGCCGTAACCCGTGGCCGGAATCTCCAGGGTGGCCAGGGATTCCAGGAAACAGGCCGCCAGCCTCCCCAGGCCCCCGTTGCCCAGGCCGGGCTCCTCCTCAACCTCAAGAATCTCTTCAATGTTATTGATGCCGAAGCGCCGCAGGGCGGCCTCCGCCTCCCGCTGGATGCCGAGCATCAGCAGGTTGTTGTTCAGCTGGGGACCGATCAGGAACTCGGCGGACAAATAGGCCACCACCCGCGCGGGAGTGGCGGAGATCGCCTCGTTGCCCGCCAGGTAGCGCGTCATCAGCCGGTCGCGCACCGCGTAGCTCAGGGCCATGTAGAGATCGTGGCGGCTGGCCGTGGGGGCCAGCTTGCCAAGGGTGTAGAAGAGGTGTTCGGTCATGCCGTCGAACACGTCTTCAGCCAGAAGACCGCTGCGGTCAGCGTCGGCATAGCAGCCGGGGGTGGGAAGACGCAGATTGCGGGGCTGTTGGATCGTCATATGGGGCGTCTTCTGACGATGTCTCCGAGGCATTACCGATCGACCGTAGCGGCAGCCGCTCCCCTCAGCCCGTGGGGTTCTGGGCTGGACACCTGCCTCCCCCCGGAGTTCCGCGCTCTGCCTAGCATCAGCTCGCAGTTTCGTGCTAGGCCCAGTCTGCTTGGATCCCACCGGTGACGCCCTTTGGCGATTTGCGGGGCATCCCGTGCACGCTCTGCGCAGGGCACCGGCCACGCCTGAAGGCCCCGCTCTCCTGCTGGTTCACGGCTTCGGGGCCTCCACCGACCACTGGCGCCACAACCTGCCGGCGCTGGCTGGACGCCATGAGGTGCATGCCATCGACCTGCTCGGTTTCGGTCGCAGCGCCAAGCCCTCGGGCTTGCCCTATGGCGGCGCCCTCTGGCGCGACCAGCTGGTGGCCTATGTGCGTGAGCGGATCGGTCGGCCCACCGTGCTCGTGGGCAACTCCCTGGGGGGGTATGCCGCCTTGGCGGCCGGCGCCGCCCTGAGTCCCGCCAGCCCTGCCACCGCCGAGCATCCGCTGGCGGCGGGGGTGGTTTTGCTGAACGCCGCTGGCCCCTTCAGCGAGGAGCAGGTCGAGCCCCAGGGCTGGGGTGCCATCGCCCGACGCACCATCGGCGGGGCCATTGTCGCCAGCCCTGTGGTGCAGCGCTTGCTGTTTGAAAATCTGCGCCGACCCGCCACGGTGCGACGGACCCTGGAGCAGGTGTACATCAACCGCGCCAATGTCGATGACGCCTTGGTGGAGTCGATCCTGCGGCCATCCCGGGACCCGGGCGCCTTCGGTGTGTTTCGCACGGTGTTCGACATCCCGCGAGGCGAGCCGCTCGACAGCCTCTTTTCCCACCTCGGGGCTCCCTTGCTGCTTCTGTGGGGCCTGCGGGATCCCTGGATGAACACCGCGAGCCGCCGGGCCAGCTTCGCCCGTCATGCTCCGCCCCACACCAGCGAGGTGAGCTTTGAGGCGGGCCATTGCCCCCACGATGAGGTGCCCGACCTGGTGAATGCCGCCCTGCTGGAGTGGCTCCACACCCTCACCCCCGCCACCCCCTGCGCGCCATGACCCTGACCCGCGAGGCCGCTCCCTATCCCCATTGGCTGTTCACCCATCCGGGCGGCGACGATGCCCTGCGTGTGGTGCCGGAGCGCGGCGGACTGGTGACCGGGTGGCGCAGTGGCGGCCGGGAGTGGCTTTATCTGGACGAGGCCCGCTTCAGCGATCCCGCCCTTTCGGTGCGAGGTGGCATTCCGGTGCTCTTCCCCATCTGCGGCAACCTGCCGGGCGATCACCTGCCCCTCCCCCACGGGGAGGCCCGCCTGCGCCAACACGGGTTCGCCCGCGACCTCCCCTGGACCCTGGAGCCCCTCGCCGATGGCCAGGGGGTGGCGCTCACCCTGGTGGATGACGCCACCAGCCGCGCCGCCTTCCCCTTTGCCTTCAGCCTGCGGCTGGAATTGCGGCTGGCCCCCGGCAGCCTCACCCTCGCGGCCCGCGTCAGCCACACCGGCCCGCCCGAGGCGCCAGCCATGCCCTTCAGCCTTGGCTTCCACCCCTACTTTCAGGTGAGCGATCCCGCTGCGGTGGCCTTGGTGGGCTTGCCCGAGCGCTGCTTTGATCACCTCAGCCAGGGGGAGGTGGCGACCGCCACCCAGCTGGAGCGGCTGGGGCTGGGCGTGGACCTGCTCTCCAGGCCCCTCGGCGCTGCGGTGACGCTGCGGGACCCGGCTGCGGCCACCACCCTCTGCCTGGAGATCACCCCGCCACTGGATCGTGTGGTGGTGTGGACCGATCCGCCGCGACCGATGGTTTGCCTTGAACCCTGGAGCGGCCCTCGCGGAGCCCTGCTGAGCGGCGATGGACGTCTTGTGCTGGCTGGGGGGGAGAGCCGTGAGCTCGTCTGCCGTTATCGGGCGACACTGGGCTGAGTCCTGGCGGCCACCCCGGGCAGCCGGCCCGGTGCCAGTTGGTCTTTGGGATCGAATTGGTGTTTCACGGCCTCGATCAAAGCCTTCGCGGGAGCATCGCGCCAGGCCGACAGGTTGGCTTCCGCCGGCTGGCACAGCACCGTCAGGTGCCCCCCCAGCTCCTGGCAGTGGCTCCGCAAGCCGTCGATCCTTGCGGCGGCGATCGGCTGCTCGCTCCAGGCCATGCCCAGACCGCTGCCCGCGCTGAGCTCCAGGTTCAGCCCATCGGTCGCCGCCGCCTCCAACAGCCGTGGGGCTGCCGCGGGACTCACGCCGATCCGCAGCAGCCAGACGGGCGCGGGCGCGCGGAGATCTCCGCCGCGACCTTCCTGCAGCAGGGCGTCCACCTCCCTGGCCTGGAGCCGCTGGACAGGGAGCGTGCTCAGCGCTTCCACCGCGTTGAGCTGCTCCTGGAGGCATTGGGCCTGCACGCTGGCCAGGGCCACGAGCAAGGCCGGCGTGGCTCCCAGACCCGCCTGGCTTGCCAGTGAGGCGCTCCACCAGTCGATCCGCTCCGGAGCGAGGGTGGAGCGCAGCAGGGCCCGACTGAGATCGGCCAAGGGGGCCAGGTCTCCCCGCAGCAGCAGGCCCGCCCGGTGGGGTGGCAGGGGCAGGGTGCGCAGCGACACCTCCGTGATCAGCGCCAGCGACCCCCAGCTGCCTGTCAGCAGACGCATCAGGTCGTAGCCCGCCACATTTTTCACCACCCGGCCACCAGCCCTGGCCGCGGTGCCGTCTGCGCGAAGCAGGGCCACGCCGATGAGCTGGTCGCGCAGGCCCAGATAGCGCTGGCGATAGCCCCCCGCCAGCCCCCGGGCCACCAGGCCGCCGATGCTGCCGCCCCCCCGGGGTCCGCTTGGATCGGCCCGGGGGTGGCTGCCCCAGGGTGGATCCACCGCCAGCCACTGCCCATGGTCGGCCAACACCCGCTGCACCTCCGCCAGGGGGGTGCCCGCCTCCACGGTGATCGTGAAGTCTCCGGGGTTGTGCTCCACCACCCGATGGAGCCCTGCCACGCTCAGGGCCTGGCAGGGCTGCCGCAGTGGCGGACCCCAATCCAGTCGGCTGGCTAGCCCGGCGGGCAGCCAGGGAATGCCCTGCCGGTGCAGCTCACGCACCAGATCGGGCAGCTCGTCGCGGGAGGGTTGCTTCACGGCACGATGGTGCCATGGCAGAGCCCCGCCTGAACCGCCGCAAGATCGTCGTGCTTGATGACGACCCCACTGGCTCCCAAACCCTGCATGGTTGCCCCCTGTTGTTGCGCTGGGATCCCCCGGCCCTGACGGTCGGGCTGCGCCAGCCCTCCCCGTTTCTCTTCCTGTTGGCCAACACCCGTGCCCTTGCCCCCGCCGATGCGCTGCAGCGGGTGCGGGAGATCTGTCGTGGCCTGGTGCCAGCCCTGGAGGCCGCCCGGGCGGAGGGGACCATCGACGAGGCCCTGGTGGTGAGCCGCGGGGATTCCACCCTGCGGGGTCACTTTCCCCTGGAGGTGGAGACCCTGGCCCAGGAGCTGGGACCCGTGGATGCCACCTTCCTGGTGCCAGCGTTCCTGGAAGGCGGACGGACAACGGTGGATGGCGTGCATCGGCTCCACGGCCAACCCGTGCATCAGACGCCCTTTGCGCGCGATGGTCTCTTCGCCTATCACACCAGTGTGCTGCCGGACTGGGTGGAGGAGAAGAGCGGCGGGCGTCTCCCCGCCGCGGGGGTGCGCCATCTGGCTTGGCGAGAGCTGGAGGCGGCAGCGGCGGGAGAGACCGCCCGGTGTGCCCTGAGAGATCGGCTGGCGGCCCTGACGGATAACACGCTGGTGGTGGTGGACGCGGAACGGCCGGAGCACCTCGCGCTTTTCGGTGCCCTGGTGCGGGACCTGACGGCCCGTCGCGCGCCCGGGAGGGGGCCGCGAGCGCGGCGCTTCCTCTTTCAATCGGCCGCCAGCCTGCTCAATGGCCTGGCCCCCCTGCCCCCCCAGCCCGAGGCTCCAAGCGCGTTGGCCGCCCTGCGTCGCCGGGCCACCGGTGGTCTGCCCCGGGGCGGCCTGGTGATGGTGGGCTCCCATGTGCCCCTGGCCGATGCCCAGCTGCGACGCCTGTTGGCTCAAAGCGGCTGTGAAGGGGTGGAGGTGCCGGTGGGACAGGTCTGGCGCGTGCTGGAGGGCCCCGGGTCCGAGCGCTTGCTCGCCTCCCTGGAGACAGATTGGACGGAGCGGGCCTTGGCCGTGTTGGCCCGCGGGCGCACACCGGTGCTCCACACCAGCCGAGGGGAGGTGCGCGACCGCCAGAGGAGCGAGCGGCGGACCCTCGGCCTGGCCTTGGCGGCCTCCATGGCCCGTGTGGCGGCGGTGCTGGCGCCCCGGCTGGGGTATCTGATCAGCAAGGGAGGCACCACCACCCAAACTCTCCTGGCGGAGGGTTTGGGTTTGGACTGGGTGGCCCTGCGGGGCCAGCTGCTGCCCGGCTTGTCTTTGGTGGTGGTGCCCGATGAGGCGGGCGCGGGGAGGGCTGACACGGGGCTGGGAGGCTTGCCGGTGGTGACAGTCCCTGGCAACCTCGGAGATGAGGCGACCCTGGAGACCGCCTGGCGGCTGATGGAGGGGGGCTGAATCAGGCCAGACCGGCGGAGCGGGCGAGCAGTTCCATGGGATGGGCCACCGTCAAGGGCCGGCTGGATTCCGGCAGATGGCGGCGCAGCTGGAGTGTGCAGCCGATGTTGGCGCTCACCGCCAGGTCGGCCCCGGTGGCGCCCAGATCGTCCGCCTTGAGCCGGCCAAGGGCCTCAGCCTCCTCCGGTTGCACAAGGTTGTAGATGCCGGCGCTGCCGCAGCAGACCCCCGCCTCCGTCGCCTCCAGCACGCGCACATGGGGAATGCGGCGCAGGAGAGCCCGGGGCGCCTCCCCCAGCCCCTGACCGTGGAGCATGTGGCAGGCATCGTGGTAGGCCAGCTGGAGGGGGCGTTCAGCGGTGGCCGCGGTGCCATCGGCGTGGGCCAGGGGCCGCAGCTGGCGCAGGAAGGCGTCGCTGAGCCCCACCCGCTCCAGAAACTCCTGGATGTCGGCGACCCGGGCGGCGAAGGCGGCGGCGGCGCCTTCCGCCCCGTTCTCTGCCAGCAGGCGGCCATAGGCCTTGAGCGTATGGCCGCAGCCGGAGGCGGTGACCAGCAGGGCATCGAGCGGTTCCGGCCCGGCGGCGCCCTCGGGCCCCACCACCGCCTGAAAGCTGGCCATCAGGGCGCTGGCGAGCTGGCGGGTGCGGGCCTCTTCTCCTTGGTGGTGGGTGACGGCGCCACAGCAGCCCTGATCGGGGGGGATCACCACTTCGATGCCGTTGGCGCGGAGCACCTCGATCGCCGCCAGACTCACGGCGGGATCAAACAGGCGCTGCACACAACCCAGCAGTAGCCCCACCCGCAGACGCCGCTCCCCCCGGGCCGGAAGGACCACGGGCAAGTCATCGCGGAAAGCCTCTGGCCGGAGGGGAGGCAGGAGTTGCTCCATGGCCGCGATCTGGGGGCCCAACAGGCGGGGCAGGCCTGTGCGGCGCACCAGGGACTGAAGGGGGGTGCCGGCGTAGGCCCGCAGGGGTCGCAGCAGGGGTCGCAGCCGTCGCGGATAGGGAAGCAGGGCGAATAACAGGTGGCGGAAGGCCCGCTGGACCGGCGAGCGCAGCTCGGGAGCGTTGAGACGCGGTCGGGTGGCTTCGATCAGGGTGTCGTAACGCACGCCGGAGGGACAGGCGGTGACGCAGGCCAAACAGCCCAGGCAGCTGTCGAAGTGAGAGGCGACCGTGGCATCAAGCTCCAGCTCGCCAGCAGCCAGGGCCTTGAGGGTGTGGATGCGACCCCGCGGCGTATCCATCTCCGTGCCAAGCACGCGCCAGCTGGCACAAGTGGGCAGGCAGAAGCCGCAGTGCACGCAGGGATCGGTGGGAGAAGAAGGGCTCATGGCCAGCCAGTGTGCGGGTTCAGGAGGGGCGAGGAGGGGCTAGGCGGCGGCATGGGGCAGGGGCTCGCCGGCCAGGAAGCGCGCGACAAGCCGCAGGTGGATCGTGACGCAGGGCACCATGTCGATGTAACGGAAGAGGCCGCAGCGGCCAATGAAGGTTTTGCGGGGTTCCTCATCGGCCAGGGTGCGGTAGCGGTCGTAGAGGGCGAGGCTTTGGCGGTTGCGCACGGGGTAATAGCACTCATTGTTGTTGTCGCTGGCCTCACAGGGAATTTCCCGCGTGATCGTGTGCTGCCCATCGCTACGACTTCCGGAATTGGCAATCAGATCCCACTGGGTGCAACGGGTGTAGATGTTTGCGTCGGTATAATTGATCACTGTGGCGCTTTGCGCCGCAGACGCCTGATCAGATTCGAAACGGATGGAGCGGTAGGGAAGACGGCCGAAGCGGAAGTGGAAATACTCGTCGATCGGCAGACTGAGAAACACATGGTCATAGTGGCTGTCGTGTTCCTTTCCGTAGGCTTCGCCGAGGGTGAGCTCAATCCCGGGATGGTCAAAAATTCGGGCAAACATGGCGGTGAAGCCCTCTTTGGGCATCGCCTGGAAGGTGTCGGTGAAATAGCGGTCGTCGCGGTTGCAGCGCACCGGCAGCCGGGCTCCCACCGCAGCCTCCAGCTCGGTCGGGCAGACCCCCCACATCTTGCGCGTGTAGGGACGGAAGAAGAGGTCGGCCAAGCGTGGGCCCACGTTGGCGAGGAACACCTCATCGGTGTTGTTCGGTCGCAGGGGCTGCACCTGGGAGGCCAACAGGGCCCGGGCGTCGTCTTCGCTGGCCAGGGTCAGGCCGAACACATCCTCCAGGGTGGTGCGATTCACCGGCAGGGGGGTGGTGCGACCATCGGCCAGGAGGGCCCGCACCCGGTGCTCGTAGGGCACCCAGGCGGTGAAGCGGCTGAGCCAGCGGATCGCCACCGAATCCTTCTCGCCGTGCAGCAGATGGGGGCCGTAGATGTGGATGCGCTCTCCATGGCTGTTGACCATGTCGTGGGCATTGCCGCCGAGGTGGGGGCGCCGATCGATCACATGCACCGCATGACCGGCGTCGGCGCATTCGCGCGCGATGACGGCCCCAGCAAAGCCAGCGCCAACCACGAGCACCCGCAGGTTGGTCACCAAGGCCGTTCAAAGAGGCGGATTGTAGAAGCAAGCCGCCGGGGTTGGCGTTGTCACGGCAGGGCGGGGGTGGTCGGCGGCCGGAGCCAGAGGAACGGAACGCCAGAGCCCACCAGGGCGAGGGCAAGCAGGCCATCCCACGGGTGCGTCAGCAGCTCGCTCCCCAGAAAGGCCAGGGAGACCAGGGCCACCAGCAGGGGAGGGAGCGGGTAGGCCCAGACGCGGAACGGTCGCGGTGTCGCGGGCTGTTGCCTGCGCAGGCGAACCAGGGCCGCGACCCCCGTCAGGGGGAGGCAGACATACAAGAGCGCGCCGAGGCTGAGCAG
This sequence comes from Cyanobacteriota bacterium, assembly GCA_046340795.1. GTDB lineage: Bacteria > Cyanobacteriota > Cyanobacteriia > PCC-6307 > Cyanobiaceae > Cyanobium. The sequence goes on along the minus strand of JBKDSV010000159.1, from coordinate 10,345 downwards.
CCGCTGAAACGAGCCGCCGAGCACGAGCAGGGTGGCCATCCCCGCGGTGAGCATCACGGCGGCTGACGGGGTGCCCCCCTTGTTCACTGCGGCCACCCAGGACGGGAAGAGGCCATCGCGGCTGAGGCCGTAGAGGATGCGCGCGGCGGCCATCACCACGCTGTTGATCAGCCCCAGCAACGCCACCAGAGCCACGGCCGTGATCAGTCGGCCCCCTGACGGTCCCAGCAGCCGCAGGGCCGCCTCGGCGGCGGGCAGCGGGGAGCGGGCCAGATCCTCCAAGGGCAGCACATGCAGCAGGGCGGCATTGATGAGCAGATAGAGCGCCAGAACGAGCACCACACCGCCGATCAGCGAACGGGGCAGATCCCGGCTGGGATGGCTGAACTCCTCCGCGAAATACACCGGACTCACCCAGCCGTCGTAGGTGGTGATCACCGCCTGCAGGGCCAGCGCGAAGGCGCCGACCAGGTCGCGCCAGGGAAGCGTCGCCGCCGGCCAGTGGCTGAGGGAGGCAGCAAGGCCACCACTGGGACTGGAGGCCGACACGGGCAGCGGCAGCAGAAAGCAGGCGGCCACCAGCGCCAGAAACACAACGGCCTTCATCAGGCTGAGCAGGTCTTGGCTGGCGCTGGCCACCCGCAGCCCGCAGAGCTGGAGGGCCGTGAACGCCGCCAGGCTCAACAGGGCCAGGAGTCTGGGGGTGAGGTGGGGGATCACGAGCGTGTCGGGGAGGAGGTCGCCGGCGATCTCCCCCACCGTGGTGGCCTCCCAGGCCAGGCCGATGCAATGGGCCAGCCAATCGGCCCAGCCCACCAGCCAGCCGGCTCGGCGGCCAAAGGCCGCCCCGGAAAACACACACCATCCCCCGGCCCGGGGCAGGCTGGTGGCCAGCTCCGCCACACAGCAAGCGCCCAGCAAGGCGAGCAAGCCCCCTAACGCCCAGGCGCCCAGTAACCAAGGGGGGCTGGGGAGTTGGGCCGCCACCAGCCCCGGCGTGCGCAGGATCCCGGCGCCGATGGTGGCGCCAATGGCGCCGGCCAGCCCAAAGCCCACGCCGAGAATGCTCAGCAGTTGTCCCGGTACCTCCCTGGCCTCCACAGGCTCCTCGGACCCGATTTGGGGTGCTTCCTGCGGATCCTTCATGGCCTGGCTCGCGCCATGCCGGCCCTCAGCCGCCGAAGTGGCGCACCACGGCTTCGGCGAAGCCAGAGCAGCTCACCGGTTCGACGGGGGGCTCCATCAAGCGGGCCAGGTCGTAGGTGACCTCCTTGTTGGCGATCGCCGCGCTGAGACCGGCGGTGATCAGATCGGCGGCCTCTTGCCAGCCCAGGTATTCGAGCATCATCACGCCAGAAAGAATGACGGAGCCGGGATTGATGCGGTCGAGGCCGGCGTGCTTGGGGGCCGTGCCGTGGGTGGCTTCAAAAATGGCCGCTGTGTCGCCGATGTTTGCGCCGGGGGCCATGCCGAGCCCCCCCACGACGGCGGCGGCGGCATCACTGACGTAATCACCGTTGAGGTTGAGGGTGGCGAGGACGGAGTATTCCTGCGGACGCGTCTGGATCTGCTGAAAAATGCTGTCGGCGATGCGGTCATCCACCATGACCATCGCCTTCCAACGCCCCTCGCCATGGCTCGCACCAATGGAATCGAGCACTCCTTTGACCTCATGGCAGATGGCCGCCTGTTTCTCCGGCGTGAGGGCGTCGTAGCCGGGTTCGATCAAGCGGCCGTTGCCTTCCAGGCTGAGGTCGGGATTGCGGGCCAGATTATCAAGAATCCAGCTCTCGCGTTCGGTGACGCAGACCTGGCGAAATTCGCTGGTGGCCAGTTCATAGCCCCAGTCCCGGAAGGCTCCTTCCGTGAATTTCATGATGTTCCCCTTATGCACCAAGGTGACATGGCGTTTGTCCCCCTCCAGGCGCAGGGCGTGCTGGATGGCCTTGCGGATGTGCCGTTGACTGCCGAACTTGCTCACCGGTTTGATGCCGATGCCCGACCCGTCGGGAATGCGACGCTTGCCCAGTTTGCCGTTGGCCGGGATCACGACCGTGTTGAGGTGGTGGATCAGCTCGACGCAGACCGGATCGGCGGCCTCCCACTCGATGCCCATGTAGATGTCTTCCGTATTTTCCCGGTAGACGATCACATCCAGATCTTGCGGCCGCTTGTGGGGGCTGGGGGTGCCTTCGTAGTAGCGGCAGGGCCGCACGCAGCAATAGAGATCAAAGATCTGCCGCAGAGCCACATTGAGGGAGCGGATTCCCCCGCCGATGGGGGTCGTCAGAGGGCCCTTGATGGCGACACCGTAGGTGCGAATCGCCGTCAGAGTGTCCTCCGGCAGGTATTGATAGGTGCCATACAGCTCGCAGGCTTCGTCTCCGGCGTACACCTTGAACCAGGCCACGCGCCGCCGTCCCCCGTAGGCCTTGGCGATCGCCGCGTCCAGCACCCGCTGGGTGGCTGGCCAGATGTCAACGCCGGTGCCATCGCCACGGATGAAAGGGATGATCGGATCATCGGGGACGATCGGCTGGCCGTCCTCAAAGCGGATGGCGGTGCCGTTGCTGGGAGGAGTGAGCTTGTCGTAAGTGGCCATCGCGGCTCAGAGGGGTGAGCCCGAGGCTAGGCCTGCGGTGGTGAGGGGAAAGGTTTGCCTGGATCAGCGCCAAGGGCACCCGGTGTGCATCGGATGCGTGGGCGTGCACACACCGTGTGAGCGAAAAAGGGATGGATTCTGCAGGATGGGAGGCATGAACGCATCCGAACAGGCGCGGAGTGTGGAGTTGGCGCAGGCCATCGCTTCGGTGGTGCTCCTGTTCCGCGGCACGTTCCCCGATGCCCGCCCCAACCTCACCCCCTGGCGGGATGACCCCCTCACCCGACACTTTGACGAGCGGGAGAGTTTGGATCTGGCGTTTCATTTTCCAGGTTGGAGTCCCCGCCTGGAATGCCGTTCCCTGCTTGTGCAGCTGCGGCTGGAGCATCCGCCCCGCGGGGCGCGGGGCGGACGACCGCGGCTGTTGGGGGTGTTGTTGCGGGGGCTGACCTATGAGTCGGAGCGCTGGCGTCTGGCCACCGTGGGCGATTGGCGGCCCTCGGGAAGCCATTTGCCTGCGGCGGCTGTGGTGGCCGATCTGCAGGGCCTCTGCCGCGAGCTGTTCACCCTCTTCGAGGGCCGGGGCCACGGCGCCGAGCAGGAGCAGGCGGCTTGAGGCCTGTCGAGGCGCGAAGGCTGAAGGGCGCGGACACGGAGCCCTGCCCGCGTGGCCAGGGGGAGGGGGTGACCTTGGGGGGAAACGGGCGGATCCTGTGCCGTCCCGCAAATGCGCTGCGAATCCTTTGATGGGTACCTCGCCCGGAGCCCTGGCCGAGGAAGGCAGCTGGACGCGCGGACCAGGCCGAAGACGACGCATGAACTTCCAGGACTGGACACGAGTGTGCGGTCCCGTAAATGCGCATGAACCTTTTGATTGGCTGTCTCGCCCGGAGCCCTTGCCGCGGATGGCCTCTAGGAGCACGGACCAGGCTGGGGATAACGCGGTCACTTGCGGGACTGCACATTGGGGAAGCTCGGGACAACCCCTCAGCGGCACCTGTGAGAGCGCGGAGCTCCCAGTTGCTGCAAGGGACATCCACTGGCGACCGGGTTGTCCCGAGCTTCCTTGGAGGGCGGCGAGAAGCGGACGCCGGCCGTCAGAGTCCGTAATCCTTCGCAACCTTCCAGAACGGCTGCCGGCGAGACAATTACGGTTGGCGGACGCCTTTTCATTTCGCTGAACCGATGCCTGTCGCCTTGGCTTCCCAACTGCGTGAGGGGACGAAGAAAGCGCACACCATGGCCGAAAACACGGGTTTTGTGAGCTGCTTCCTCAAAGGTGTCGTCGACAAAGCCAGCTACCGCACCTTGGTGGCCGACCTGTGGCATGTCTACAGCGCCATGGAGGCGGAAATCGCCCGACTGGGGGACCATCCCATCGTTGGGCCGATCTCCTTTCCCCAGCTCAATCGCCGGGAGGCCCTGGAGCAAGACCTGGCCTTCTACTACGGCCCCGATTGGCGCCAACAGGCCAAGGCCACGCCGGGGGCCCAGGCCTATGTGGAGCGCATTCGCCAGGTGGCCCGCGAGGCGCCGGAACTGCTGGTGGGGCACCACTACACCCGCTACATCGGCGATCTCTCCGGCGGCCAGGTGCTCAAGACCATTGCCCGCAAGGCCATGAATCTCGGCGAGCACGATGGCCTGCGCTTCTATGAATTCGCCGCCATCGACGACGAGAAGGCCTTCAAGGCCAACTACCGCGAGATCCTCAATCAGTTGCCGATCGATCAGGCCACCGCCGATCGCATCGTGGCGGAGGCCAACCAGGCCTTCCACTGCAACATGAAGATGTTTCAGGAACTGGAGGGCAACCTGGTGGCAGCCATCGGCAAGGTGCTCTTCGGTTTCCTGACCCGGCGTCAGCGCACGGGCAGCACGGAAGCCGTTGTGGCCTGAGGCCCGCCGCTCGCCCCTGCGCCAGACTCAACCGGCTTGCGTCACGCCAGCCGGCGTCTTTCCCTCTGAGCGTTCCGCGTCTGAGTCCTGTCCGCTTTCTGGTGCCCGGCACCACGGGCAGGTTTCGCTGTGGTGGCTTGCTGGTGGAACTGCAGACCGCTGGCCTGGTGGGGACACTCCGCGCCACCGAGCTGGTGACCTACCGACAGCGGGAGCCCGATCACCCCTTCCTGGAGGATCTGCTGCGGCGAGAGCCCACCCCGGGCCTGGCCCTCTGGGTGGTGAGCTGGGGTTTTGACGTGCCGGACTTGTTGCGGCGGTTGCGGGGTCGTCCGGTGGCCTATCACGCCCATAGCAGCGGCTACGGCTTTTCCCTGCCTCCTGGCGTGCCCGTGCTGGCGGTGAGCCGCAACACCCTGGGCTACTGGGGCGAACGCGCCTCCCGCCAGCCTCTCTTCCTGGTGCCGAACGCCTTGCAACCCAAATGGCTGGAGCGGGGCGCCCGTCCCCGGACGGGCGGGGAGAAGGAGGGGCGGCGGCCGATCGACGTTCTGGTGCAGGAGCGCAAGTGCAGCGCCTACGTTCTCAGGGAACTGGTGCCGGCCCTGCGCCGCGCCGGTCTGCGGGTGGAGGTGCAGAGCGGCTGGGTGGACGATCTGGTGGACCTCTTCAACAGCGCCAGCGTGTTTCTGTATGACTCGGCCGATTACTGGCGCGGGCGGGGCGTCAGTGAAGGTTTCGGGTTGCCGCCGATCGAGGCGCTGGCCTGCGGTTGTGTGGTGTTCAGCAGCCTCAACCATGCCCTGGCGGATGGCTTGGATCCAGGGCCGCTGGGGCATCAGATCGCTGGTGGCACACTTGGCGCCGATGTGGAGCGGATCCAGGCCGCCGTGCGTCAGCCCGCCGCCTGGCGAGCAGATCCCGATCGCCTGGCGACGTTGCTGCGGGAGTGTTCAGAGTCTGTGCTGCTGGAGCGCTGGCGTCAGGCTCTGGACGCCAGCGACGGCCACTGGCACCGTTGCCTGGTCGGTGGAGAGGTGCCTCTGCGGGCTCTCCCCCGCTGGCGGCTGCGCTGGCAGAGCCGGTTGGGGCGATTGCAGGGGTGGCTCTCGCGGGGGGCGGGGGCGTGAGCGCTCACATAGCGTGCTGGAAAAGGCTTTGCCCGCAGAGAGTTGGCCATCAGTCATCAGCCACTGTTTCAGAGTAAAACACTAAAACAATTATCGCGATTGCTCCGGTACTTGCCCCCGGAGCGATCACGGGCATTGGCGCTGTTGATGCCACTTTCAATTGTTCCTGGACTGGCCGATCTGTTGACTGTCTGGGTTGTGAGTCGTCTATTTGGCGCTTTGGTTGGCAGCAGGCTTCATGATCATCTTCCGGGCGTCAGAGTGTTTGGTGGCGATTCTTTTAATCAGAGCCTCTGGCTGATCTTGCTGCTGATTCTTTTTGCTTGGGTGGCCGCTCTTTCGAAGCTCGTGCTGCAATTTTTTCAACAGCGTCTTACGGCGCGAATCTGGATTGACTTCTCTAATCAGATTCACTCTCGCGTGCTGGCACAAGATTATGAATACCACCTCTCAAAAAGCACGGCGAAATTGTCTGCAATGGTCTTGAGTCATATCAAAAAAATTTCCAATTCTGTTGTGAATCCATTGCTGCGCATGGTGGGCAGCGTGTTTTCGATTATCATGCTCTCCTTTGGCATTCTTTATCTTGGTCGTTCGCTTGCAGCCATTTTAATTCTGGTATTGGTTGCTGCCTATCTGATTTTGTCGTTGCTGATCACGCCCTACCTCCGCCATGCCTCCCGCCAGAAGATCCGCCTTGAAGCGCGCACCGCTCATATTCTTTTGGAATCGCTGGGTTCGATTCGCGACATACGATTAAGCAATTCTGAATCGTATTTTCAAGGGTCTTTCCTGCAGGCGGGCGAAGAATCCAAGCGCTATGCCTGGGCCTCTGAGCTCTTGCCCGTCATCCCGCGCATCCTGATCGAGCCCTTTGGCATCACAATCATTTTTGCCGTCGGCGCCGTTCCCGCCCTGCTCAGCGGCGATCGGGACAAGGTGTTGCAGATCATTCCCTTCCTGGCCACCCTGGCCGTTGCCGCCCTCCGTCTCACGCCTCCCCTGCAAGACTTCTTTGCCGCCCTGACCCAGCTGCGCAGTGGCCTGCCCGTGGTGGAGAGCATTCTGGATTTGCTGGATCTGCCCAGTTCCCGTCCCGTGCTGAGCACCCCCGGCGTGCCCACGCCCGAGGGCATCTTTCCCACCCGTTCCATCCGCCTGCAAAACGTCTGGTATCGCTATCCCAGCAGTGATGACTGGGTGTTGGAAGACGTCACCCTCTCCATCCCTGTGGGCTCTCGCGTCGCCCTGGTGGGCACCACGGGCGGCGGCAAGACCACCGCGGCCCATCTGCTGCTTGGCCTGCTGGAGCCCCAGCGGGGCTGCCTGGAACTCGATGGCATTCCCGTGAGCGACCTTGATCTGCCCGCCTGGCAGGCCAGTTGCGCCCAGGTGCCTCAGTTCATCAATCTTTTGGATGCGAGCATCCTGGAAAATGTGGCCTTTGGCCAGGCGGAGCAGGACATCAACCAAGCAGAGGTCTGGGAGGCACTGGATGCGGCCCAGCTCGATGAATTCGTCAGTGAACTTCCCTATGGCCTCCTCACCCCCATCGGCGAGAATGGCCTTCAGCTTTCCGGGGGGCAACGGCAGCGCCTGGCCCTCGCCCGGGCCTTCTATCGCCGCGCCCGTTTCCTGCTGCTCGATGAGGCCACCAGTGCCCTCGACAATCGCACGGAAAACGAGGTGATCGAGGCCCTGGAATTGGTGGGTCGGCGCTGCACGACTGTGGTGATTGCCCATCGCCTCAGTACTGTCAAGCGCTGTGATCGCATCTATGAATTTCATGGCGGCCGCATCAAGGCCTATGGCACCTTCGAGGAGCTGCGCCGTCTTTCAGAGAGCTTTCGCGACCTAGCCTCCCTGGAAGCTCGCTCCGCCAGCTGAACCCCTCCCGTCTCTTCGTCCCCTCCTGTTCCTCCCTTCCCTGTGTCGCCGCCCTTGATGTCCACCTCCCGCCTGACTTTGATCGCTGGCCCTTGCGTGATCGAGAGCCCGGATCTGGTGCTGGAGGTGGCCGCCCATCTGCATGACCTGGCGGAGCGCCTGGGCTTGGAGGTGATCTTCAAAGCCAGCTTTGACAAAGCCAACCGCAGCTCCGGCGGCTCGTTCCGCGGGCCCGGTCTGGAGGAAGGGCTTGCGGTGCTCGCGGAGGTGAAGCGACGCCATGGCCTGCGGCTGCTCACCGACATCCACGAAAGCTGCCAGGCAGAAGCGGTGGCCGCGGTGGTGGATGTGCTGCAGATCCCCGCCTTCCTCTGCCGCCAGACTGATCTCTTGCTGGCCGCGGCGGAGGTGGTGCATGGCACCGACAAGGTGATCAACGTGAAAAAAGGCCAGTTCCTTGCCCCCTGGGACATGGCGCAGGTGGTGGACAAGTTGCGCCAGGCCGGGGTGGAGAACGTCTGGCTGACGGAACGGGGCAGCTGCTTTGGCTACAACACCCTGGTGGTGGATTACCGCGGCTTGCCCCAGCTGAAGGCCCTGGGCTGCCCCGTGATCTTTGATGCCACCCACTCCGTGCAGCAGCCCGGGGGGCGTGGCACGAGCACCGGCGGGCAGCGGGAGTTTGTGGCACCCCTGGCGCGGGCCGCCGTCGCCGTGGGGGTGGATGGCCTGTTCATGGAGGTGCATCCCGATCCGGAGCAGGCCCTCAGCGATGGACCCAACATGGTGCCCCTGCAGCGTCTGGAACCTCTGCTGAAGCAGCTGCTCGCCATCCGCGCTTCCCTGCTGGAGCAGGACGAAGCGGTCAGTTCCCTCTGAGGGCCGCCATGTTGGGCGTGCTCCACCGACGCTGGCGCCACCAGCGCGCCGCTCACCGTTGCCGCTCCCGGCTGCGACAGCTGCGGTTGCTTGTGTTGGACGTGGATGGCGTGCTCACCGATGGAGGTCTGTGGACCACGGAGTCGGGGGAGGTGATCAAGCGCTTTGACGTGCGCGATGGCCTCGGCTTGCGTCTGCTGCAACAGGCGGGTTTGGAGGTCGCCTGGCTGAGTGGGGGCAAGAGCGGCGCCACCGAGCAGCGGGCCCGCTACCTCGGCATCACCCGGGTGCTCACCGGCATGCGCGACAAGCCCGCCGCCCTGGAGGCCCTCCAGGTGGAGCTGGGGGTGGCCAGGGAGGAAAGTGCCTTCGTGGGCGACGATCTCAACGACCTGGCGGTGCGGCCGGTCATCGGGCTGCTGGTGTGCCCTGCCGATGCGGCGGCCCCGCTCCGCCGGCAGGCAGACTGGGTGCTCGACCGCAACGGCGGCGATGGGGCCGTGCGCCGACTGGCGGAGGAGCTCCTGCGGGCGCGGGGGGAGTGGGCGGCGCTGGCGGAACGGGGCTGGAGGGATCGCAATGACTGACCCCTTGACGGGGTTGCGGCAGCGACTGGGGGAGCGCTGGCGGCGGGGCCTGCGGGGAGCCGTGCGAAGCGGCTCCCTGGAGCGGTTGGCCCGGATGGATCGCGATCAGTGGCAGGCGCTGGCGGCCTATCGGGGTCTGACACATCAGGCTTTTGCCGCCCGGCCCTTGGCGCCCCAGGTGTGCAGTGATCTCTGGGAGCGGGGAGCGTTTCATTCCTCCGCCGAGCGCCGGGCTTTCTTCAACCCGGCCCAGCGGGAACGGGAGCCGTCGTCGCATCACTACGGCCACGACGTGCAGCTCAAGCGCCATGTCGGCCTGCCCCTGATCGGCCCGCCCCTGCCCTGGCTGCTGGAGCACGGCCTCAAGGTGAGCCCCACCGCCACCTTCGAGCGGCCACAGCCTTGGGCCCGGGGCTATCTCTGCATGGGACCCCGCCGGGCCAGTTGGTTGCAAGAGCGCTTCGGGCTGCCTGCGGTGCCGATCGGCCCCTGGATCCGCTACGCCCGCCCTTTGCTGCGGGAGGAGGAGCTCCGTCAGCTGCGGGAGGACCTGGGCCCCACCCTGCTGGTGGTGCTCGCCCACTGTTGGGTTCTGGTGGAGGGGCGCTTGGAGCTGGGGGCATGTGTGGGGGCCGTCGCCGCCACGGCCCGGGACTCGGGCTACCGGCAGGTGATCTGGCTGCGCCACTGGAAGGATCCCCAACCTGAGGGGCTGCCAGCGGAGTGGATCGTCGCCTGCAATGGCCATCGCTCCAATCCCTGGTTTCTGGATGCCCTGCGCACCCTGCTGGAGCTCAGCGATGGTCTGGTGAGCAACGCCTTTGGCACCCATCTGGGCTATGCGGTGGCCTTGGAGAAGCGGCTCCACTGGATTCCGGTGGGGGTGGAGCAGGACCTTTCGAGGCTGTCGGGACCCAAGGCGGAGGAGGAGAGGGAGGAGTGGCGGGAGCGGGAGCGACTGAGTCGGCAGCTGGTGGAGCGGCTGGCCGCCGGGGCAGGCGCCGGAGATGCGGCCTTGCAAGAGCTGCTCAATCCCTACTGGGGCTTGGATGCGGTTCGTGCGCCGGGGGAGTTGCGGCAGGTGTTGCGGGGGGTCAGGGCGTGATGGGTGGATGTTGTTCTTCGCCAGCTGCCACGCCGGATCGCTCGTCGGGTGATGCGTCCAAACCAGGGCGCCACCTGACCACGCCAGCCACGCTTGGACCTTGGCGTGCTTGTGGGCTGACTGACGGACACATCTCAGGCGAGACCATCATGGGAGCGCCGTGGGTGCAGTGCTCTGCAGAGGTGGTGGCAGTTCCACTCGCGAGAACCAGGGCCACTTCTGCCGCCTCCTGACGCCACGACTGGGAATGCAGGGC
>JBKDSV010000158.1:0-5452 GCA_046340795.1 Cyanobacteriota bacterium | reverse complement strand
CCTTGCGCCTTGATGGCTTCTGGTCGATCGCCGAGGGGCTCGCCGCCCTGGCCCACGACATCAGGGGTTTACTGGAACTGCTGGGCTGGAAAGCAGCGGCCCGGGCAATCAGCTCAGCGTGACTTCTAATGGGCCCTGGCCTTGATCCCGGCGACTCAGCGGTTGCGTTTTCTGCTTGCCCTGCGGCCAGGGCTCATGTCTCCAACCTTGGCGGCCCGCATGGCCGCCAGCTTTGATCGTCTGTCTGGCGGTCGATTGATGATCAACGTGGTGGCTGGAGGTGATCCGCTGGAACTCCATGGCGATGGCATCTTCGAGGACCACGACGAGCGTTATCAGGTCGCTGAGGAGTTTTTGCAGATCTGGAAACGCCTATTTGCGGGTCAAGAGGTGTCCTTTTATGGCAAACATCTACGGGTGGAGGGAGCGAAGGTTCTCTATCCAGGTTTGCAGTCTCCTCATCCGCCCATTTATTTCGGGGGGTCTTCAGAGGCCGGCCATGATGTGGCCGCCCGACATGTGGACGTCTCCCTCACTTGGGGAGAGCCGAAGCAACAGGTGGCAGAGAAGATTGCCGACCTCCGCCAGCGGGCTGCTGCTCAGAGCCGCTCGCTGCGGTTTGGCATCCGTCTGCATGTGATTGTGCGTGAGACCTCTGCGGAAGCGTGGGAAGCGGCCGATCGTCTGCTCACACATGTCACTGACGACACAATTGCGGCGGCTCAGACCATTTTCCGTCGCTTTGATTCAGCTGGTCAAAAGCGTATGACAGACCTTCATAAAGGTCGGCGCGACAACCTCGAGATCGCTCCCAATCTCTGGGCTGGCATCGGTCTGGTTCGTGGGGGCGCCGGTACGGCCCTGGTGGGTTCAGCCAGCGAGGTGGCTGAACGCATCCAGGAGTACGCGCAGATCGGCATCGAACAGTTTGTGCTCTCGGGTTATCCCCACCTTGAGGAGGCCTACCGCTTTGCTGAGCTGGTGTTTCCACTATTGCCCATTCGGCAGCCCCCAAAACCCCAGAGCCCTTCCTATCTCAGCCCTTTTGGTGAACTTGTCGCGAATCCGGAGTCGATGGTCTCTCCTTCGCCTTCAATCCGTCCCCTTCTTCGCCCCTGATTCATCATGACTCTCAGCACCAAATCACGACAGGAAAGCCTCGAAGTCATCACCGAGCGCTTCTGCGACAAACTGGCTGAAACGGTTGTCGAGAGAGATGAGCGAGGTGGAACCGCCCAAACCGAGCGGAAAGCCTTACGACGTAGCGGTCTTCTTAATCTTCTGATCCCTGAGGAGTGGGGCGGTCAGGGAGCCGACTGGCCTCAGATCTACCGGTTGATTCGTCAAATCTCACGTACAGACAGCTCAATTGGCCAACTCTTCGGTTTTCAGCAGCTCATGCTGGCCACGATTGATCTCTTCGGCAGCATTGAGCAGAAACAGGAGCTCTACCGTCGCACTGTTGATGGACACTGGTTTTGGGGGAATACCCTCAACCCCCTAGATCGTGGACTGACCGCTCGTTGGGAGGCAGACAGCCTGGTGCTGGATGGTCGCAAACGCTTCTCGACAGGGTCAATCGATGCAGATGCCCTGATCATTTCAGCGCCCAATCCAGACAACCATCAATTGTTGGTCGCTGCCGTTTCGTTACCCAGAGAGGGGATCCTGCCACTTGATGACTGGGATAACATGGGACAGCGTCAGACTGACAGCGGTACGGTCGAGTTTCGTGGCGTGAGAATCAACGCTTCCGAGCTGCTGCGCACTCCTGGCCCGTTTGGAAGTATTCGAGCCTCTCTGCGGCCCTGTATCGCTCAGTTGATCTTTGCCAATGTCTATCTCGGGATCGCGGAAGGCGCGTTCCAGGAAGCGAAAGCTTATGTGCGAGCCAATTCACGCACTTGGTTGCTTTCCGGCGTTACCAGCAAAGAGGAAGACCCCTATATCCTGTACCACTTTGGCAAGCAGTATGCCGAACTGGAAGCAGCTCGACTGGTCACTGACAGGGCTGCGATCACGCTGCAACATGCCTGGGAGTTGGCAGAGATGGTGAGTGAGTCTGAGCGTGGCAGGGCAGCCGTGGACATCGCCACGGCGAAAGTAGTCACCACGCGGACAGGTCTTGACGTGGTCAATCGGATGTTTGAAGTGATGGGGGCCAGCGCCACCAGCAGGGTGCGGAGATTTGATCGCTTTTGGCGCAATCTGCGCACCTACACCTTGCATGATCCTGTGGATTATAAACTGCGAGAACTTGGTGAATGGGCTTTGAGTGATATCCCACCACGTCCAACATTTTATTCCTAAAAGCCAAACGATGATTCCCATAGATGATGTCATGGCTGCCCTTGCAGCCCTTCGCAACGGCGAGTGTGTCGTGGTTGTTGACGATGAAAATCGAGAAAATGAGGGGGATTTGATTTGTGCTGCGCAATTTGCCACTCCTTCGCAGATTAACTTCATGGCCACCCAGGCTCGAGGTCTGATCTGCCTTGCCATGGAAGGTGAACGACTCGATGCCCTTGATCTTCCTCTCATGGTCGATCGCAATACCGATCCCAACGCAACAGCCTTCACGGTCAGTGTTGATGCCGGGCCCGAGCGTGGCGTCTCCACCGGTATCTCTGCCGAAGACCGCGCCGTTACCATTCAGGTCGCCATCCATCCTGCCACCCGTCCCTCTGATCTTCGCCGCCCTGGTCACGTCTTTCCACTGCGCGCGCAACGTGGCGGTGTGCTGCAACGAGCAGGACACACTGAGGCTGCTGTTGATCTTGCACGTCTCGCCGGGCTTCATCCAGCCGGAGTCGTTTGTCAGATTCAAAATCCTGACGGGAGCATGGCACGTCTTCCCGAGCTGGTCCTCTACGCTCGACGGCATGGACTGCGCTTGATTTCAATCGCAGATCTCATCAGGTATCGTCTTCGTATTGAACGCTTTGTCCATCGTCGGGCGGAAGCTGATCTACCCAGCTCATTTGGACACTTCCGGGCGCTTGGCTATCGCAATGAACTCGATGGGCATGAGCATATTGCCCTGATTAAAGGCAATCCTGAGAATGCCACGATACCGGTTCTTGTTCGTGTTCACTCCGAATGTCTCACCGGGGATGCCTTTGCTTGCTTGCGTTGCGATTGCAGACCTCAACTTCAGGCCGCTCTGTGCATGATCGAAGCAGCTGGTCAGGGGGTTGTCATTTATCTTAGACAGGAGGGTCGCGGCATTGGTCTCATCAACAAGCTTCGGGCCTACAGCCTCCAGGATGAAGGGCTTGATACTGTCGAAGCTAATGAACGACTTGGTTTTCCTGCAGACCTCCGCAACTATGGGGTTGGTGCCCAGATCCTTTGCGATCTCGGCATTCAAAAACTCCGACTGATCACGAACAACCCACGAAAAATTGCTGGCCTTAGCGGTTACGGCATCCATATTGAAGATCGCATTCCACTGGTCATGGATGCGGGCAAATACAATGCCTCCTACCTGATGACTAAGCAGTTAAAGCTAGGCCATCTTGGTGGTGATGAGCCAGCGGTATCTTCGGCAACCTGTTCAATAGGGATGGCAGTAGCTTCGACCACCAGCATGGGTCAACCAACAAACAATAGCTTCCATGTGTGACCATTATGTTTGAGATGTGTACTTCTTATTCCATTTGCACTTGACCAAGACACATTCACTTCTCAACAATGAGCATGTTTATTCTTCCGAGCCATTCATCCCAGAGATTGGTCGCTTTGCTATCTGTATTGTCCTGAGTTGGATTTCTTTCCAGTTGCCATCTTTGGCAAGTGCTGATAATGATCTGGGAGTGACCACCAGTCAGTCCTTGTCTGTCATTTCCGATGACTCTTCATCTGCACAGCTTCTGTCTCAGGGAGCAACAGATGGAGGTCAAGAGCAGCCCAACGAGAACGTACCTCCAGTTGGCGAAAAACAGCCGACAGTAGATCGCTTCTCGGGCAATGCTGGAGTTGATTTTCGCAGCCAATACAATGCTCGCGGGATTGTGGTTCAGGATGAAGGACTTTCAATCCAACCCTATGTCAATCTCAGTTATCAGCTCTACGAAGGCAAGGGATTCATTAACTCTGTTGTTGCTACGATCGGCTGGTGGAATGATTTTAGTACTAATGTTGATCTCTCTAAGCCTTCTTACTCTAGCAAGAACTGGACGGAGACTGATTATAATGCGGGCTTTTCAATTCGCTTCGCTGATCGATTTTCATTTAGTTCTACTTTCACTGACTTCACCTCCCCTGCCGGAGGATATCGGGAGGGGCGATTCATTAACACCGTGTTATCATATAATGACGCCGGCCTAATTAGCCCTGTTTTCTCTCTCAAGCCCCAGCTTACAGTTCTATACGAACTACCCGCTGGTGGACAGGCAGGTCTTCAGCCTAATGCCTGGTATTTTGAACCAGGTCTCACACCAAATATCACCCTTAATACGAAGTCTGATTATCCCATCAACCTTGCCTTGCCTATGCGTGTCGGTCTTGGTAATCAATTCTATGACGGGACGACCTATGGCTTCTTCTCTGTTGGTCCTCAGATCACAATTCCCCTTGCTTTTCTTTCATCACCTGGCAGCCAATGGAATCTAAACGTTAGCTATCTTTATTACAATCTTGGCACGTCCACTACTGCCGTCGCGCCCAACGGAAACAAGAATCAAAACGTCTTCAATCTTGGCATCAGCATCAATTTCTAGCCTGCCATCTTCCACCTCGCTATCCGCTCAAGCCATGAGAGCGCCATTGCCATCCACTAACGCCGATTCAGGTCTGCAAGCCAAGCCAAGGCAGAGAAGCACTGACGTTCCCCGGTTGTCGCCGGCTCTGGTTCTTGAAGATATTTCCTTGTCTTTTGGTGGTGTTCGTGCCCTTAGCGAGGTCAACCTGGAGGTAAGAGCTGGGGAAATCCGGTCGATTATTGGTCCCAATGGTGCTGGTAAGAGTTCCTTGCTCAATGTCATCAGTGGCGTGTATCAGCTACAACAGGGACTTGTGCAAATTGGAGATATCTTTTACCCCCGTATTAAACCCTCTCTGCTATTAACTATCGGTATCGCGCGCACGTTTCAAAATCTTGCCCTATTTCCAGGACTGAGTGTTCTTGACAACATTGCTCTTGCTCATGCTCCGCAAGCTCATGGTCATCTTTTTTCACAGTTTCTTGGTCTACCTGCTTCCCGACATGCCTCTAAGAAGTCCCGAGAAGAAGCTATCGAACTAATGCTTTTTTTGGTTTAGAACCGTTTCGCAACCAGCGGGTGGAATCCCTTCCCTATGGCATTCGCAAGGGGAGCACGTCACCTTAGCAGTGAGTAATTATACTTAGGCTGTGGTCAGTGTTGGTGTGCCAATGAGGTCATTCAGATAGGCGCAACGATGGGCGAGTACTTGGGGAACGCGCTCTGCCTTCCACTGAGCACCCGGCAGG
>JBKDSV010000157.1:0-2413 GCA_046340795.1 Cyanobacteriota bacterium | reverse complement strand
CCTTGCGCCTTGATGGCTTCTGGTCGATCGCCGAGGGGCTCGCCGCCCTGGCCCACGACATCAGGGGTTTACTGGAACTGCTGGGCTGGAAAGCAGCGGCCCGGGCAATCAGCTCAGCGTGACTTCTAATGGGCCCTGGGGCCAAGACCCGTGGCATCTTGCCTCCCTGTGCTCCCGTCTTCTGCATCTTAATGTTAGGCCCCTAGGCAGAGGAGATGGCTGCTTATGTCATCAAGCCAGAACGAGGCGAAAATGATCACACAATGCTAAGATCTACAGATCATGCCTTCACTTTATCGGATCAATGAACATTGAAGCATCCATTGTAGACCAGCGTCTGACATCCATCATCGAGGACGTAAGAGAGCCTGCAGCTAAGCAGCTCAAGATATCTAATCCAGCAAAATTAAAGTCACTTGCATTTGTTTATCTCTGCGTCAAGACTGTTCTGGATCTAGATGGTGACGAGACTTTTGACTGCTTGACAGAGGGGGGTGGCGACTTTGGCGTCGATGCAATACATATTTCAGAAGAGTACGATGGAGAGTTCACCGTCAGCCTCTTTCAAGCCAAATACAAGCACAGCGACTTCTCTGGCAATTCAAACTTTCCTGAGTCAGGAATTAATAGCTTGATTCGAGCCATAAGCCTCTTGTTCAATCCTGCTGCCGAGCTTCAGCATATCAACGCACGCCTCTTAGCCAAAGTCGAGGAAGCGAGAAGCTTGATCCGGGATGGATTTATCCCACAAGTCAGATCTATTGCCTGCAATAATGGAATCAAATGGACCTCTGCCGCTGATGAGGTAATCAAATGCGCTTCATTTGGCGATCAAGTTACTTGGGAACACGTTAACCACACGTCTCTTGTAAAGATTTTACAGGCCTCAAAGCCTGTCACGGATTCACTACGTCTAAACGGCAAGGCGATTGTCGAAGACATGGACTTTAGCCGAATATTAGTTGGTCGTATCTCTGTCACGGAGATTGCGGGGCTCATTTCTCGACATGGTGATCGGCTGCTAGAACGGAACATCCGTAGATATCTTGGATTGCAGGGAAACAGAGTCAATGAAGCCATACGTTTAACACTGGAGACCCCTGAAAGAAGCAACTTTTATTTCTATAACAATGGAATTACGCTGACCTGTGACAAATTCGCCTACAATGCTTTGCAGGAAGGAGACTATCATGTCAAAGTTGAGAATCTTCAAATTATCAATGGCGGTCAGACTTGTATGACTATCTTTCAGACTATGAGTCAAGCAACCCTCTTCCCCGAGCCGACTGAAGCATATGTCTTGCTAAGGCTTTATCAACTTCCATCTGACAATAAAGACTTTGTACAAAAAATCACTTTCGCCACCAATAGTCAGAATCCGGTTGATCTTAGGGATCTTCGTGCGAATGATGAGGTTCAGCGGAGATTAGAGATGGATATCTCTCAACTCGGATTTAGCTATCGACGGAAGAGATCCGATTCTGGTATAAGGCCTTTAGACATCACTTCAGGTGTTGCTGCAGAGGCGATCTTATCGGTTTGGCGTTACCGCCCGCACCAAGCCAAGTTCTTTACGCGTGAGCACTTTGGCAGGCTTTATGGCGAGATCTTTTCTCGTTCCTTGAATGGATCTCAGGTGATTCTTGCTGTTCAATTGTACCGTATTTCCGAGAACCGACGCAAACGCCCAGAAGATGATGATCCAATTGTTGTGCGTTACGCATCCTGTTTTATTGCCATGCAAATGGGTCGTCGACTTATCTCTGATCTAGGTCTTACGGACGTAGACGGGATCAGTCACCTCAACTTCAAGGATGCTAATGATCTCATTGCGGCCAATGGAGATAAGTACTATTCAGAATCCCTGGACGATATACAGCAAGCGCTATCTGATCTTTATGGCGGCCAAGAAGTCTCTCTCCAGCAGCTTTCCGCCACATTTAGGCGTGGCGACTTAATAGAAAAGCTTGGTAGAATCGAAGCGTCTGAAAACAAGGGTTAGGATTTATATTTGTGGCGGGGCTTCCCGTGGGCCTAACGCTAATTGGATGGTTTCCGAGAACCACGGCGGCGCTCCTGCTTCTGTCCGATAACCACCTCCGTCTTGCCAAGCCAAACCTAGCCACCGCAGTCAGTTCATGGCAGATGTGTTCGCCGTGAACAGTGGTTATCAGACCAGATATCCACATGTAACAGTTGCTACAAACTGCTCTACGGGACGAGATGATGGCTGGCCCTGAAAGGCGGGAAACGCAGAAGCCATAGATATAATCCTACGCCAAATTAACCTCGGCGATTACTTCTATGTCGGACTTGAGAATGCTAGGACAAGCAAGATCTAGGGCTTATGCTCACGAGCATAGTATCAGCGTGCCGACATCATAGCCCGATTATTCGCACATTGTCGAAATAC
>JBKDSV010000156.1:0-14899 GCA_046340795.1 Cyanobacteriota bacterium | reverse complement strand
GGGCTGCCTCAAGGTCAAGTTGAGGTCCCGCAAATGGAGCTGAAGAACGCGGACCGTCCTGGCTGGGCACAAATGACGACGGGTCTGCCGATGGACAGGCGCCCTGATCCCCAGCTTCCACAGGACTTTTGGTCAGCCCTGCCCTGAGCATGGATCGCCTTTGCTGTTGCCCAGAAATGAGAAGATAAATTTTAAGAAAATCTGCTTATGCTATCCACACTTCAATCCAATCTTAATCTTCAGTATCGGCATGCATATATAGGTAGAGGAGACTCTCGGCCACTAAACGATAAAATGCATAAATAATTCCTTCTCTACCATCAAGAAATCCACCTTTTAAAATTAAACACATAAAAAATGCAGAAAAAGGGGCTAAAAATGTATGCTTTCTTATTAGGTCTTGAATCGGAAGATTTGCAGATGTTTTATTTTTTAGCATTATTGCCTCGGTTTTTTGATATCTTTTTTGGCTAGATAACCATCTCGAAAACGACTTTCGATCGTCATGAAATATTTTATTATTTAAACGACCTACTCTTCCGCTAATATTTACTTGGTGACCATGTCCAACATCAAGATAGTGGGCCGATTCTCGTTTGTAAAAACATGTTCTAGGCGGCAATAGCCCTGAGCGAATTGGCTTGCCATTGATACAATAATAAAAGCTAATTCGATAAGCTTCAAATCTACAAGTACCCTCAATATATGAGGATAGAATATCAGATATTTCATTTGATACTTGGGTAGAAAGCACATAGTCAGCATCTAAACTTAAAACCCAATCAGAGGATAGCTGATCGAGACCAAAATTACATTGCTGTGCAAAAGTATCGAATTTTCGATGTATAACTCTAGTGTTGCTAAACTGTTTTATCATTTCAAGTGTCTGATCAGAACTTCCACTATCAATAATTAAAACTTCGGGAATCCAGCGAATTGCAGATAAAGTCCGGCAGATATTAGCTTCTTCATCATGAGTTATAATCAATGCGGCAAGACATTTATGTGTTAATTGATGAAAGTCTCTGTTCACTTCAAGACCTCTTATACTCAGAGCGATTAAAGTGATTATAATAGCCAATAAAAATTTTTGGAATTGCCAAGATAGCACCTGCCGACAAGCCAATAATGATTAAAATAAATGGATCACTATACAACTGTGAAGCTGATAAAAACGTAAATAGATTCGCCAATGTGAAGAGAGAAAGACCGACAAGAATATCAGCTCCCAAGCTGGTCAGCTGTTTAGAAATGAGAAAAATTCTGATGTATAAAATGCTGATTTGAATCAATAAAAAGATGAGAAAAGCTATTCCTAGACCACCTAATTCCAAGATCAGTCGTCCTCCTCCACCTTCAGATACATATCCGAGACTCTGGATACTTCCTCTGTCTACTCCAATATCAGTCGTACCGGTGTTGCTTCCAACTCCAACACCATAACCCAATGGACCGGCAACTTCTAAGCCTCGCTTGATTGCGCCAATACCTTGGACGCGTAAACGATCTTGAGACTCTTCAACTGTTAACGTTGTAGATCTATTAAAAAATGGCTCTAGAGTTTCTTGAATGTCTGAACTAAATACAAGTCCGTATGAGCTCAAAGAAATCGCGAAAACACAGGCAAGACTTCCCAGTGATTTGCTAAATCGATTGCCTTTTACTGACAGAGCATAATAAAGTAGATATAGAGCTACAAATATTATTGTAAGACCCAAGGCTTTACGGCGTCCTGTTGTTATTGTCAGGAATGCAAGCGCGCAGCTCGCAAGGAAATAAAGGGTTTGTTTTAAAACTTTTGTCTCAGTCATCCCGAGTATGAATGCGAAAGAACTTCCTGCAGCAAGATGCCAACCAGCAATCTCACTTGTTCTCCAAAGGCCTGAAAATCCCCGGCCAGTACCGGTGATTTCTATGCCAGTACCAACTTCCTGGAGAAGATTACTTTCAACTCCCCAGAGACTAAAAAGAATACTACAAGCCGTGATACTACATAAGATTACATAAAAGATTAACATCTGCTTTAAGAATCTCAGGTCACAAGCCACACGGTATCCCATCCATATTGAAATTAAAGGGACTAGATAGAATAGTATGCCCACGCTTGTTAAGCGGATATCACCAAATCGAGCGAATGAATTTAAACCCTGTAGAATTATAAGATAGAAGAATGCTGGAAGTAGCGAAATGATGATTGGATTTGGCCAACAGATCAGTTCAAGATCCCAGTTTTTAAACTTTGATCTCATCACAAAAAATGTAAGTATAAAAAATATCAGTGAAATCGCTGCAAAGTAAGATGAATCAATTCCAGATCCTTTTCTTATTGGATCCTGAAAGAAACCTGCTAAAATTGTAAACATAACAGCTCCTTTCCAGCTGTATTCACTGGTAACAAGGATAAAAGCAAATCCAAGTAAAATAAAAAGAAAGATCATAAAATACTTTTTGTTTTCAATTGTTTTTGATAAAATAATGCTAATTTTTCAGCAATGCTTTTCCAAGAGAATTTTTCCCTGGCAAGTTTTAAAGCCGCGTCTTTCATTTCCGGCGGTGCTCCTTTGAGAGCAATATTTAATGCATCTACAAGACTTATATCCTTTCCGCATATTAATCCTGCCCCGTTCTGATTTATAATATCTGAGATTCCAACTTCTTTGCTGATAATAACAGGAACTCCCTGGGCCAATGCTTCAACAACAGATAGACCAAAATTCTCAGACATTGATGGTAGCACATACCAATCACTATTTCTTAATAGTCGTAATTTTTCTTCCCCATCAATGTGACCTACCCAATCAATATAATCATTGATACCATATGATTTTGCCAGGTCTTTTAGAGCTTCCACATATTTGTTATCACCGTCACCGGCAATAATAAGATGCCAATTTTTATGCTGATATGTATTCTTCAAGTGATAAAAAGCTTCTAATAAGAAATCTAATTTCTTTTTTGGATGAATTCTTGATAAAAAGATAAAACGTGTTTTCTTGTTATCTACCTGGATTAAACACGGATCGGCCGTTGAAAGATCTACTCCCAATTCAAGGCACAACACATTATTATGTTTATAAACGAAGCTTAAATCGTCCATTTCTGATTTACTTGTCACATGAATTGCAAGTGAATTGATAAGATTACCTCGCTCAACTAAAAAGAGCATGAGTGATTTTCTCCATCGACTTTGTCTTAAGCTCCACGAACTTAACTGGCCAATAGTTCTCACTATATAAGGCTTTCTTTTTAAGCGAGCGAGCAGCATAGAAGTGGTAGAAGCATAAGAAAAAACTGAATGAATATGAAGAACATCATAGTTATCAATATTATCAATAAGCCAGCAGGAGAGTTTGGGGGAAATTAGATACTCTCTTAAGAATCTTGATTTCGAGTTAAGTGCTGGAAACATTAGAATTGGAACTTCATCTATACAAAACCATTGACCCAAGGGATAATTGTCTTCCCTGTAGAGTTTATTATCATTTGTGGTTAATATTGAAGCGTCTATGTCCTCATGCCTTAGGGATCTCACCATCTGCATAATTGCTGTACTTGGACCGCCTCTTTTCCGGCTTATAGAGGGTATGATGTGAAGGACTTTCATCTTTTATAGAGCTTATCCATGAATACGAGACATTGCCAACTCAATACTCTTGGTTACCCGATCGAGAGTATACTCCCTTAATATCAGCAGCTGAGCATTTCTTCCCATCTCTTTAGCTAATTCTCTATTTTCAGATAAATAAACAAGCTGCTGTGCAAGCCTGATTAAATCACCACAATCATATCTAAAACCTGTAGAACCATCTATAACGAGGTCTGGGGCACAACCGACATTATTAGAAACAATTGCAGGCAGTCCACAAGCCATTGCTTCGTTGATCACAAGTCCCCATGTTTCACCCTCATCTGAGGGCAAAACAATGCAATCAGAGATAGCATATGCTTCAGGCATGGCAGTCTGATTTAAAAATCCTACGAAAGATACTGGTAGTTGATGTGTCAAGCAATAATCTTTGCATTGATTTATAAGAGGACCAGTTCCAACGATTAACAAATGCAGTTTTTTTGTTGTTAACTGACAAGCCTGATTAAAAGCCTTTAATAAATCTAATGGTCTTTTCTTATGCTGTAGTTTTCCAGCATAAATAAAACAAAATGCTTCTGCAGGTACCCGCCAATTACTCCTGACAAGATCGTAATTACACTTAATTTCTTCGGCTTTTTTATAAAAGAACTCATTATCTACTACATGGGGAGATCTAATCATACGAGCACTATCCATTCCAAAATCGATGCAAAACTTCTGATTGTGTTTACCTACTGTAAGGCAGATGTCGATCCATGAAAAAAAGACAGTATAAATCCAGCGCAGAAAAAAAGTACGCCGGCGTAGTGAATTGGAATCCATTCTCAAAATAATTGGAATATTGCTTATTTTTAGCGCAAAAAATAACTGAACCATTCCCCAAAAATGCCATCCGGTAAACAAGACTGCATCTGGTTTTTCTAGTGATTTTAATTGTTTTATTTCCCTCCATGGTCTTTTGATTTTAACTCCCATAAATCCAGCAATTAGCCCTTTACCTGTAAAACTTGTAGCGATACTATAGTCGTATCCTTGCAGTAAGGGAATGTCCCAGGTGAAGTCTTGTTCAAATCCCAGAGACTGTGATCTTGAATCTGGCAATGTCAGATACAAGACACTTGTTTTAAAATTTTTTGAGTCATTAAGTTTACAGAAAACAGGTGAGTAGTATTGTATTGGGTGACTTGAGACAATCAAAAGTCTAATATCACGGTCAGTAATTGTACCTCTTCCAGAATTAAAAAGAAGCAATGCCCAAATAATTCCAGTTAATTCAGAAATTAAGGTAAAAGGTATCCATAAAGGATATTTCAGATGATGTTTGGTTAATATAGATTTTCCTAAATCACGAAAAGCTTTAAGCAAGCCACCTTTAAGTGAGTATCTACAAAAATAGTAATAGTGACGTCCAACTGTATGGTCAGGCTTAACTGTGGTCAGGTGGTGTCCGTAACTTCTTGTACCACCTCTCTCTGTCTTTAAGTGATGAATCAAGGCTTTGGGCTCATAAAATATATGATTTCCCTTACTAATCCATCGATAAGCAAATTCAGCCTCAAAATGATAGGCAACTCTTACAAAGTTAGTGTCAAAACCACCAATTTCAATTGCCTTGATTCGTGGAATTGATACATTTCCACCCATAAAACTATTCGTGGATCTTGGTATTAAACTATTGAATAAAAAAGGATCTTCTCCCTTATCTTCTTTCCCCTTATGCCAGGGCTGAAGAACTCTTCCTGCAATAATTGCCGATTGATGATTATCTGCACACGCAAGATGAGCAGAGATTAGATCCTTATCAGGAATAATATCATCATCTAAAAACAAGATTCTCTCAGAGATTGATTTTCTTAATGCCACATTCATTGCATGGGTAACAGATTTATATTGAATACGAATCCAGTTAATTCTGTTATTAAGATGCCAATCTTTTAATAAAGAGTTCGTTTTTTTGTCATGGACATCGCTTTGATCAACTATAATTAGCTCATCAGCTCCTTGATCCAATTGTAACAGACTATCAATTGTATTGATCAAGACATCATCTCGCCCAAGTGTTGGAATGGCAATTGCAATCTTCATTTTAATCCTAAAACTTTTAATCGAGCTCGAAGATCAAAAGGATTGTGATTTATAGCCAGATCCAGATATTTTTTGGCTAATAATGGATTATTTTTTGTTAGGCAGGCTCCGATAAAATAAGCGCCGTTACCATTATTGAGTTTATTCATTGCATTTAATCGACATTTATTTGAAAAGCTTGAAGCTCTTTTTAGCCATAAAGTCTCTTCTTTTCCTGCCCTGCGTGCTTTTGTCGCACCGACGATAAATTTATGAAGTTTTGTTTGTTCTTTTTTCCGTGAGCCACTAATTGAATCCGGAAATAGACAGTTTTCATACAGTATTTCAGGAATGACAATATGTTCGCCAATCTCAATTAATCGACTCCATAGATCAACATCTTGGGCATAATAAAATTGCTGCCGATAGCCACCAACTTTTATATAGTCATTTCGTCTAAACATTGTAGATCCATGAATAATTCCAGTAAAGTTTTGCTTTATATCAGAAGCTGAAGAGCATTGTATCCATACAGTTACTCTCTCTTCCGTAATAAATCGGACATAACTTGAACATATACTTGCAGATGCTTGTGCAGCTAAAGAAGACGCTTGGCAGAAGAGCCTTTCAGGCATTGAATAGTCACATACATCTTGTCTTGCTATAAACTCACCTTTGGCATATTCACATGCTTCAATCAATGAAAGTGTAAGGCCTCTGGCTTGCCTAAACAACAATTTAATTCGATTATCCGTAGCTGCAATTTCCGACAATTTGACTCGCGTATCATCACTCGAACCATCATCAACAATAATAAACTCTAAATCTATTTTCTGCTGATTAAGTATAGATTGTATCGTTTTTATTGCTTTTATGCCGCTATTTTTTACACTCATAACAACGCTGATTAAGGGTAAATACATTTATCTAGTGTGATCCTGACTAGCATAGCATGTTCCTTAACTTTGACGCTAAACGCCCTGTACGGTTCCAGCCTATTAGTGACGTAAATATTCTATAGACAAGATAATCAATGCCATATCTTCTATACTTAGTTGCAGCTTCTCTGGAAAGATTGAACATTATTTTCGATTGTTTTTCGAGGCCAATTATAGCACATTGTCTTGACAAAAGAAAACATTCTCTGCAAAATACTTTCATTTCAACTTGAGATTCTTTAATCTGATTGCTTTTAGCGTATTGAAATAAAAGTTGTTTTGCAATCACTCTGTGCGAAAGTTTTTCTCGATCAATACAACCTCCGTAGCTCAAATGATCTCTGTCTAAATTTATGCGTTTTATGGAAACTCCTGTTGCTACCCATACGAGCAGAGTATTTGAGCTAGCAGCGCGAGCATCAAATTCCCAATCTTCTTCATTTAGTAAATTTTTCCATGGCCCTAATCTATTTATTAAACTTTTTTTGTACAGTGGGCAACTGGTTGTCCACCAGCGTTCATTGAGGAGCTTGGGAAATAGATAGAAAATCTCATTCCCTGTTGCACGAATTGATCCACTGAGCAGGGGAGGATTAAAAGAATGATCTTCTTCGTAGCTAATTCCATAACAAATTTCACTTTGATGATTCTCTTCAAGAGCATTTATTTGACACTGAAATTTGTCTGGCAATAAGATATCATCGCTATCCAAATACTGGATAAACTCGCCTTTAGACTTCATTGTTCCTAATTCTCGGGCTGGACCTGGTCCGGAATTACTCTGCCAAAACAAACTGACTGTTTGAGGCCATTTGATCGCCAACTCCCTCGCAACAATCCCCGTATTGTCCGTAGAGCCATCATCAACAATGATGATCTCTATGTCCGCATGTGTTTGTAATAAAACACTCATAACGGCTTCTCTCAAGTACTTTGCTCGATTAAATACAGGTATGACAACCGATACTTTGTTATTAAGCATAGGTAGTATCCTGCCAATTCTTGGTTTTTAATAAATTAATCCTTTCCCTGATATTAAGTGTTTTTAGAAGCTGGACTCTGGCTATATTTGGATTGTCATTGCGCTCTTTAAGAGGCTGACTGTGATGCCAAAGATGAATAATTGGTTCATACCCCCATAACCATCTTTTTAAAAGAGAACATCTTTTCCAGAATTCGATATCTTCTCCACCCCAGCCAATAAATTCCTCATCCATTCCTCCAATTGCAAAGTAAGCTTCTCGACTAATCCCCATACTTCCTCCAGCTTCTAAATTTTGTATAATATACTCTGGATTCTCACTCGCAATGCATTTAGATGAATGGATAGTCTGTTGAGAATGTGAGCGTGTCAAATAAAATACATATCTCTTGGTATTAATTGCTTCATATCCTTTATTAGCGAGTGAAAGAATATTCTTACAGTATGAACTTGGCACCAGCATATCATTATCATGCAGGAGAAGCAGCCTAGCTTGTGCATATCTTGCCCCAAGATTAAAAGCCGCTGATCGATTATAGATTTCTGCCTCGCTAGCTGTTTTAAGAAAAATATATCTTACCCAGCCAGGAAGATGTTCTTTTATCATTGGTTTATTATCTTGCTCAATAACGATACACTCAAGACCAACATCAATCTGAGCTGCAATTGAGCGCAGCGTTGTTAATAACAGTGGCAGCCTATCCATCCCACGATGTCCAATTATGACAGAAATTTGAACAGCTAAATCCTTCTCTCTGTGATCTCTCATCTGAAAAGATGATTTATTAATGCATATTTTTAATAACTGTTTTCCCAAGCTTGGTATGCATAAAGGTGCGTGTAATCTAGAGGTATTTGGCCATAAACAAACATAGCCTAAATTATCTGGGCCAGGAGCAATCCGTTCAACTCTATTTCGTAGTTGCAAGTATTTATGCTCACCATCTATAAAGCTTATTTGATACTTGAACCAATCCTTAATAATTACACCAGTTAGTTCACGCATTTTCTTCAAGTGACTTTGCATAGTTAAGAAGTGCTTTTGAATTTGTATGAGCGTAGTGCGAGTGAGGCCATTCACTACCTGGATCTCGACAGTATCCTTTTCTAGCCAAACAGCGTCTGACAAACTCACCTATTCGTGTCCCAAGCAATGTGTCAAGTCGTCCTGATACCGCGATTGACTTATATTTTAGAATAGTTTTTTGTTTTCTGTTCTCATAACCGAGTATTGTTGTAAATACTTTCTCCCAGCTGTTGAGTGAAGACTCAAGCGAATATCTAGATCTGGCCATTTGTTGACCACGCATCGATAATTTCATGCGAAGATCAGTATCGGCAAGCCTTGAGAGTTGGTGCGCTGCAGCATTAGCAGAACCTGTCGGATAAAGCAAAGCAGTTGCTTCATGGATCAGCGCGCCTTCCGAAAGGTATCCCACATATTCTGAACTGACAACAACCAAACCAGAGATCATTGCTTCCCAAGCCACAATTGGGCCTGTCTCCCACTCTGAGGTAATCAATAGAATATTGTTATCTTCATAAAACAACTGTAATTCACTTTTTTTTAAAGTTCCCATCATTTTTACACGATTTTTTTTGATCCAAGGCCCAAGTTCTAATTCTATCTTATCTTTATAAGGACCATCACCAGCCAATGACACTCGATAGGCGATATCTTTTTGATCAAGATTAATGAGTATATTGACAAGATCTAAAATTCTCTTTTGATGATTATCAAAGCGACCAACCCAAGCAATGCTTAACTCTTGCTTCTGATCGCGCATGATCAAGTTAGTGTTTGCCCTGACGCCGTAAGGAGCATAGTAAATATGATCTTTCTCTAATAACTTTAGTTCTGTCACGATCTTTTGGGTCAGTTTATTCGTAGTAATTACACCATCCAACAGCTGGCAATACTGACCAATATCTCCAAGATAATCACCCTCGATAGCATGTAGTGTCATTACAATCTTTGTTTTTTGAAGTTTATGATAGACTCTTTCGTAGGCTGTGTAGATATCTGCAATATTTACACCTACGATCAGATCCACTGGATGAGATAGCAACAACTTTGACAAGGCATTAATTCGCCCTTCAGATGTACCGGTCTTGTTATTAAAATAAATAGCATCAATATGCTTGTAATATTGATTGTATAAAACTCCATTATGAAAATTATCGTTTGGTATCGCCACTATGATTGTATGTCCTTTATCTCGCATACCGATCGTTAGCAGGTAGAGCCAGTCTTGAACCCCACCCAATAAATAGGCGGATGGTGCAATGAGTAAAATTTTCATCGGCATGGCGATTAGTCTCTGTCTGGATAGCAGATGCCATTTTTAAATGTCAGCTTAATCTCATTCAATTTGGGCTCAGTTATATAGTTTGGCATGACAAATGATTTTAGTTGTTTAATATAAATTCCTGAATCGTGTCCGCAGAGTTTCCATTTTCGAAAAAAGCTATCATGATTGATTGTTGAATATTTAGGTCCCCATAATGTTGAGGATTGATCGTCAAATGATGTTCGTGATGGCTGATGATCAAGATGTGTAATGTATTGACATCTGATATTATTTATTGTGATTCCTTCACATGCACAGCGTGCGGTGTAGTCCATATCCTCAAAACCAATCCCACGAAAATCTTCATCAAACCAACCTACGATGGGTAAGATGTCCTTAGAAAAGAAAAAATGAGACCATGTACCGTTAATCAGTGTAATGTTGGAATGCCATAATTTTTTTTCGATCCAACAACGAAACCAAGGATAAACTTTTAGATCATCATTCAATATAAGAGTTGTCTTACAATCTCCTTGGCTAAGTAGTTCATTCCACAGTCGAGTTAAGCCCACAGGATTGTCATGTAGAATAAACCTATTCTGATTTATTTTATCCGTGCAAAGTTCGCTTTGAATCCGTGAAAGATACTGTGTTTGAACTTCTCGTTCATGAAACCCATTTACAGCTATATTAATCTGAACTTCTGGGAAAAGTCTTTTGAGTGTGATATAGAGGGGCTTAAAAAACTTGTCATATCTATCAATATATGTAGTTATTGCTATTTGCAAGCTACTATTTAAATTTACTCTTTTCGGTACGAGCAGATCAGGAGCGGATCGAAGGACTTTGCCCTTGGCGGCATAAAAAAGATTGAACATCTTGTAGTTAATATTTTCTTTTGCTGCCATCTTATTTGCTAAAAAGTGAATGCATAGACTTTAAGAGCACTTGATAATGTTCATGAGGTTTAATGTAGTCATTGTAACACATCATGCAATTATTTTTCATGATTTGATGCCTCCTTCTGATTTCATGAATTGCCAATTTAAACTCATTAAAGTTATTGACGAGTATACCACAATCATACTTTTCTAAGAAGCTAAAACTTTCTTGACTTGAGGCAATAACTGGAACCCCCATAGCAATAAACATACATAATCGATTGGAGCTAATTCCCATGGCCTGAAATTGAGGGGCAGGATTACTATAAATACTCAAACCAATATCAAATCCGATTGAATTTTTCCAAGCTTCATACCAGCCCAGACGACTTTTTTGAATAAATAGTCGATTCTTATATTCAAGACTCTCCATCAAGAAAATTGATAATGGAGTGACACCAAGTGGTTGTATAACAGCATAAAGATCCTTTATTTCTTTGACAGAATTTAGAAGCCAATCTGCTCCTGCTGTGAGGTTAAAGCCACCAGATGATCCAATTACAAAGGCATCTCTTGGAAATCCCCAAGTCTTCTTGATCATTTCTTCGTCTTGCTCAAGTATAGGTTTTTCTAGATAGCAACCTGGATAAATAATAACTTTATTATCTTTTTTAAGACCTGCGTAATCCTTCAGCAGTTGTATGCGATGTTTATCATTTACAATCTTGAAATTAGAGCGTCTAATACCCCATTTACAAATATTCTTCCAATAAATAGAACGATCACCACGATAACTTCCGGCTTTTATTTCATCAACCAATGAAAAACTCTTTTTCCTATATAGAAAGCTGATAATTGCGACAATGGCCAATGGATCTTCGCTTGTGCATGATATACATTGATATTTTAGCCACCTTAGATTCAAGACATTTTTAATAATCCAAGTCCATGAATAGCTTGCCGTAGATGTATATACATTTTCCCCATATGTTGTGGCATTAGGAATGCTTCCAGGCGAATAGATATCCACGATATATCCACAAGCCAGATAAGCATTGATAATTGCATTATTAGGTGGTGAATATAAAAGCTCTGGAATCAACAAGAAATGTGCCGCTCTTTTAGAACGAATACCTAACAATCTTTGGCAAGAAGAAGTTATTTTAAGCATAAAAGTGTTCATGCGATCTAAATTTTTATTCCAATTTTTTTGAGAATGCGTCTCAGCATCATGCCATGATACCTGTCGCTCTCTTGAAGTAGATGCTTATTCTGGTCGACGAGAGATCTTACAATCTTTCTCACTTCATCAAAGTCACCATTTTTTGCAAATACATAAGCCATTTCTTCACTTACTTTGTCTTTTAGTGATACTGTTTTGATTTCTGGATAATAGCGCATAGCGGCTAGTGGTTCATTAAGCACTATACTTTTTCCTAACTTTGCAAAGCGAAACCAAAGATCGATATCCATCAATAGGCTTAAGCTTTTATCTACACCACCACTTTTCTTCCAGATTGTGTCTGTCCAAAAGCATGATTGTTGCATAAGCCATTCACCTTGTATCCATCGGATCAGATTATGATATTCCATCTGCATAGCATCAATATGTTTTAAAAACTTACAATCCTTTGTAATAACATCTCCAGAACCTACGAGGATATCAACATCACAATTACTAGTAAAAACTGTGGAAACTCTAGAGAATGCATGGGGTAAATAAAAATCATCTGAATTGATCCATGCATAGATATTACCTGTGGCAACACTGAAGCCTTTATTGATTGCATCTGACTGTCCACTATCTATTCCAGTGGCAAAATAACTGATCCAACTACTGTACTTATCAACAATTTTAAATGTATCGTCTTTGCTTCCTCCGTCAATTACAATTATCTCAAAGTTTTTATAATCCTGATAGATAATTGATAAAAGGGTGTGCTCGAGAGTTTCGGCTTGATTTAAGGTTGGAATGACGATAGAGAACTTAACTTCGCTATTGGAGTTGGGATAAAAGATATCAGCATTTGTATCAAAAAGAGCTGGCCAGCCATATAAATACAAGGACATATTATTTCCCTTTTCTTGAGAGAGCGAGTTTAAAATATAGAATAGTCAATAAAAATGATATCGCACGGGTACGACTTCTGGAAGAAAGATGTTGTTTTAAGATAGCTTCACAAAGTCGTCGTTCAATCAACTCATCCAAAAATGAACTGTTGTCTAAGATGATTTCTTTTATCCGATTATCAGCATACCACTCTGCACTCATATCATAACTCTTATACTTTAATCGTTGCATTGTGGGCAGCCAATATAGTGGAGGTGCTTTGCTTAGCATTCGATTTTTACTCAATCCTTTTTCTTCTGGAAAACTGAGCAGCTCAGGATAATTTCTCTTAATAGTAAGTCGATGCCAATTCGAACCTAGTTTCCACTGATCCGATAAATTCCATATTGTTTCTAACCATTTAATATTATGAAAAGGAGATCTCCATGAACTTGTATCATTATACATGCTTATGCCGTTGGCATAAAAATGAGGTATTCTCTGCTCCAGATAATATCTACTACCTCCAGAAAGAAACTCTCCTTTTGATAAGAATGCATTTCTAATCGCTCTTTTCTTAACACCTTCACGGCTTACTTCTTTGCCCAACTCTTCGCATAAGTACTGGCGCTCATTTTCCAGGAAAGTTCGATGTCGCGAAAGCTTTAATACCCAGAATTTTTCTTGAGCCAACTTTGGGAAAGATTCATTTAATAGCGATAAAAATCCTTTGTCAAAATAATAACTTCTGGCAAATTCACCTAAAGTACCGACAAAAAAGCTCTGACTCTTAGTAATTTCTGCTTTTTTAGGATATAAATACGTATGCCAATGGCAAGAGGGTTTGGACCCATTTGTAATCGTAGCAATGTGTTCTGCATTGTTAATTAAGTCATCAAGAGAAAGCTTGACTTTGATATGGTCTAGCATAAATTTATCTACAATCATTTGAGCAACTTTCATGTCGGAATCATCTTCCTTGCCTACGGTTATAACTGTAGGATAAATACCCTGTTTGAGCATCGAGCTTAGTATTACCCTCGAATCAAATCCACCTGAAAGAGAAAGTATGGGATTATTTCCTGCCCATTTATAAGTTTCTTGATTGAAAAGAGATATGGCGTCAATAGGGTTGCTATCGGCAATTTTTATCTGGTCAAGTATGTTTGTTGTGCGAATTTTTAGTTTGTCTTTAAATGTCAATATGCTTCCTGCCGGCACCTTTTTTATCTGGCTATGCATTGTATTATTCTGAGTTAAATTTTCTTGCTCGCATAAATCTCCAAGAGACTCCCAATCCCATTCCCATTGCAGATCTAGCTTGTTCACGATGTCAAGTATCGTTTCTCCATGGGCAAAAGTAGTGCCATCATAATAGTAAAAATATTGCATCGCCCCAATCAGGGAGGTTATGATAATTACTTTTTCGGCCTGCGTATAAATAAGAGTGAACTCGCCATTCATGTTTAGTAGTGAATGCAACGACTCTATCTGCAGATGATGCTTAATTATTTCTTGGCTTTTCTCACAATAACCAAGAATTTTAATGGTATTATCTAAATGTCCGGCTTTTAAGCCCACGTTTAAGTTCGTCAAACTTCAAAAAATCATAACACACCTTTCGTTTCAACTCCCCCATGCTTTTAAGCCACGGGGTCAGGTCAGGGATTTATCTTTAATTTTACCTACCAAACTAAAATTCTTAAAACTAAATTTTTTAAATTTAGGGACACCTTGAAAAATCATGTTTCGCCTGCCGCTACTGGCCAGCAAGGTTCGCGACAGTCAGGGATTTTACTCCGGGAGTTGAGGGAGATGCGGAATTTTTCGAGCTGCCCTCAGGACTGACCAAAAGTCCTGTGGAAGCTGGGGATCAGGGCGCCTGTTCATCGACAGACCCGTCGTCATTTGTGCCCAGCCAGGACGGTCCGCGTTCTTCAGTTCCACTTGTGGGATCTCAACTTGACCTTGAGGCAGCCCTGTGTGGAAGCTGAGGATCAGGGCGCCTGTCCATCGGCAGACCCGTCGTCATTTGTGCCCAGCCAGGACGGTCCGCGTTCCTCAGCTCCATTTACGGGACCTCAACTTGAGCTTGAGACAGCCC
>JBKDSV010000155.1:0-4366 GCA_046340795.1 Cyanobacteriota bacterium | reverse complement strand
TCGCGATGAACCTGCTGCGCCGAGGCGGCTACCGATCCAGCCGCCAAGGGGTCCGAGCGTTGGCCTACGACATCAAGGGGATGCTGGCGCTTGGAGGCGTTGCGCTACGGCAGAACACGGCCTGAGCTCACTTTTGGGCAGTCCTGCGCTGAGGGGTGTTCCAGAGCCTCCCTAAAGATCTCAAGCATTGATCAGGGTCAAGGCATGGCGCCATGCTCCGGGCCCTCGGTTCCAACGAGCTTCGGCCGCATGTCCATTCCGAGAAGAGTCCTTGCTTCAAGGGCAAAAGGAAGCGCGGGCTTGCGCTTCCCGCCGAGCCACTCGCTCCTCGCCATCAAAGCCAACCGGCCAGGCGGTACCGGTTTGGACATCATCACTGGTCCGTGTGCTGGCTGATCGGCTGGTCTTGATTCGGGCCTGACGAGAGCTGCCAGCCTGGCTGTGGTAACCAACAACAGCCTTCCCTGCTTCTGACCACTGCCTTCTGCGCAGTTGTTGCTGCAGTGAAGGCAACCTGCACCTGGGCCCATGCATCGCCATGGCAGTCTGAGCATTGCTTCAATCCTGTGCGGAAGCTAGCAATAATTCAGCCAGGGCGGCACTAATCGGATCCCCTAACTTGCGCTCCACATCAAGATAGATCGGACTGCTGTTCAACTCCAGAAACACCCACTCTTCTTGTGCCGTGCGTTTGATGTCAATGCCAGTGAAGCAAAGGTCGCAGGCCCGGGCAGCCTGTCGGCAAAGCTCCACAATCTCTAGGGGCAGGCTGACAGGCTCATAGCGGGCCTGGCCACGGCTGTAACAGGGATCATCGCGAAAATCGAGATGGGGATGGGGGGTGCGGATGGCGGCGGCGGAAACCACTTCATTGCCCACCAGCACCACCCGAATGTCATCGCCGACAATGCGCTGCTGAAAAATCACCGGTGCGGCACGCACATGGTCGAGCTTGGCCAAAACATCCTCATCAAGCAGCCGGGTGATGGCCCCACCCAAGAGGGGTTTGAAAATCACCTCCCCCTGGCGGTCCCGCTCCGCGGCATGAAAGTCACGAATTTGGGCCGGATCGTTGCTGATCAAGGTGCGCGGCAGCCGGGCACCCAGGCGGCGCAACACATCCAGCTGGAAGGGCTTGTGCCGCAGGGCTGCTCCGGCCTGGAGGGGATTGACCAATCGCACCCCTGCGTGCTCTAGGCTCAACAGCAGCGACAGGAGGAACCCCGATCGCTCTCGCGCCTGCATGTACCGAGGAAACCAATCGGCGTGCAGCACCAGCTGCTCGTCCCTTCGGATCACGGGGGGATGGGGGGAGGGGGCCGAACGGACGTAAATGGCTTTGCACTCTGCGAGGGGTACCCCGGCGAAGCTCGTCAGTCCATCCCAGCTGGAGACCGGTTGCTGGGCGTTCAGGGCATCAGCCGGCAACAACAGAGGAGTGGCCCCGCGCCGCTCCAACTCCAGACTGACGGCCCGTACTTGGGGGTCGCGAGCAAAACCCAAAATCCCGACGTTGACTGCCGACACGTGGGCTTTGCTGTAAGGTTGAGACCTGGGTTCAACCATAGCAACCGCTAAATTCTCCTCCAGCGCGCTCTGACATGTTCATTCCGCAAGATCCTACTGCAACGATTCAAAGCGGTGACATCCAGAATCCGTTTGTCAATTATGTTTTACCTGCTTCATTTTTGATTGACGAATCCAGCGCATATTCGTCTTCGCTTCCTGCAGGGGATCTGCCACCGGTGGAAGAAGCAGTGGTCACCTGGGAAGTCATGGATGATTCCGTCGCTTCCCAAAACGCCGAGCCTGCCTCTGGGGAGTCCTTCGGTGGCTTGGATCCCTTGATCTCTGGCAACACCTCATCGACGTCCGCCGTTGAGTCGGGCTTGGGCGATGTGTGGGTGGAGCCTCAGGATTCGCTGCTGGCCACAACGCTGGCTGTTGGGGAGGAAGCGGGTGACATTCTGACGGGGTGTTGGCTCTCCCCCTGGGAGCCTGCCCCCGAGACCGCCGAGCTTGCCACCCTAACCACCCGTGCCATCGGCGAGGAGGGGGGAGCCGTCTTCAACCCCGATGCTTACGGTTGGGATGGCGATGGCGAGACACCCGTAGAAGATTTCGCCCCCTGGCTGAACGAGTGGACCGACGAGAGCGAGGGCGCTGTCGATGCCGGAGCTGATCTCAGCGGCCTGCAAGACAAGTCCTGGCTTCCATCAGAGCCTGCCCCAGCCGAGACCCAGACCTTGCTCCCCGAGGGGCCCCCGAGCGAACCCGTGGTCGCGATGACGGGTGAAATCCTGTCCAACGATGAGCCAAGCGGTTCTGATGTTTTTACCGATTATAGCTACTACGATTCTGTCAATACAGCTTATGCCTGCGTGGTGAATCTTGCTAGCTTTTCAGTGGTAGAAGCCATGACTATATCTTTTGAGGCAACTTCAGACGCGTCTTTGGAGTCGGAAAGTGGCTTCTTGGCAGAGGCCATCCCAGTTACAGAATCTGGATTTACTGATCCTTTCGTCTCAGATCCAATCACGACTGGATTGGAGACGGGTGCGCAAAGCTGGGATGACACAACCACCTCCATCAACCTGGATCTCACCAGTGAGATAGATCCAGTCTTCGCCTTTGAACAATCTTTCCCTGAGCAGGAAGAAGCTTTTACTTCTCAAGAAGATAGCACCGCCTTCTCTGAGGAAAGCGCAGTGATTTTCGAGGCCGATCCTCAACAGGTCACTCCATTCAGTGCTGACAGTGGGGTGATCATTGATGATCCAATTTGGATGAGCGATGGCCAATCCTGGCTGGATCAAGGGGACCTCTTCCCGCTCAACGCTCCTGCAGCGATTGATTTTGCCGATAGTGGCGAGACGGGGTTCATCGATGCGTATGCCTTTGATGATGTGCAGCCCGAACAATACGCAGAGCAAAATTCGTATGTTGATGATGCTTATGCTTCCACTTGCGATTTTGGCGTCAAGCCAATCGTTATTGCCTGTTACGACCAAAGTGTTTTGCCTGAGTTCTCTACGCTCTCCAGCAATGCTGTTGAGCTTGCTTCCTCTTGGATCGACCAAGCAGCCACCAGCGAATCAGGACTCGTGGAAACAACGGCAGAAGTGAGTCAAACTTCAGACGATTTATCCGAAGCTCAAACCGCTTCCTCCTTCCTGGATTCAGGCGTGGTTCCTTTAGATTCTGCCGGTTTCCCCATGGACACTTCCGTTGCTGACGAGGGATCGAGCGTAATCCCCCGGGTCGCTATTTTTAAACAACCTTTGCAAGAAGATTCAGGGACAACATCTGTTATCGATCTTGATCCCTTGCTCACCAGTAGCAACAGTGGTTTCTCTGACGAAGTTGAAACTGTTGATGATCCGGAGAGTTTGAACAAGCAAACAGACGATCAAACCTCTGACACAACAGAAACTGATGGCACGCAACTGTGGGGCCGTGGAGTAGATTCTTATGGTGAAATCATGCCTTGGTACCGAACGTTTGTTACCTCCGAGCAGGCAGCAGCTCCTTTAGAGTCCTCGGCAGCTAGTTCTCTAGACTCTTTACCGGAAATAGATGCTTTACTGGAGACGAACTCTTCGGTTGATTCAGTGGAAGCCATGGTTGATCAGGGTCAACCGATCTATTTCTCCATGGAATGCCTCGCCCCAGCCCCGCTTGTCGTTCTCCCCGTGATGATGGATGAGCCCTTGTCCCCTGAAGGCTTGCCCGCTGATGTCATTCAGCCCGTAGCTGTCAGCGTCGAGGTGTCCACGTCTACGCCGCAAAGCGAGCCCTTGAGAATTCTGGAGGATCCTGTTGCTGTCTCATCCCCTGGCGAGATGGAGACGATATCAGGAGTTGATCCTCTTCCGACCAGCACATCGCAGGAGTCTCCCTCTACCGCTTTCGATGTCGATGGTCTGACAGGCATTTCAGAATCCACCACAGCCGTTGAACCGGATGGGCCTGACTTGCCCTTCACAACTCCCATGGCTCAACCGTTGAATGCCGTGGCCATGCTCCTCCTGGAATCTGGCGGTATTGCTCCCAATTCACAGGATAACTTCAACCTGCCTCTTCTCACCCCAGCCCGCTGAATTCGATCAGCGGTTCCCCCATGATCCGATTTCCTGGCTTCATGACATCCACGCCGGCAAATCCATGGCTCAGCAGCTTTTGGCATGCCGCCGCCGCAGAACGGCTCGAGCCCTGGAGGAACAGCGCTGACTGACGGACACATCTCAGGCGAGACCATCATGGGAGCGCCGTGGGTGCAGTGCTCTGCAGAGGTGGTGGCAGTTCCACTCGCGAGAACCAGGGCCACTTCTGCCGCCTCCTGACGCCACGACTGGGAATGCAGGGC
>JBKDSV010000154.1:0-34021 GCA_046340795.1 Cyanobacteriota bacterium | reverse complement strand
GCTTTAAAGTGGTTGGATAGAGGCGCCAGGCCACGATTGTGATTCAGGTCCCACGCTGAGACCCCTATGAGCTCGGGACTCAGTTCCTCAGAGCTGCTGGGCACATGAACGCAGAGTGGCAAGTTTGAATCAGCCCTGCCCGTGACAGGGCTGCCTCAAGGTCAAGTTGAGGTCCCGCAAATGGAGCTGAAGAACGCGGACCGTCCTGGCTGGGCACAAATGACGACGGGTCTGGCGATGGACAGGCGCCCTGATCCCCAGCTTCCACAGGACGTTTGGTCAGCCCTGGCACCCGTGAGAGCGCGGAGCTCCCAGTTGTTGCGAGGGACAGCTTCCAGTGGCGACCGGCTGTCCAGAGCTTGCTTAGCAAGATGGTTTATATCCATTCACATATTTTAGCGCTTCAAACAATCCCGTCGAAGCTGATGCATAAGAATACTTGGAAATATGATTAGCAGCGTTTAGCCCCATTTGCCTTAGCTTTTTCGGATTTGATATGGCTAGCCGGAGGTAACTGCTCAAAGCTTTAACGTTGCCAGTCGGGAAGATCCAACCTGTTTGATCCGGGAGGATCAAGTCTGGGGCACAACCGACATGGTCACTGACCAAGGCGGGACAGGCAAGATTCATGGCTTCATTCACAACAAGACCCCAGGTCTCATTTTGCGAAGGGAGCACCAGCAAATCGGAAGCCGCATAAATAGAAGGCATTGCCAATTGATTCTGGAAATCCAAGAAATGCACATTCTCCAACTGTGCCGATCGACTCGCAAAGCGAAGATCAGCTTTTAGCCGGCCTTCTCCGACAAACAACAAAGCCGCATGGCGGCGAATCTCTGGAGTGAGCAAGGAAAAAGCCTGCAACAAGTCTAACGGTCGCTTGATGGCAATCAATTTACCGACGAAGGCAATGAGTATTTGATCTTGATCAATCTGGAGGTTAGAACGCAGTA
The DNA here is from genome assembly GCA_046340795.1 of Cyanobacteriota bacterium. Lineage (GTDB taxonomy): Bacteria > Cyanobacteriota > Cyanobacteriia > PCC-6307 > Cyanobiaceae > Cyanobium. Next base: position 33,068 of record JBKDSV010000154.1, on the reverse strand, counting down.
ACTTTGCTTGTGAGAGTGCTTGCTGTTTAGCATCTTGAAAACGTTTATTATCGATGGCATGGGGAGAAGAAAAAAGCTTACGGCGAGGAACACCTGAGGCCACGATATAATCTTTGTTGTATTGACCAACAACAAGAAAAGCAGAAAATCGAGAAAAAATAATCCTACGAATTAATTTTGATGCCTGTGCCTGCAATTTTCCACATCGGCCAACATCATGAGAATCTCCGCGAAAAAGGATGGGCAGTCGCCAGGTGCGTGGATCAAGGAGCAATAAAAAATAAGAAAAAAATGCATAATTCATCAAAAAAACGACATCGGGCTTCCATGCAGTCACTTGCGCGGTCAACCCAGGATTGACATAGCCCATAAAATGATGATTACCCGGATCTGCCGATATATTTTGTACAAAGCTATAGGGATAACCCTCTAGCAATGGAATATCCCATTCTAGAGTTATGCCAAAGCCAGGGTCTTTTGCCTCAACAACACCAAAATCCCACAGATAAAAGACATGAATTTCTATATCTTTTTTCTGGGCCAATTGGGCCAGCCAAGGCGCAACGTATTGCACTGGGTGTCCAGCAATGATCGCAAGCCGGGTGCGCTTCACGTCGGACAATTGCATTGTGAATATATTAATACATCCTTCTCCGCGGCGGAGATCCGGGTCTCTCGCCTGCGCTAATGCAACATCTCACGCTCCCGTGTCAGGCACTGAGCATTTCCGGGTAATTGACCAAACGAAAGCCTTCTGGCAAAACTGTTTCACCCCCACGGAGCAGTTGCTGTGTTTCTGCTTCAAAGCCAGCTTGACCGGGATGACACATCAATTCAATGCTGGAAGCCCTACTAAACTCAGAGCGATAGGGATTGGCTAGAAAAATTTGCACAGAGGAGAAACGTTGGGTCATCTTGGATCCAAGCAAGACAGAAGCCACTTGCCAGAGTCTTTTGGCTGCCAGCAACTTCAATCTAGAAGCCTCAGCAGATGGCAACTGATATACATTTAAGGTGTTTCTCAAGCGGTATATTTTATATTTTTGTTGCAGTTTCCAGATGACAGGGAGGAGCCAAGGAATCGTATGGATATGGTGATGAGAATCCAAGTGACTGGGTCTTAAACCCTTTTCATATAAGCTGAGCAGTTGTTGCTTCAATTCCTGATAACAGGCCTCCAATAATCGCGGCGAAGGTCGCAACTGGCGAAAAGCATTGCCAAGAAAAGTGCCATCAGCATCCACTAGGCCCGCTGCCTTCAACTCGGCTGTGGGCAGCACCGGTGAAAATTCGGTGAGGTTGAGATGGACGCCAAAACTTAGTTGGGGGAGACCTGGAAGCAACGCCAAGGCATCACGGAGAGCCGGGCCATTGGCCATGATCGTGGCGCTACTGATACACCTCTTCTGAGCTGCGGTAAAAATACAAGTATTCGTTTTTTGACTATAACCAAAATCATCGGCGTTGATGATAACAGGAATGGCTGCTTTTGCTTTTTCTTTCATATGTATCAGGCTTTGCTATTTAAATTTTTTCACATTCCAGCGCCATGGGCGGCTCGGAATGGCCACCTTGTAAACTGTTTTGCGGTTTAACTTTCTTCCACGCCACGCACAATCCTGGAGAGTTCGCTGCGTTCATCCGTGCTGATGCGGTGCGGTACGCCACTGATGATTCGTTCAAAATTGGTAAAGGAATCTTTAATTTCTGGTCCATTGCTCGTGATCACAAATTCACGAATGCCCTTGTCATGCCAGGAGCCACGCATCTTAAACACATTTAGAGCCCTGGCCATCTCACCACGAATCTCAACGTACTGCAAGAGCAAAATCGTATCAGTAATTGTGGAGATATGCGAATCAGTGATGGAATGACTGCCCATGAATTCTTCCGATGTATTTGTAAAAAATCCTGCAATTTCTTCTTGCTTTGCATAGCCAGTGACACCAATCACAAATTGCCGAAAGGCGTTGTGGCTAACTCCACGGGCCAAGGCAGAGAGTGAATCAATTGCCATTCTCGATGGCTTGAATTGACTGATCTCAGTTTTTATAATCTGCAAATGATCTTCCAAGCCCGTAGATTCCGGATAGGCACAGATGATTTTCAATAAACCATCCTGCTCCATCTGCTCAAAATCAATGCCCCAGCTGGTGGCATTGCGCAAGAGTTGAGCTCGGGATTCCTCATAGGCAAACAGGATGGCTCGTTCCTTGCTGCGACAGGCGTCCTCCACAAACTTACTGACCAATAAGGTCTTGCCTGTACCTGTTGCTCCCGTGGCCAAGATAATGGAGTCTTTGAAGAAGCCACCGCCACACATCTCATCTAGCCTCGGCACACCAGAACTCAAGCGAATATTTGAAGAGCGCTGCGTCAAACGCATGGCACCTAGAGGAAAGATGCTGACACCGTGACTGCCCATAGTGAAAGGAAATTCTCCCTTCATGTGGGTGGTGCCCCGCAGCTTCAGAATTTCGACCGTGCGCCTTCTCCGCTCACCCTCGAGAACATTTCTGAGAATGACCACATTGTCGGAGACAAATTCTTCCACCCCATAGCGAGCAATCGGGCCATATTCATCAATCCGCTCGGTGGTCATCACGGTGGTGACACCAATTTCCTTCAAACGGGCAATCAAACGAAAAATTTCACGTCGAACGACAGAAATAGCATCATATTGTTGAAAAACAGCTGTGATTGAGTCAATGGCAACCCGCCGGGCTTTGTACTTACGAATTGCATAATTGATCCGCTCGATCAGGCCTGAAAGATCAAAGCTTCCAGCCACGTCCTGACCTTCTGGATCTGGTGAGGCATCGAGAAGAAAAAGTTTGTCCTGCTCTACCATGTCCTGCAAATTCCAGCCAAAACTGGCCGCATTTCTCAAGATGTCTAAAGGGGATTCTTCAAACGTGACGAATATTCCTGACTCATTAAAATCCCTAATACCGTTATAGAGAAAATTAAGGGAGAACACAGTTTTACCCGTGCCGGATGTGCCGCTGATCAATGTCGAACGACCGATCGGCAGGCCACCGTGACAGATGTCGTCAAACCCCTCGATCCCCGTGGGAAGCTTCTGAACCTGAGCAAGGGTGTTGGTGGAGGTATTGGGATGATTTGGATCCTGCATGGACGGAGAGAAGAAGGGGCAATGGGAAACGGAGCAGGCAACACGGCGTTTCAGGAGGTTCCCATGGGAGTCCCGTCTGGATCACCATGGGACGGTTCTCTCAAAGGATTGGCGATGGAGTCGCTTGGCTCCTCTTCCAGATTGAAGCTCTCATCGACCAATTCCTCGTAGAGAAGATCCAAACCGATCAGCACGCGCTCCCGATCGGAGAGATCACCGATGATCCGCCTGACCGGTGGAGGAAGGATCTTTGCCAGCGTTGGGGTGGCAAGAATCTTGTCCTCCTCCGCGAGTTGAGGATTTTTCAAAACATCGATCACCTTCAGGGCATAGACACCTCGAAATTCGGTTTCCAGAATGTTACGTAATGTTTTTAATGCTCGCATGGAGTTGGGCGTGTTTCCGGCAACGTAAAGTTTGAGGATGTAGGTCTTTCGGGCTGGCATTTTCAAACGGACTCCTTGAGAAGATTGTGTGAAGCAAGCGGGGTTGCCATGGGCCGATCAGGGGGAATGGATCGTCGATACATCTCGCAAAGATGGGCCATCACATCCAGCAAGGCCAATCGATAATCCTGAAGAAAGTCATTCTTGTGTCCTTCCAGTTTAAGCTGTTTCCAGAAGCCATCAATCAGATTCATGTGAATCTCAACAGTCAGGGTGATCGGCAGATCGGCAAAGAACGCTGTGTTCACAAAACTTTCCAAGGCCTGATTGGCAGCGGCTGGATCCCGGAAATAACTCACCAGTAGATCGCGATAGGTGCGTGTCAAGGAGCGCAAAAGTTCATCCCGTTCAGTCTCTGGCAAATGACGAAAAAAACGCTCCGGATCACGCTTGTAATATATCCCCAAATAACCCAGTCGATCCTTGAGGCGGTTGGCCAATTTCCAATGCTCTTCCGTATTGGTGGAAGACCCCGGCGCCAGGCTACCTCCGCGCAGCAAGCCGCGTCGGAGGAATCGGGAAACCGCCGCATCCAAGCTGTAGGGAAGCTGCTCCAGCTGATCGGCTGGAAGATGGACCTCAGCATCGTGATATTCAATGTGGCCGGTCACCTCACCAATCACCACCGCGGGCAACAGCAGCTTCTGTTCTCTGAGGGCTTGATAGATCTCCGCTGAAAAGGCCCCCTGCTCCAGCAGCACGGCGTCCACCTCCTCGCGGCCAGCGCTCAAGGCCTCCACCGGATCGTTGCTCTCCCCCAAGGGCACCACGGCGTAGCGACCGGATTTCAGCCAGAGGGCACAGGCTTCCCGCAGCGCTGGGGCACGCAGGAGACTGGCAATGGTGAGGGTGGGATCACGCATCAGGAGGGAACACCAGCGGAACCAGTGGGCGTGGCCCTCAAATGTTGACGAATCGCGGGTCGCAACGGGAAGATCTTTGTTTGTCTTCCGATTGCCGGCGGTCCAGGCCGAATCGGGGTCTTCCTCCCCAGCCTGCCCGCAGCCCCTCTGCCCATGAGCGTTTCCATCACGTCTGATCCGTCCGGATCGAGCCCCGTCGCCGCCTCGGATCTTGAAGAGGGAGCCGCCGCCGCCACCTCCAGCGCGACAGCCCCAGCCGCCACCAGTCCGTCGGCAGCCGCCTCTGGCGAATCTGTCTACGCCATTGTCGAAGCCGGTGGGCAACAGGTTTGGCTCCAGCCCAATCGCTACCTCGACCTCAATCGGCTGGATGCGGCTGTGGACAGCACGGTCACCCTCGACACCGTGTTGCTGGTGAAAGATGCCACCGGCGCCAGCCTGGGCCAGCCCTATGTCACGGGCGCCACCGTGGAGCTTTCGGTGATGGCTCACCGCCGAGGCCCGAAGATCCTCGTCTACAAAATGCGTCGCAAGAAAAAAACCCGCCGCAAGACCGGCCATCGCCAGGAGCTGACCCGTGTGATGGTGCGTGCCATTCGCGTCAACGGTCAATCCGTGGCCTGACTCTGGTCCACGTCTCCACCGCTCCTATCCTTCCTCCCATCCGCTGACGTCACCATGGCCCACAAGAAAGGCACAGGCTCCACCCGCAACGGTCGCGACTCCAACGCCAAGCGCCTCGGCGTCAAGGCCTATGGCGGGGAGACCGTCCCCGCAGGAGCGATCATCATCCGCCAGCGGGGTTCAGCCGTGCTGGCCGGCCAGAATGTGGGCCGCGGCTCCGGTGACACCCTGTTCGCCCTCACCGCTGGTGTGGTGCAGTTTGAGAGCATCAAGCGCGCCCTGCGCAACCGCAAGCGTGTCAGCGTCGTCGCCAGCTGAGTCCGGCTCCCCCCTTGCGTCCCCCGGGCTTTCCCTCTGGTGATCTGCGGCTTTCTGGCTCTGGATAAACCGGCGGGGCCCACCTCCCACAGTTGTGTGGCTCGGGTGCGCCAGGCCTACGGCCTGAAGCGGGTTGGTCACGGCGGCACCCTGGATCCCGCCGTCACGGGGGTGTTGCCCGTGGCCCTGGGCCCCGCCACCCGCCTGTTGCCCTACCTCCCGGGCGAGAAGGGCTACAGGGCGGTGATCCAGCTGGGCCTGCGCACCAGCACAGATGATCTGCAGGGAACAGTGTTGTCTCGCTGCGAGCCGCCCGACGCCCTGTCGCACTCTGAGCTGGACGTGGCCCTGGCGCCGTTTCGTGGCGCCATCCAGCAACGTCCGCCGGCTTTTTCCGCGGTGCATGTGCAAGGGAAACGGGCCTACGCCCTGGCCCGCGAGGGCCAGCCTGTCGTTCTCACGCCCCGTGGCGTTACCCTGCACCGGCTCGACCTGCTCAGCTGGGAGGCGACGACCGGTCTGCTCGAACTGGAGATCCATTGCTCCGCGGGCACCTACATCCGATCCCTGGCCCGGGATCTCGGCGAGGCGCTCGGCTGCGGTGCCGCCCTGGCCAGCCTGCGGCGCACCCTCGCCCTGGGATTTGGCCTCAACCACTGTGTGCGTCTGGAGGATCTCAACGCCCCTCTGCCCCCCCCGCTGGATCCGCTGACGGTGCTCGCCCATCTGCCACGACAACACCTCACCCCGATGGATCTGGCCAGCTGGCGCTGCGGACGGGCTCAGCCGGCGACGGAGGCCTGGCCCACGGGCGGCGCTGTGCTGATGGTGGATCCAGATGGCAAGCTGGCAGGCCTGGCCGAGATGGCCGCCGGCGGGGAGTTGCGACCACGGCTCGTCATCGATGCCCGCGGTTGACACCTTGCCCCCGTCCCTCCTCCTCCCTTCTCTGTTCTGTCCTTCCGGATCCACTCCCGCCATGGCAGGTCACAGCAAATGGGCCCAGATCAAGCGCACCAAGGCCGTGGTGGACGCCAAGCGCGGGGCTGTTTTCACCCGCCTTGGCCGCGAAATCACGGTGGCGGCCCGGGCGGGCGCGGATCCGGCTGGCAATTTTCAACTGCGCACAGCGATCGAGAAGGCCAAGGCTGCCGGTGTGCCCAACAGCAACATTGAACGGGCCATCGCCAAGGGCAGCGGCCAGGCCGGCGGACCGGGCGACAGTCTGGAGACGGTGCGCTACGAGGGCTATGGCCCCGGCGGCGTGGCCGTTCTGGTGGAGGCCTTCACCGACAACCGCAACCGCACAGCCGCCGATCTACGCCTGGTCTTCAGCAAGGCTGGCGGCAATCTGGGCGAGAGCGGCTGCGTGAGTTTCCTCTTTGATCAACGCTCTGTGGTGCGCATCGAGCAGCCGGATCTGCAGGAGGAGGCGCTCCTGGAGCGCGCGCTGGACCTGGAGGAGGGGGGAGGCCCGCCGGTGTTGAGCTACAGCCTGGATGGGGAGGGTGCAGACGTGATCGGGCGGTTCGAAGAGTTGGAAGCCCTGCAAGGTGGGCTGCGGCGGCTGGGCTTGCCGGTGCGCAGCTGGGAGCACCGCTGGCTGGCCAACACCCTCTGCCGGGTTGAGGATCCTGAGCTGCTCAGGGCGGTGGTGCGCATGCTCGATGCCCTTGAGGAGCTGGAGGATGTGCGCAGCGTCACGGCCAACCTGGAGGCCGAGGAGGCCCTGTTGGAGGCTGTGGTCGTCTGATTCCGAACGCCACCCTCTTCAGGGCTGGAGCGCGGCGGCGTCGGCCAGGACGTGCACGGAAGGATGGTGGTGGAGCCAGCTGGCGGGGAGGTCCGCCGTGGCAGGGGCCTGCAGAAGCCGCTGCAGCACAGGGGCCTTCGCGGCGCCGGTCACCACCAGCAGGATCCGCTCCGCCTGAAGAATCTCGGCGAGTCCCAAGGTGATCGCTCGCTCTGGCACCCGTGCCGGATCGCCACCAAAAGCGGCGGCATTCGCCTGGCGCGTACTGGCACAGAGAGGCACGCAGCGACAGCGACTGTCTGCTCCGCAGGGGGGTTCGTTGAAGCCCACGTGGCCGTTCAACCCCAGACCAAGGAGCTGGAGGCCCACGCCACCGGCTTGCCGCAGGGCCGCCCCGTAGCGCCGCGCCTCCGCCTCGGGATCGGCGGCCCGCCCATCGGGGAGGTGGACCCGATCCGGAGCGAGGCCCAGCGGCTGGCAGAGGGCCTCACCCATCTCGGCGGCAAAGGAGCCGGCATCCTCCGGTCCCAAGCCGACATATTCATCCAGATTGAAGCTGCGCCAGTGGTGCCGCAAAGCGTCCCGCTCCCGGAGGGGACGCTGCCGCACCATCGCCACGAAGGCGGCATAGACGGGCGCCATGGTGCGGCCCGTCGCCAGCCCCAGAGGACGGCGCGGATGGGCGAGGCAGGCCTCGAGCACGGCAGTGGCGGCCTGCTGGGCCACCGCGTCCGCAGACGGCAGAGCGAGGAGATGAAGCCCCGGCTGGGGCCGCCCCGCAGGCTCAATAGGAGCGCAACACGGCTCCCCGGTAATAGTGACGGAGGATGTCCTCATGGCTCTTGCCGCGCAGGGCCAGGGCGTAGGCCCCCCACTGGCTCATTCCTACTCCATGCCCATAGCCGCGCCCCTCCGCCACCAGGCGCAAGGCGGGCGCCGGGATGAGGAAGCCGGGCGCACTGGAGAACGGGGTGAAGGGTGAGGGGGCCTCAGCTGTGGCGGAGGTGTCCTGGCTGTCCTGCTGATCCAGGGGCGGGGGAGGCCTGAGGGCGGGGACCATGGCCTCGGCGGCAGGGGCCCGGCCGGCCGGCTCGAAGCGAAAGCGCACAAGGGTGCTGCGCAAGCCCAGCCGCTCGCGAAGGGCGCTGCCGGTCAGCACGAGCTCCCCGGCCGGACCGACAACCTTTGCCCGTCTCAGTCGACCGGTCTTGGAGATGTCCAGGGGTTGAATCGTGATCGCGCCGCCAATTTCTTGAAACGCCTGCCGCAGGGCTTCAGGGGTGAACGTCTTCTCCCAGCGGCTGGCGGGGCTGAGCGCATCCGCCTCATCAGGCACGCTCACCAGATAAGGCAGCTGGCGACTCCACAGGTCGCCGCTGTTTTCCGTGACGCCACCGCTGCTGCTGTGAAACACGGCGTTGATCAGCCGCTCTCCATGCATGAGCACCTGGGCTCGGGTGGTGGCCACCGCCTCGCGCACGGAGGGGGATTCGCTTTCCACGCCCTTGTACACCTGGCTGGCCACGGTGGCTTTGAGGTCATAGGGGGCTGCGGGACGAAGCTGTTGCAGGGCATAGGTGCGGGAGGCGACGGCCTGGGCCTGCAGGGCGGCCTGGGGCCAGGAGTTGGGCATCTCACTGCCGACCACACCTGTCAGATAGCTCTCCAGCGGCAGACGGTTGATCGCCTGCAATCCCTCTCCCCGAGTCCGCAGGAGCAGCGTGCCTCGGTAGCGGCGCTGCTTGAGCACCAGCAGCCCCCGCCCATCGATGGGTTCCAGCCGCAGCTCCTGGAGGGGGATCTGGCGCGGGGTGACGCTGTCTGGCCCCTCCGGAGAGCTGGCCGGGCGGGCGTCAGCCAGCGGTTCCAGGGTGAGGGAGGCGCCGCTGCGGCTCACCCGCAGTTGGCGGCCCGGTTCCACCTCCAGCAGAAGGCGATCCTCCTGGTCCCGCAGGCGCAAACCGGTGGGACCAGCCGCGCCGACGGTGATCAGCGGCCCCTCGAACAGCAACACCCGCACCAGCGGCCCAGCGGCCATGGCATCGGCTGTCGTGCCCGATCGGGCGCCACCGGCGAGGGGCGGAACGGCCACAAGCAGCGCGGTGATGCCCGCACCAGCAAACAGGACTCGCAAGACCGCTCGAAGGGCAAGACGAGCCACGGGCAAGGGAGACGGCAGGCGGCCATTCTTGCCATGTCCCCCCGATCTGGCCAGGGGACGTGTCAGCATCTCTGCCGAGCGGGCGGGGTTGTGCAGGTCACCTTTCTTGGCACCAGTTCAGGTGTTCCCACCCGTTCGCGCAATGTCTCCGCGGTGGCCCTGCGCCTACCCCAGCGCGCCGAGTTGTGGCTGTTTGACTGTGGTGAGGGCACCCAGCATCAGTTTTTGCGCAGCCCACTGCGGGTGTCCCAGTTGCGGCGCATCTTCATCAGCCACATGCACGGCGACCACATCTACGGTCTCCCCGGCCTGCTGGCCAGCCTGGGCCTGGCCGGCCAGTGCGCCGGGGTGGATCTCTACGGGCCCGATTCCCTGCGGGACTATCTGGAGGGGGTGCTGCGCACCTCCTCCACCCGCCTGAGCTATCCGATCCGGGTGCACACCGTTCGGGAGGCCGCCCGCAGCGGCGCTCCCCTGCTGGTGGATGGCGACCTGAGCGTGCGCACGGCGCCACTCATCCATCGGGTGCCCGCCTTTGCCTACCGGGTGGAGCAGCAGGCCAGGCCGGGCCGCTTTGATGTGGAGCGGGCCCGGGCCCTGGGGCTGCCACCGGGGCCGCTCTACGCCGCGTTGAAGGCGGGGCGCTCCGTCACTCTGGAGGACGGTCGCGTCGTGGATGGATCCAGCCTCTGCGGCCCCCCTCGGCCAGGAACCAGCGTCGTCTACTGCACCGACACCACCTTCAGCGAAGAGGCCGTGGCGCTGGCCAGGGGCGCCGACCTGCTGATTCACGAGGCCACCTTTGCCCACGGCGAGGCGGATCTGGCGATTCAGCGCCAACACTCCACCAGCACCATGGCGGCCCAAACCGCCCTGGCGGCCGGGGTGAAGCAGCTGGCCCTCACCCATCTCAGCCCCCGCTACGTGCCCGGCAATGCCGTCACAGCCGAGGATCTGTTGCTGGAGGCGCGGGCGATCTTTCCCGACACGCTGCTGGCCAGTGATTTCCTCTCGTTGACTCTGGCCGGGGCGGCGGCGGAGCAGCGCGGGGAGTCGCCCTGATCCCTGCAACAGTTCGCTTCGTCCCTGGCAAGCCCCCCTCCCCCCCGTGATACAAGGGCTCAGTGCGGCCCGTCCGCCCGTTCTTCGGCTTCTTCCATGGCCCCCACCCTTCGCTCAGCCGTCCGCGCCATCGCCAGATCTCTTCTGGTTGTTCCCTTGGCCATGGCGCTGCTCGTCTGTTTCGCTGGCCCAGCCGCCGCCGCGCGGTGGGATGAGGCAACCCTCACGGTGCCCGCTGGTCCCGATGGCGCCTCGGTCACCTTCAGCGAAAAAGAAATCAAAGCCGGCCGCAAACTTTTCAATGACAGCTGCGGCACCTGTCATGCCGGTGGCATCACCAAGACCAACCAGAACGTTGGCCTGGATCCTGAAACCCTCGCCCTGGCCACACCGCCCCGTGATTCGGTGGCAGCCCTGGTCGACTACATGAAGGATCCCAAGTCCTACGACGGTGAATACAGCATCGCCGATGTGCACCCCAGCCTGCGCAGCAGTGACATCTTCGTGAAGATGCGAGATCTGGATGAGGATGACCTGCGTCTCATCGCCGGCTACATCCTGGTGGCACCCAAGGTGCAGGGGATTCAGTGGGGAGGAGGCAAGATCTACTTCTGACGCCTGGCGGCGCTGGCGTCCCAGGCAACCCCGCCGGCCACGGCCCCAGCCGTCTTGCCCGACCTCTCAGCAAGCCGTTCAGCGGGTAGGCCCCCCCTCTGTCCGCACCGCCTCTGAGCGTTGTGTCGGCCCTCCTGACGCCCGTCAGGAGGGCTTTGTCACAGGTCACTGGAAGTGGCGAGTTGGCCGGGGGGCTGGTGGTTGGCCGGATCCAGAGAGGCGGGCAACTTGCTGGACCACCATTCCTGCAGGGCGGGGCTGAGGCGCTGGGGGAAAAGGGTGATCACCGTGCGCGTCAGACGGGCGCCAGGTTGGAGCAACTCAACGGCGTAGGACGGGCAGCGCCGCGCCGCCAGATCCGGCACCAAGCGCCGGCCAACGCGGCGCCAGCTGGGCTCCTTGCTCTGCCAGGCCAGGCGGCAACAGGGCCAGGGCAGCTCTTCGCGATCAAACAGGCGACAGCAGGGGCCGAGTACCCTGTAGCTGTACTGGCCACCAAGGCTGGTGTGCAAACTGCCAGAGGCGAGGACCGTGTGAACCAGCTGCACCGCATCTCCAAGAAAAAAGCCACCCCTCAGGGTGGCTCAGCGGGGGCCGGGTGGCGAGAACTCAGTAAAGAGCTTCTTCCGCATGGGTTTCTATGGTCAGATCCGAGGCAGGGTAGGCCACGCAGGTGAGCACGAAACCGGCTTCGATCTGGTCGTCATCCAGAAAGCTTTGATCGGATTGGTCCACTTTGCCAGAGACGAGCTTGCCAGCGCAGGTGGAACAAGCTCCGGCACGGCAGGAATAAGGAAGGTCAATGCCAGCCTCTTCAGCCGCGTCAAGGATGTAATCAGTGTCCTTGACCTCGATGGTTGTGTCGAGGCCCTCGGCGGCGTTTTTGAGGGTGACCTTGTAGGAAGCCATGGATGGTTGGGTGGGCTCACAGCCGCCAGCGGGCTGGGACTGCAGGACCCGCCCTTCCTACATCCGCCAGGGGCATTCTCGAAGGTTTTGCCCCCGGACTGGGCAAAGCCCCAATCAGAGGCTCGTGTCGCATCAGAGTGCCTTATGCAACATCAGCCTGTTCCCACAACCGCAACAGGACCCAGGGATCGCTTTTGGCCACGACACGAGCACTCCAGCCCTCCCCCTCCAAAACAGCGATCAAGGCCTCCGCCTGACTCAGCAGGAGCCCGCTAAGCAAGCCTTCGCCACCCGGAGCCAGGAGGCGCCGGAAGCTGCCGCAAAGCTCGGCGATCACTGGGGCCAGGATGTTGCACAGCAGCAGATCGGCGGGTTGTCCGGCCAGAAGCCCCTCCAGGGCTTCGGCGGATCCAGGGGCCACCGTCAGGGCTGTGAATCCGTTGAGCGCCAGGTTGTCACGCGTGGCCCGGACCGCCAGGGGATCCGTGTCCACAGCCTGCACCGACTCCGCGCCCAGGGCCAGGGCCGCCAGTCCCAGCAGGCCGCTGCCGCAGCCCAGATCGGCCACTCGCCAGCCCGCCAGGGGGGCCCCCTCCCCGGCGCTCCCCGCCGCGACGCGGGCCGCCGCCAGGGCCTCCATCCCTTCCAGGCAAAGGCGGGTGGAGGGATGGGAGCCCGTGCCGAAGGCCGGGCCAGGATCCAGACGAATCACCCGCCGCCCCTCCGCCTCCGGCGGCACCTCCAGCCAGGCAGGCAGCACGAGCAGGGTCTGGCCGATGGGATCCGGACCCCAGTGCCGCTTCCAGCTCGAGCTCCAGTCTTCCTCCGCCACCCGTTGCCAGCGCAGGGGGGGCAAGACGAGGGCAAAGGTCTCCGCTAGTGGGCGCAGGGCCACCTCCAGCGCCAGCCGCTCCGCCTCCGGCCAATCGGCTTCCGGCAGCCAGGCCACCAGCTGCCGCTCCCGGGGCCTCTCCGGGCCATGGCAGACGGCCAGCCGCTGCACCCCCAGTTGGGGCAGACGCCAGAGCAGGGATTCCTCCAGCTCCTCCGGCAGGGCCAGGGAGAGCTGCCACCATCCCCTCGCAGCGGTGGGAACCATCAGAGGGTGACCGGGTGGGCCTCCTGGATGCCATTGATGCTGTGGATCGTGGCCAGGAGGCTGGGAGGGATCGGATCATCCAGGCTGAGCACCATCACCGCGTCACCCCGCACGATGCGACGCCCCACTTGCATCGAGGCGATGTTGACGTTGTGTTCGCCCAGGACGGATCCCAGCTGGCCAATGATGCCGGGCATATCCCGGTGGCGGGTGAAGAGCATGTGCCGGCTGGGGGCCACGTTCACTGGAAAGTCATCGATGCTGATGATCCGCTGATCGCCCTCGTTGAACACCGCTCCGGTGACGCTGTGAACCCCCTTGCCCCCGCGGGAGCGCAACATCAGGGAGCCACCAGCGAAGTCGCGACTGCCGTCATCCTTGACCTCCAACACCTTGATGCCCCGCTCCTTGGCCTCCAGGCCGGCGTTGACAAAGTTGATGCTGTCGCCCAGAGCGGAGGTGAGCATCCCCTTGAGGGCGGCCACCACCAGAGGCTGACTCTGCAGGCTGGCGAACTCGCCCTGCAGCCTCACCTCCAGCTCAGCGATCTGCCCCCCACCCAGCTGACTGAGCAGTTGCCCGAGGGTTTCAGCCAGAAGCAGGTGGGGCTTGAGCTGGCTCAACAACTCCGGCGTCAGGCCAGGAATGTTGACGGCGCTGCGGGCGGGCAGGCCCAGCAACACATCTCGAATCTGTTCAGCCACATCAATGGCCACGTTTTCCTGCGCCTCCGCTGTGGAGGCCCCCAGATGGGGCGTGAGGATCAGGTTCCCTTTGACCTGGCGCAGGGGTGAATCAACCGCCAGCGGCTCACTGGCAAACACATCCAGGGCCGCCCCGGCGATCACCCCCTGCCCCAAGGCGTCCGCCAGAGCCGCTTCGTCGACGATCCCTCCCCGGGCACAGTTCACCAGTCGGGCCGTGGGCTTCATGGTGCGCAGCAGGTCGGCGTTGACCAGATTTTCCGTCTCCGCCGTGCGCGGCAGATGGAGGCTCACGTAATCGGCTTCCACAAACAGCTGGGGCAGGGGCAGGAGCCGCACCTGCATCTGCTGGGCCCGTTCCGGCAGAATGAAGGGGTCATAGGCCGCCACATCCATCCCCATGGCCCGGGCCACCCGCGCCACATGGGAGCCGATCTTGCCAAGACCGACCACGCCCAACACCTTCTTGTAGAGCTCATTGCCGACAAAGCTCTTTCTGTCCCAGCCACCCGCCATCATGCTGGCATGGGCCTGGGGCACGTGGCGGCAGAGGGAGAGCATCAGGGCCAGGGCGTGCTCCGCCGCGGCGATCGTGTTGCCTTCGGGGGAATTGACCACCAGCACGCCACGGCGGGTGGCGGCGGAGACATCAACGTTGTCGACCCCCACCCCGGCGCGGCCAATGATGCGCAGCCGATGGGCTGCCTCGATCACAGGGGCGGTCACCTGCGTGCCCGAGCGGATCATCAGGGCGTCGTAGTCCTCGATGCAGCGGATCAGCTCCTCTGGGGAGAGGCCCGTGCGCACATCGACCTGGGCAACCTGGGAGAGAATTTGGATCCCTGTTTGATCAATGGGATCGGAAACCAAAACCTTCGTCATGGGCGGCGAAAGGATGTGCGCTGCGGGGTGGGCTGGATGGACACCGCGGTCCGCGGCCGAGGGTGCAGTGTAGACAGCGATGGTGATGCGCTTTGGAGGAACCCCGTGGGGACGACGGTCGTGGTGGTGCTGGAGAGCCGCAAGCGGCTGCGGGAGTTGCGCGAACGGCTCGCGGCCCTGCAGCCGCCGCCGCTCCAACTGGTGGCGGTGGGAGCGGGCGAGACTCCCCTGGCGGAGGTGACGACCCTGAATCCAGCCTTCTCCCGCCAGCGCCGGCAGCGGAGCATGGCCCTCTGGCTCCTTCCCTTTGGCTTCCTCGCCGGTCTCACCTTCACCCAAATCACAGACCTGCACACCTTCGCGGCCCTAGGTCCCTGGGGGGAACCCCTGATCGGCGGACTGCTGGGAATGGGATCGGGGTGGCTGGGCAGCTTCGTGGCGGCGGCCAGCGTCCCCGCCGAGGGGGACGACCGCATCCGCACCTTGCGCAACCGTCTGGAGGAAGGCAGCTGGCTGCTGCTGCTCCAACCCGCGACGGGCACGGAGGTGCCCTGGACCCTGCTGCGTGAGGCCCAGCCCAAGGCCGTGGTGCGTCTGGACGAGGCTTGATCGCTGACGATGAACCATCCAGACCTGGTGCCAGCCAAGGCCGAAGCCGGCGACGCTCTGGAGCGTCTGCTGGAGCCCCTGTGCAGCGCGGCGGAGGAGACCCTGCGCACCTGGCAGCCCCACTGGACGCCCTTCCTCGCTCCATGGGTGCGACAGGAGGCGGAGGCGCGGCTGGGGAGCTGGAGTGATCTCCACCTCAGCGACGAGGGGGGCTATGGCGGGGCACTGCGGCGTCGGCTGCTGCTGCGACGCCTGGAGGCCATCGGTTCGGACACCGCCCCGCCGGCCGGGCTGGCGGGGCTGGAGATCAGCGGTAACTTCCTCTTTGACCCGGCCACTCCCGCCGAGATGCGCGAGGGTCTCCACCAGGCCGGGGCCTCGCCGGGTGAGGTGGGCGATCTGTGGTTGCGGGGGGATCGGGGCGCCCAGGGGGTGATCACAGAAGCGTTGGCGGCCTGGCTTGATGGCTGCTTGGGGCAGGTGCGCAGCGTGGAGGTGCGCTTTGAGACCCGGCCCTTGGCGGAGCTGCGGTTTCCGCCGGAGCGGCGGCCCCGCGCGCTGCACACCGTGGAGGCCTCCTTGCGGGCGGATGCGGTGGCCTCCGCTGGCTTCGGACTCTCCCGCGCGCGCCTGGCCGACCTGATTCGCCAGGGGGCCCTGCGGGTGGATTGGCGCCCCGTCTGCTCCCCCAGCCAGCTGCTGAAACCCGGTCAGCGGGTTCAGCTGGAGGGCCGGGGAGAACTGGAGATCACCAGCGTGACCGCCACCCAGCGGGGCCGCTGGCGCATCGCCATGACGCGACGCTGAGGGATCAAGCCAGGACGCCGCCTCCAGGACCATGGCCGACGCCGATTGGTTTGGCTGCTAAGGTCCAGCGTGTGCGGCGGGGATCCCTTCGCGAGGGCGATTAGCTCAGAGGTAGAGCACTACCTTGACACGGTAGGAGTCACTGGTTCGATTCCAGTATCGCCCACTTCCCCTCTCAGGGCTGCCTTGTGACCCACCGTGCCGCGCCCGCGCCCCGCACTGCTGTGGTCGTCGGACTCGGCCGTTCCGGTCGCGGCGCCGCCCGCCTGCTGAAGTCCCTGGGGCAGTCGGTGATTGTCTTGGAACATCGCTCCGGGGGCAGCTTGGAGGAGGAGGCCGGCGCCCTGCGGGCCGAGGGCATCGCGGTGGAGCTGGGGGCTCCGCTG
The DNA here is from genome assembly GCA_046340795.1 of Cyanobacteriota bacterium. Lineage (GTDB taxonomy): Bacteria > Cyanobacteriota > Cyanobacteriia > PCC-6307 > Cyanobiaceae > Cyanobium. Next base: position 16,694 of record JBKDSV010000154.1, on the reverse strand, counting down.
CAGCTGGAGACGTTCGCCAAGCTGCCCCCGCCCGACACCGTGATCGTCAGCCCGGGCATCGCCTGGGACCATCCAACCCTGGTCGCCCTACGGGAGGGGGGGGTGCGGGTCCAAGGAGAGATCAGTCCGGCGTGGCGCGTGACGGCGGAGGCAGGGATCCCCTGGATCGGCATCACGGGCACCAATGGCAAAACCACCGGCACCCATCTGGTTCACCATCGGCTCCGCTCCGCGGGGCTGGAGGCGCCTCTCTGCGGGAATGTGGGCGTTTCCGCCGCTGAACTGGCCCTGGCCTGTCAACAGAGCGGCCGGCGGCCCGACTGGTTGGTGGTGGAGCTGAGCAGCTATCAGATCGAAGCGTCACCAGAGGTGGCTCCCCGCCTCGGCGTTTGGACCACCCTCACGCCCGACCACCTGGAGCGCCACGGCAGCATGGAGCGCTACCGAGCGATCAAGCGCAGTCTGCTGGAGGCCTCCAACACACGCATCCTGAATGCGGACGACGCGGATCTGCGGGCCCATGCGGCCAGTTGGGAGCAGGCCTTGTGGATCACGGCGGGACCGCGTCAAGTCCTCCCTGCCGAATGTTCCCCCTTCCTCTGGGTGGAGCAGGAGATGGTGCACAGCGCGGCGGGTCCGCTGCTGCGGGCCGACTGCCTGTCGATGCCGGGGCTCCACAACCGGCAAAACCTGCTGATGGCCACGGCGGTGGGATTGCAAGCGGGTTTGGCGCCGCAGGCCATGGAAGCCGCCTTTCGCCGCTTCCCTGGCGTGCCGCATCGCCTGGAGCACATCCGGGAGCAGGGGGGCATCGCCTGGATCAACGACAGCAAGGCCACCAATTACGACGCGGCGGAGGTGGCCCTCAAGGCTCTGGCCGGTCCATTGGTGGTTCTGGCTGGTGGCCAGGCCAAAACAGGCGATGCCAGCGGCTGGCTCCGGGAACTGCGCCGTCAGGCGGCGGCGGTGGTGGTGTTCGGCGAGGCCCGGCAGGCCTTCGCGCGCCTGCTGGCCGAGGAGGGCTATGGCGGCGTGGTGGCCAGCAAGGAGACGCTCGCTGGCGCGGTCAGTGAGGCCCGCGAGCTGGCCCAGCGGCTGGGCTGCCGCTGCGTGCTTCTTTCACCGGCCTGCGCCAGCTTTGATCAGTACGCCAACTTCGAGGCCCGGGGCGATCATTTTCGCCAACTCGTGGAGGCCCTGTGACGCGATTGGCCAACCACTGGCTGATGAAAAGCGAGCCGGAGGTGTACGGCATTGCCGATCTGGCCAAAGAAGGCACCACCCTTTGGGATGGGATTCGCAATTACCAAGCCCGCAACTACATGCGCTCAATGCGGGTGGGTGATCGTGCTTTCTTCTATCATTCCAACACTGACCCCCCCGGCATTGTGGGGCTGATGGAGATCTGTGAGACGGGCTTAATCGATCCCAGCCAATTTGATCCCGTCTCAAAATACTTTGATCCCCGCTCTCAATCTGATGCGCCCCGCTGGGATTGCGTGCGGCTACGTTATTTACGCACCTTTTCCTCCCTCCTCAGCCTGCAGAAGTTGCGGGAGTCGTTTGCGGATGAGGAGCTGGCTGTGGTGCGCCGGGGCAACCGCCTGTCAATTTTGCCAGTGAGCGAGGTTGCGGCCCGGCGAATCTACGGATTGTTGGGCAGCGCGCCATGAGAAACCCTGCAGGCTGGTTCAGTCCCAGTCAAGGTCTTGCGGGTTTTGATTGAGATGACGCTGACGGAATCGGCACTCCAACGTTGGCATTCATCCTCCAGACCCAAGTGTTTTGCTTGGCCGCAACGATCTGGAGGGCACCTCGAAAATCACTTTTGGCCTGCCGCGACTGGCCAGCAAGGTCCGTGACAGGAAGGGATTTCACTCCGGCAGGCAAAGGGAAGGCGGGATTTTTCGAGGTGTCCTGGAGGCAGCAATAAATCTAAGGAGGCTCTGGAAAAACCCTCAGCGGCACCCGTGAGAGCGCGGAGCTCCCCGTTGGCGCAAGGGACAGCTTTCACCGGCGATCTGGTTGTCCAGAGTTTCCCTGAAGCAGGAGCGGGCGCAAAGCATCCCAGGCGTTCAACAAGGATTGTTGGTCTGTTGCGGCTGTTGTGGTTTTGAGCTGTACAAGCAAGCATTCCGAGGGCGTGATCGGTTGGAGAGCAAGAAAGCGGGAGGCATAATCGAGAAACTTGTGAAGGGAATTATCATCGAATCGTCTTAGATTCTGCCTTGTTAATTCGTCGCCGAGTGTCGTTTGTGAATAACCTGCCACCCCTGATCGCATCATACAAGTCTGCAGAAGAGTTGCGGCACCGGCTTTTGCCATGGCGAGGTGATCCTCCTGGTCTGCAGCCTGTCCAGGAGGGCGGTGAGCCAGCAACTGTGGTTTCTTCAAGGCAAGCTCCGGTCGATCAGCGGTGATTCGCGACAAACTCATTTTGTCCGGGTTGATGCTGTTCACGGGCACAATTGTCAGATCAATAATTTCTGGCGTATGTTCCAGCGAATGGAGGCGGAATTGTCGCATGACTCCAGTGCTGAATTCACGACCCGTCGCTCCGTCGTGACTGGCAATCAGCTTTGCCTGGTAGCCAGGAAGTTGCAAACGTCTGGGGGCTTGCCAAGTTGGTGGCCATGCGGATAATCCAAACACCTTCTGCAGACCACTAAGCAGAGACAGCAAGATCAAGATCAGAAGCAAGAGGTTTAATGGCAGCTTCATTGGCCTTCAAGTTGATCCACTTGATGCTCTAACCATAGGGTGTAGATATTGACAAACAACAGGGCGGCAATGCCGGGGAAGATCCAGGCAGGCCAACCATTATGGAAGTTGTCAAACAACCATTGCCTCGACGGATGAGTGCTGGCATTAATGATAGCCAAGAGGGCGATGCGCAATCCATTGATTAAAAATCCCAACACAATCGCGCAGAGTGACATCAGAACATTTTGCCAGCGGAAGCGCATTGGAAAGACGATCGCAAAAATCAACGATACAGTCAACAATTGGAGCATGGCGGGCAAGCCCGTGCATTGGCTTGCGACCACAACATTTCCTCCCGGTAAACGCACCAAATTATCCTGGACCAGCACAGGCAGTCCACACAGGAGTAAAAAAAATTTAGCCAAGTATGCCGTAGCCTTGGTAATCAGCGTTGGGTAGGGAATCAGCAACGCTCGCATCAATGGCAACAGCGCCAGGATCCCGATGGCGGGCAGAAAGCGACGCAGGCCACGGAGAGGAGTCGCCAGCAGCGCCAGTCCCAATCCGGCCAGAAGAGGCAAGAGGGTGGAACCCAAATTGGCACCGCTGATCAAGACACTTCGCCAGAGCACCCAAAGCACCAGAAGAAACCCCAGGCCAGCACCTAATGGGCTGGGACGCAGATGATTAGTGTAGGGCAGTAGATCAAGGGCAAGATAAGCCCCCCACCAAACAATCAAGACAAGAAGGACTTCGTCTGCAGATTGTGTCATCGCCTGAAAAATCATGCTTTGAAGAATCAAGGCAAGAGCCAAAACTTTCCAAAGAACAACATAATTTGTAAGGCTAATGTTTTTAGCCATTCGCATGATCTTCATCGGATCACCCCAGCCGCCGCGCAGCGGTCGGGCCAGAGGCGATGCACTCCCCTTCAGGCGCGCCTTGGACGAGCTCCCCCCTCAGGCAGGCAAGACTGTTGTGCTGCTGTTTAAGGTTCAACCTCGCCCGGAGTTCACAGAAAGCTCCTTCCACGGCCTTGCTCATCTTTTCGATCATCGTTTTGTTGTTCCCCAACAGTTGCCGTGCATTTAGACAGCGATGGGATGGAGACGGGGCTTCTTCAACCGCCACACGCAGCTCGGCAGCCTGTCTTGCCGCACAAAAGCTGTTTCGAAGCGCTGACATCTCTGAGCTAAGGCGCACCGGTCGCCAGCTTATTCCGCCCCCAGTGTTGCGGTGCATGTGATCGGATCCAGCGCGGCACAAGCCCGGGCAAACGCCATGGCCGCACCCCTGGCCCAGGCCCCCTCCAGCCCCCGCTGGCCGGAGGCTGGTTGGAGCACAAAGCGCAGCGCCCAGTCATGCCGATCTCCTTCCAACGCCAACCACAACTCCCCTGACAAGCCGCTGGCTGAGCCTGGCACGCAGCCCGTGAACTCCAGGCAAATCGTCTCCTCCTCCATCAACGTGTCCACCAGCGCCTGGTGCTGGCCGCACACCCGGTCGAGCGCCGAGCCGAGGGCCTGGGCCTCAGCCGCCGTGAGCTCAGAAGCCCATCCCTCCCCGCCGATCAGCAACGGAAATGGCTCGCGCTGGGGATCCCAGGCAAGCCGCCAACCCTGGCCCTCACGCTCCAGCACGCCGACGCGTCAACCGGGCAGGAGGTCGGGTTGATCTTGCTCGTCGCTGAGCTCGACGATCGCCCGCTGCACAGGTTTGACCATGGAGTCCTCCAACAGGCCGTCAAAATCGTCGAAACGCCGCTGCTTGGCCCGGTAAGCGATGCGCACGGTGGTGAGATAGCGGTTGCTGGAGTGGCGAATCAGGCTTTCGGCCCGCTTCGCCAGATCCTTGGGGTTGAGATTGATCCCGCTTTGCATCAACAGCCTGCGCATTTCCCTCACACTAAGGCAGCTCCATTCAGCCCATGGCGGGAACCCTCGCGATCGACCTTGGCAGCACCACCACGGTGGTGGCCTGGCAGGAGGAGCGCGGCGAGCCCTCCCTGCTGGCCCTGCCCCCATACAGCGCTGGCGATCCCTGCGTGATTCCCAGCCTGTTATGGCTGAGCCATCCCGGCCAGTCCCATCCCCTGATCGGCCGACAGGTGATCGAAGCCGGCCTGGCGGAGAGCACGGGGCCGGGACTCTGTCGGGATTTCAAACGGGCGATCGGCCTGTCTCCGTCTCCCGCCGCCACCGCGGGGGCGGCCTGGGAGGCGGAGACCTGGTTGTCGCCGGAGCAGGCGGGAGCCCTGCTGCTGCGGCGGCTCTGGGAGGCCCTGCCGCCCCAGCTGGAGCCCAGGCGACTGATCCTGACCGCCCCTGTGGAGTCATGCGGGGGCTATCGCCGCTGGTTGCGGGAGGTCTGTCAATCGCTGGCGGTGGCGGAGATCGCCTTGGTGGATGAGCCCACGGCCGCGGCCATCGGCAGCGGGCTACCCCCGGGAAGCCGGGTGCGGGTGGTGGATTTCGGTGGCGGCACCCTGGATGTCTCCCTGGTGGCGCTGCAGGGGGGGGAGGGGAGGGCGGCTCCGATGGCCCAGCTCCTCCGTTTCGCGGGCAGGGATCTGCCGCACAGCGGCCCGCGGTGGCGCACAGCCCGGGTGTTGGCCAAAGCCGGTGTACCCCTGGGTGGGCGGGATCTCGATCGCTGGATCGCCGCGGCGCTTTCTCCGGATCAGGCACCCACCGGGGAACTGCTCGGGGCCGCAGAGGCCCTTAAATGTGCCCTGAGCGAGCAGGAGGAGGCCCTCCAGATCGTGCCCTCCCCCACGGCAGGGGGGCGGCGCCTGCTCCGCCTCAGCCGCTCCGGCCTGGAGACGCTCCTGGAGGAGCATGGCCTGCGAACCGTGCTGCTGGGCCTGTTGGAGACGATGGCGGCGGCGGCCCGCCGGGAGGGGTTCGACCTCTCGGGCCTCGATGCCATTCTCCCCGTCGGCGGCGGCAGTCGCCTCCCTTGGTTGCGACGCTTGTTGCGGGAGCAGTTGCCCGAGATCCCCCTGCGGGACGAGCGGCCCGTGGCGGCGGTGGCGTTGGGGGCCCTGGTCCTGACACCGGGGGTGCGTCTTCAGGACGTGCTGAGCCAGGGGGTGTGCCTGCGGATCTGGGATCAACGCAGCCGCTGCCACCGCTGGCATCCGCTGTTCGTGGCTGGTCAGCCCTGGCCCACCAGCCAGCCCCTGGAGCTGGTGTTGGCCAGCGGCGGGCCGGAGCAGGCGGAGCTGGAGCTGGTGCTGGGGGCTCCCTTGGCGGAGGAACGCCCGGAGGTGGTCTTTGCCCATGGCGTTCCCGTGATCCGGCCGGTCGAGGCCGGAGACCCCCGGGTGCGCCCCTGGCCCCGCGGACCGATTCTCCTGCCCCTCTCCCCCCCCGGACACCCCGGGGTGGATCGGCTGCGCCTGCGGTTCGCGATCAACGCCGGCGGGGAGCTGGAAATGGAGGGCGAGGACCTGCTCACCGGTGCCCCCGTGCCCGGGCAGGTGCTGGGAGCGGTGCGCTGAAGGAGGGGATCTGCTTGAGTGCCTCGAACCGCCCGCCAGTGGTCGTGTCGCGTCGCGTGTCCCGGGTCCATCGCTGGGTTGGACGTCCCGCCTTGGCGTTTGCCCTTGGCATGGTTCTGCTGTGGGCCTGGAAGCAGCAGTTGACCCGTGACTTGCGCGCAGCCTCTGCGGATCAGCAGCTGGAGCGCTGTCTCCGGCTGGAGCGGCGCCTGCAACTCCTGGAGTGGGTGCCGAGCCCACCGGCGGCGGACTCCGGCCGTTGCCGTCGCGAGGCCGCGGAGCGCCTCTGGGGGGCCAGAAAACCCGAGCTGGCTTTGCGGCTGCAGCAGGAGTTGGTGCGCTCCAAGGCCGCCACCAGCGACGACCTCCAGCAGCTGCGGCTGTGGAAGGCCGACGTGCAGCGTTCCGCGCTGCGGGCCTTTGAGCAGGGCGATCTGGAGCGGGCTCTCGACCTGTTGCGACGCAGCGACACCAATGGCGGCGATCCGGGCGTGGCGGCCATGACCGAGCAGCTGCGGCGGATCTGGGGTCAAAACAAGGTGAATCTCGCCCGAGCCGAAACGCTGGCGGGCCAAAAAAAATGGTGGGAGGCCCTCTCCGCCCTCAACAGCCTCACGCACCCCTCCTGGCGCGAAGAGAGCAAGCCCCTGCGGAAACGTGTTGAGAAGGCTCTCGCCAAGCTGGAGCAGAGGCGGGTGGAGACCCATGGCCCCCTGCCCTACGCCATCCCGCAAGAGAAGCTCGATGCCCTGGTGCGCCGCCGGATGGAGGCGGGTGTGCCGGACTGGCAGGCCTTTGGGGAGGCCTGCCGGGCCCTGGGGGGGCGGGTGGTGGATGGAGGGCCCGAAGCCACCTGCCAGCCATGAGGCGTCATTGGTGGCAGGCGCGTGACAGGATGACGCCGATTTGAGAGGGTGTATGCAGCCTGGTGATCGGGTGAGCGTGGCGTCGAGCGTGGTTGTGTACACCCATCCCGAGCATCGGGGTCAGCCCTTCGACTTGCAGGGTCAAGAGGGGGAGGTGGTCAATGTGATCGACGATTGGAAGGGGCGGCCTGTCAGTCCGACCCTTCCGGTGGTGGTGGCTTTTGGCAAATTCCGCGCCCATTTCCGCGCCGATGAACTCAACCCGCTCTGAGGATCGCCTGGGTTGGCGGAGCGCCCGGGATCAGGGGTGCAGCAGAAACACCCCTTCCTGTCCATCCACGGCCTGCAGACAGAGTTGAATCGACTCCTGCCTGGAGGTGGGCACCACCCGCCCACAGAAATCGGGCTGGATCGGCAATTCGCGGTGGCCACGATCGACCATCACCGCCAGGAGCACCTTGCGAGGTCGTCCCCAGGCCTGGAGGGCCTCCAGGGCGGCACGCACGGTACGGCCGGTGTAGATCACATCATCCACGAGCACTACCAGGCGATCATCCACGCTTTCCGGCAGAGAGGTGGCCTCCACCAGGCGGGTGCCCACCCGGGCCAGGTCATCCCGGTGAAAGGTGGGATCCAAGCTGCCGCGGGGAATGGGATGGCCTGTGATGGCCTCAAGCCGCTCCGCCAGCACCCGGGCCAGGGCCACGCCGCGGGTGGGAATGCCCAGCAGGAGAAGCTGGCGCGATTCAGCCGCCGCCTCAAGCACCTGGGAGGCGAGGCGGTCCAGAGTGCGCCGCAACTCCTGGGCCGACAGGATTTCGACGCGGGAAATGTCAGCTGGGGAGTGGGTCAAAGGCTCTCCCTCTCATAAAAAAGTCATTTGAATTTAGGGAAGCTCTGGACAACCGGTCGCCAGTGGAAGCCGTCCCTTGCGCCAACTGGGAGCTCCGCGCGCTCACAGCTGCCGCCAAGGGGTTGTCCAGAACCTCCTTAGAACAATTGTTAAGTCGCTGACTTCTGCGCGATGGTGGCGGATGTCCCCAAAACCTGACGCACTATCGCCGCTCCATGGCCCCTGCAGGGGGGGGTTGTAGCTTGGCCGAGGTTGAGGTCACAACAGCGAGCAGGCCCAGGGTGAATCCAATCCCTCCTTCCCAGCAGGTTCTCCCCAAAACGGCCCCATCAGCGGGACCGTCTACGGGTACACGGCTCCTGTCGACCGTTCCTCCCCCCTTTGCTGACACCACACCGGTTGCTCCTGTGGTATTGGCCATTCTCGATGGCTGGGGTTATAGCCAAGACAGTCCTGCCAATGCCATCACCACGGCGCAGACCCCCGTGATGGATGCCTTGTGGGAGGCCCACCCCCACACCCTGATCGCCGCCAGTGGCGCGGCCGTCGGGCTTCCAGATGATCAGATGGGCAATTCAGAGGTGGGCCATCTGACCATCGGCTCCGGCCGCATCATCCGCCAGGAGCTGGTGCGCATCAGTCAGGCCGTGCGGGACGGAAGCCTGGCCAAAACGCCCGCGCTCAACGACCTGGCCGACACTCTGCTGGCCACGGGCCACACCCTGCACCTGCTTGGTCTCTGCTCCGAGGGTGGCGTGCACAGTCACCTCGACCATCTCGGAGGGTTGTTGCGCTGGGCAGCCTCTCGCGGCCTGCGCAACGTCTGCCTGCATGTGATCACGGACGGACGGGACACGCCACCCACCAGCGCCTCAGACGACTTGAACCGCATTGAGGAGCTGCTGCGGGAGGCGGGCGTCGGGGAGCTCACAACGCTCTGCGGTCGCTATTGGGCGATGGATCGGGACCATCGCTGGGAACGCACCGAAAAGGCCTACCGCCTGCTCACCGAGCCAAGCCCCATCAGCGTGCTCACCCCTCAGGAGGTGTTGGTCGAGGCCTATGCCAACAACATCAACGATGAATTTCTGGAGCCCGTGCGGTTTGGCAACAGGCTCCTGGAAGCTGGCGACGGTCTGATCTGCTTCAATTTCCGGCCGGATCGGGTGCGACAGCTGATCCGTGCCTTGGTATGCGCCGACTTTGATGGCTTCCCGCGGGACCCCATTGCTCCCCTGCATGTGGTCACGTTCACCCAATATGAGCAAGGGCTGCCCGTGGCCGTGGCTTTCCCTCCAGAATCCCTGGACGGACTCCTCGGCCAGGTGGTCTCCGAACATGGCCTGCGGCAGTTCCGCACGGCGGAAACAGAGAAGTATCCCCATGTCACCTATTTCATGAATGGTGGCATCGAGCAGGCATTCCCTGGAGAAGACCGGCATCTGGTCCCCTCACCGCGCGTTCCCACATACGACCTGGCTCCGGCGATGTCCGCGGAAAAACTGACAGAGAGTTGCATCGCCGCCATCAACAAAGGCATCTATTCGCTGGTGGTGATCAACTACGCCAACCCCGACATGGTGGGACACACGGGGCAAATCCAGGCCACCGCCGAGGCCATCACGTTGGTGGATCGCTGTGTGGGCAAGCTACTGGAGGCGACCATCCGGATGGGAGGCACCCTGTTGATCACCGCTGACCACGGCAACGCTGAGGTGATGCGCGGACCCGATGGGCGCCCCTGGACCGCCCACACCACCAATCCCGTGCCGGTGATTCTTGTTGAAGGGGAAAAGCGTCAGCTCCCGGGACAGGCCAGCCATGTGCGGCTGCGGGAGGGGGGCGGCCTAGCGGACATCGCCCCGACTCTGCTGGCCATCCTGGGGTTGCCCAAGCCCGCGCGCATGACGGGCGACTCCCTGATCGGAGTCGCCGGAGCGACTCGATCCGCTGATCCAGTGCCTCGGGCCCTGCGCGTTTGATCCCCTAGGATCAAACCATGCTCAAATCCGCCCTGTCCTGGCTCTGGATGCTGACTGGCGTCCTGTTGATCATCAGCATTTTGTTGCACAGTCCCAAAGGGGATGGCCTGGGTGGCCTCGTATCCGGTGGCAGTGGCATGTTCACCAGTGCCCGCAGCGCTGAAGCCACCCTCAACCGAATCTCCTGGACCTTGATGGCCCTGTTTCTTTCCCTGGCGGTGATCCTTAGTGCCCGCTGGGTGGGCTGACGGCCTGTGACCACGCGTCGGCAGCTGTTCCGCTCAGGGATGGGAACCCTGCTGCGCGCCGGTTCTGGACTCCTTCCGCTGCTGGGCTGGAGCCAACGGCTGGAGGCGGCTTCAACAGCAGGGGAGCCAGGCTGGGCCTTGAGCGAAGCGGAATGGAAGCGACGCCTCTCTCCGCAGGCCTACGCGGTGTTGCGTCTGGAGGGAACGGAGCGGGCCTTCAGCAGCCCCTTGAACCAGGAAAAACGCAAGGGACGCTTTGTTTGCGCGGGCTGTCGCTTGCCCCTGTTTGGCTCCAGCGCGAAATTTGACAGTGGCACGGGCTGGCCGAGCTTCTGGCAACCGCTCCCGGGGGCGATCGCCACCAAAACAGATTTCAAGCTGATCGTGCCGCGCACGGAATATCACTGCCGGCGTTGTGGGGGCCATCAGGGCCACGTCTTCAAAGATGGCCCGAAGCCAACGGGTCTGCGTTATTGCAACAACGGCGTGGCCCTGGTGTTTGAGCCGGAAGCGGGCTGACTCTTCCCCTGGTGGCTCTCAGTCCGGCCGACGGATCTGGCTGTGACGCTCGGGGAGGAGATTCATTGCGGAAGATTGCCCAGGCGCGGCAAGCGGGAGGAACCTGCAAAAATCATGGAATCCCTTCAGGTTGTGCTGACGGCATGGGAAGCCCCATCAGCAAGGAGACGTTTCTGCAACGCGCCCGCGCCCGCTTCGCCGATCATTACGACTACAGCCAAATTGTTTATAAGAGCTACAAAACGCCGATCCAGATCCATTGCAGCCTTCATCCAGTGAAGCTGATCAGCATCACGCCGGAAAAGCACTTGCAAACCAGCGGCGGTTGTAAATTCTGCCTGCGCCAGAGTCGCATTCGCATGTTGGAGCGCGAATTGCAGCGACAACCTGCCATCCGCGCGCTCTCGCTGCCAGTGAAGCCATCAACGTCAGCGAAGCCACTGGACGAGGCGGATGCCAGCAACCCCGTGGCTTCCCTCCTCCTGACATCCAGCGCCCCTCCCTGCGGCGGCGGGGCCACATCCGGAGTTTGAACGGCTGGATCGACCTTCGGGCAGCCTGGGATTGCCTCCGGTTTGCCCATGTGCCAAGGCTCACCACGACGGGCCCTTTCTGCTTGACCAGGAGCCGTCAAGCCGTGACGCTGCTGTTGACGTTGGTGGCAGCTTGGGGTGGAATGGCGCGGGCCGCTGGTGTTGAGGAGTGCCGATGGCTCCGTCAACAACGCGACGCCCTGGCCAGCGCGGCCATGGAACAGGAGATCGCCCTGGCGCGCACGCTGCGACAACGGCTCTGCCCCGACCTCGCGCGGCGAGCGGAAGGCGCCAACGCCAGGGATGATCACTACACCCCGATCGACTACGCCGCCTGGAACAAGTGTCGACTGGCGGCGGAGCGGCGACTGGAGGCCAGCCATGCCGTGCGCTACCGCAATAGTCAAGGCTTCACCTTTTACACCGCTGCGGGTGGGACGCTGGCCCGCCAGGCAGATGAGCTCTTCGCACGCTACAAGGAGGCTCAATGCCTTTGATGGGGCCAGGTTTGTCTGGAGTGCCAGGCCAAGCGGGGAGCACCCTTGTTGTTAGGCCAGGGAGGCCAGGGCGACAGGCCCCGCCGCCTCCACGACCACCGTCAGGCGATCGCGTGGATCGTTCTTCAGCTGTGTCACCGTGACGGCTTGATCCGGGTAGAGCACTGCCGCCGCGGCAGTGAGGTCAGGCTGGAGGGCGACAAAGGAAGCCTCGCTGTTGGGGAGCCGGAGACGGTCGTTAGCGATATAAAGAAATTTGCCACCCTCCAGCGAAAAATCACCGCCCAGACGGCTGTCGGATTCCAACAGCGTGCCGAAGCAAGCCATGCGCTTGGCCAGGGCCACGATTCGTTCCTGGTGGCTGCCCTCCTGGCCCAGCTTGCGTTGAGCGGAGAGGCCAAATTGACCGCCGCCGTGCTCCATGGCGTAGTTGATGTCGAAGCTGATCAACATGATTCCTGGACCATCGGGCACATGGCGATAGTCGGCCACATCGATCAAGGTGCCGGGCAAGGACTTCAAACGAATCCAGTCGTGGAAGATGGGAATGAAGCAAGCCTCATCCACAGCACCATCACGGGCGAAAAATTTCAGACAAAAACGCTCGACATCCATTGCTGCGACTGCGGGGTGGTCGTTGGGTGGGAAGGGGGAGGGAGAGGTTAAAGATGGGCGCGATCAGTGCACGGGCAGGCGTGCCTCATACCACTGAGCAAAAGCGACAGGAGAGTTGATCCCTGCCTGCAACATGCGCGAATGGCACTCGTAGGCCGCCTCAATGAACAGACGGGCCTCTTCCACGGCTTGGCGGGCGCGGTCAAAATTGGCGGGGAGCTGACGGTTGTCGTAAGCGTGAAAGAAATAACTGGCAAATTTTCCCTTGACAAAGGGATCAAAGAAGAGCTCCGTATCATAAAAATAACGACGGAACTCACTCACAATCACCTCAGGCGCATCGGCGATGTCCACGGTTTGGGCTTTCAAGAGCGCTTGGGCGGCCTTGACCATTGCCGCCAAGGCCTTGTCGGCGGCGTGCTGCACGTTGCCATTCGCTTCTCCACCCTCCAAGAGAAGAGTGGCATCAAAGTTGAGACTTTCTGCTATTGCGACATCGAAATTCGTCAGCGAAACGACTTCACCCGCACATTCGCCAATGCCGATATCACCGATGGTGTATTCACGGGAATCGCCCCAATCAGTGTAGAAGGAGGGATCATCAGCGTAGGCAGGCACATGGGTGAAAGGTTGCACGCGCTCCTTGATCTCCTTTTTGCCAATGCGGTTGACAAATTGGGGAAAGGTTTCGCCTTGCTGTTTACCCTTGAGGTAGAGATCCAACAGAAAATCCACGACCTCTGGCACGCGCTTGGTGGGGATCACGCCGAGAGATTGGCCATAGTGGGCGGCGTTATGACTCCACTCTCCGCCCAGGATGAGATGGAGGTGGGGCACACGGTGGCGATCAATCAAGCGATTGGAGCCATAGAAACCAATTTCCGCCACCGTGTGCTGGCTGCAGGAATTGAAACAACCGCTCACTTTGACGCGGATGTCTTTCAGCGCTTCATCGTACTGGTAGCCCTTGAGGGCCAGACGCTGCCGCAATTCACCGGCCAGGCCGCGGGAGCTGGCAATGCCCAGCTTGCAGGTGTCTGTTCCCGGGCAGGCCGTCACATCGGCGATGCCCTGGGCACCGGGCGCGTGGAGCTTCAGGTCTTTGAGGGCCAGATAGAGGGCGGGCAGATCGGCCGCATGGACCCAGCGGAGCAGGAGATTTTGCTCGACGGTGGTGCGGGTGGCGTCCGGGGTGAAGCGGCGCGCGACATCCGCCAGGCCCCGCATCTGTTGGGCCGTCAGATCCCCCAGGGGAAGGTTGAGGGTGACGCAGGCGAAGCCCGCTTGCCGCTGGGCGTAAATGTTGGTGGCCTTCCACTGGGCGAAGGCCTCCGCATCAGCCCCCAGGTCGATGGTTTGGCCGGCGGAGACGGGTTGGGGCAGGCCGGATTCGCTGTACTGAGGGATCGCCTCCAGCCATTGACTCCATTCCGGGTCGTGCTCCAGCGTGGCGCGCTCTTCCAAAACGAGGCGACGAAACTCGTCGATGCCGAGCTTTTGCACCAAGAACTTGATGCGAGCCTTGTTGCGATTTTTCTTTTCCCCCAGCCGCGCATAGACGCGAGCGATGGCCTGGGAAAGGGGCAACAATTCCTCAGGAGACACGAAGTCGTCGAAGAGCTTGGCCAGATGAGGCACAGCTCCCAGTCCACCGCCGACATACAGCTCAAACCCCACCTCTTCCTGACCATCCCGTTCGCGTTTCTTGGCAATTAAGCCCAGATCGTGCATGTAGGTGAGGCCGCAGGGATGCTGCGAACAGCCGGAGAAAGCGATTTTGAACTTGCGACCAAAATCCTGAACATCGCGATGGCCAAGGAAATAGTTTGCGGTCTCCTTGGCGTAGCCGGTGACGTCAAAAGCTTCATCGCGACAGACACCTGCCAGGGGGCAGGCGGTGACATTGCGAACGGAGTTGCCACACGCTTCCCGCACGGTGATGCCCACCGCAGCCAGCCGACGGTGCATGTCGGGGGAATCGTCCAGATTGAGAAAATGAAGCTGGATGTCTTGACGGGTAGTGATGTGCAGAATGCTGTCGGAATACTCCTCAGCGATGTCGGCCAGAACCTCCATTTGTTCGGCGGAGAGGCCACCGTAAGGAATTTTGATGCGCTGCATTCCCGGCGCTTCCCACTTGGTGTCCGGGCCCTTTGTCAGCTCCGGATGGGGGAAGGCGATGTCCTGGGTCTTTTCACCATCGTGGCGGAAGCCATTGTCGTAGCGCTGGCCATAGGCTCCCCGGCGCAGGCGCAATTCGGCGAAGACCTTGTCTTCGATCTTGCCTTGACACCGCAACACCATCTGGTTCTCAAAGGTATCGATCTCCTCGGCCATCTGCGGGGGGATCTTCTCGGCCAGTTTGGCTTTCCAGGATTGGGGCTGGGTCGTGGTCATGCGGTGGTTATCTTGAGGGGCGAATCTTGTGCGGTTTGGTAGTAATGATTGCCAATCTCACCCATGCTAAGTGCCGGTGTAGAAGGTGCCGCCCAGGCTGGGGGGATTTAGGGGTCTCTTAACAATCGCGGCTTGTGGCTGGCTGCCGCGGCGCGGCGCCGGTTGCGGCGGCAGGGCATCCAGAACCCCGGAGGACAGGAAAGGACTCCGGGGAAAGGGAAGGCGGCGGCAGGGAGGGAACAGGCCATGGGGGGCTCAAGGGAGCTGGACTTTCAGGGGGGCGCCGGGCTTGGCCGAAACAAAAGGACACCTCGAACAATCGCCGCTGGCCGGCCGCAGCTGACCAGGGAGATCAGTGACAGCCAGGGGTCTTGCGCTGGGAGGGGAGGCAGGGCTGACCAAACGTCCTGTGGAGGCTGGGAATCAGGGCGCCTGTCCATCGGCAGACCCGTCGTCATTTGTGCCCAGCCAGGACGGTCCGCGTTCTTCAGCTCCATTTGCGGGACCTCAACTTGACCTTGAGGCAGTCCTGGGAGGGGAGGGGAGGGGAAAGGAGACCGTTCCAAGGTGCCCAGCAGGGGCTCTGGATCAAGAGCGCGTTAAAAGAAGAGGGCCGCAGCGGCAGAGGTGGAGGCGTCAAGACTGGTTCAAAGTTTTCGACTGCGGGAGAACGTCTGCCGGCGGCTGGGCCGAGGGCTGAGACGTGCGACCAGTCCTGCGAGAAGGATCTGGGACAGGGCTGACGAACAGGCCCGTGGCGGCCGATGACCAAGGCGCCTGCCACTGCATGCGCCAAGCGAGAAGTTCTTGACGGAATGTTCCGCTTGGACACCTTGCGGCGGAAAACATCTCGGCCAAGGAAGCTCTGGACAACCGGTCGCCAGGGAAGCTGTCCCTTGCACCAACTGGGCGCTCCGCGCTCTCACAGGTGCGGCTGAGGCGTTTTCCAGAGCCTCCCCAACAGCTCCGACTCAGGCTGAAGCAGGAACTTGCGGCACAGCTAACCAGCCGTGGAAGAGAGCGCAGGTTGGACGGCCATGGGCCTGGCCTCAGAGGCGGTGGAGTTGTCAGGGTGGCGGAGCTTGAAAGGGCAGCCCTTGTCAGGATGTGCGATCGCGGTTCAACCACCCCGTTTCGCGCCCCATGCCTGTCCTGCCGACCCTCCGCCCCAGTGGTGTGGTGCTCGTGCGCCACGGGGAAACCACCTGGAGCCCCTTGGCCGACACACCGGCGCGACAGGCCTCCCCCTCACCGCGGCGCGAGAGCAACGTTCCCGGAAGCGCTCACGAGAGCACGGTCGCGGGCCTCAGCACTCGTGGTCAAGCCCATGGACCGGGCACGGGCGCCACGCACACCAAGCGCCGCTTGGCCCAGGCTCCAATGCAGAGCTGACCCGGGCCGGCTCCTTCGATTTGATGGGCCGCCCCTCGCCAGGCGGCCTCACTGCGGGCACTCAGAAGCAGGCTCGCCGCCGCCAGCAGGAGAGACATGATTTCATGACGCATCCAACAAAAGGCTGTGGCTGCACAGAGATACACCGATTTATGTGGGCAAAAAAGTGCAAGCTCGCGCGCAATCGCTCAGGGAAGCTCTGGACAACCGCCCGCCCGCGGGAGTCTCCTCTTGCACCAACTGGGAGCTCCACGCTGTCACAGGTGCCGCTGAGGGGTTGTCCAGCGACTCCTTAGGGAAGCTCTGAACAACCGGTCGCCAGTACCAGTAGAAGCTGTCCCTTGCATCAACTGGGAGCTCCGCACTCTCACAGGTGCCGCTGGGGGGTTGTCCAGAGCCTGCCTAAGGGGGAGCACGTCACCTTAGCAGTGAGTAATTATACTTAGTCTGTGGTCAGTGTTGGTGTGCCAATGAGGTCATTCAGATAGGCGCAACGATGGGCGAGTACTTGGGGAACGCGCTCTGCCTTCCACTGAGCACCCGGCAGGTGAAGGCGTTGGTCAATCTGCTTGATGGCTGATTCAACG
>JBKDSV010000153.1:0-20838 GCA_046340795.1 Cyanobacteriota bacterium | reverse complement strand
TGATTCAAACTTGCCACTCTGCGTTCATGTGCCCAGCAGCTCTGAGGAACTGAGTCCCGAGCTCATAGGGGTCTCAGCGTGGGACCTGAATCACAATCGTGGCCTGGCGCCTCTATCCAACCACTTTAAAGCAGCCCTGCGTTGTGCGGTTCTGTTGCGGATCAAGAGCTGTATCGAGACGTGGGCGGAGACCACAGAGAGGCATCCGCTGCCCAGCAACTGTCGGCAGGAGCCGCGAGGTCCTTCGGCGCCTGGCTTGCGGGATGGAACCGGTTCTTGCTGAGAAATCAAAGTTGATTGCCACACGATGGATTGCAGTGCTATTTCGCGTTAGAATCAGCCGGGGGCAGCCATTGCTGACCTAATTGAAGCCCCGTAAACCGACGTGTACCCTTCCGCGCGCAACGCTCAGTCATCATGCGAAGCATTCCAGCTGCCGTTTGGCGGCAAGCTGGATCCAAGCAATCGTTGGGTTCTGCTGAGCGACTTGATTCCATGGGAGCAACTTGAAGCCAAGTATGCGCCCGTTCTCAATGCGACGGGAGGCGCACCTGCCCAGCCCTTCCGGATGTCCTTGGGCGCGCTGTGTATCCAGCGGCAGCTGGGCGTAACCGATCGAGAAACTGTTGCACTGATTACAGAATCCCCTTATCTACAGTTTTTCATTGGTCTTAAATACTTTCAAGATCTGAAGCCATTCGATGCGTCGATGATGGTTTACTTTCGCAAGAGCGTTGATTCTAGGCTGATCAGGGTTTGCAACAAGCTGACCAAGGCGAATCAGACTGTCATGGTCCAGAAACTACTGAGTGCAAATGAACAGGATAGTAGCGTTATTGAGGACAAAAATAGCCAACGAGTTGGCAGTGATTCAGAAGTTGTTTCGTCCTCGGAAGATGCGTCGATAAACCAGGAGGCACCGATGTTTAATGCGAGCTCTGTGCCGGATGATATTCCATTTTCTGTAGACATGCGATTACTTAATGAGGCGCGGGAGACAACAGAATTGGTGATCGATGTGTTGTTTACTCAGATGAGGGGAAAGATTTTACGCAAACCTCGCTGCAATCGCGACAAAGCAAGAAATCTCTTTCTGCAGGCCATCAAAAAGAAGAAGCACACCAAATCCGAAACCCGCGAAGCAAAGAGATTTCAGCTCCATGAAATTAATCGAAATCTCAAGTCTATTGACAAGCTGATCTTCTGTGGAGCAGACCTTTCAATGCTCAAAACTAATCTCTATCAAAATCTGCTTGTAACCAGTGAAGTTTATCGACAGCGGCAGGAAATAATCGATGCAAATGGGCAAGGCATTAATTGCAGGATTGTTAATCTTTCCAGGCCCCATGTTCGCAGTGTTGACAGAGAAGATCTCAAACCGATGACCAGGTTGGGAAGCCTGGCTCGCATCCGTTCGTAGGTAGAGTTGTTTCAACGTCACCAGATTGGTGCGCCAAGCCGAGATCGAGAACCAAGTGCCACGCCGGGACCCCAATCGGTTCAGGGCTCAGGACCCAGGCATGGCAGGCATCCCGAGCAAGAACCGCAACGTTGAATCCGCATGGGGACATGTTGTCACACATGTCTGCGTACAGTCTGCGCCAACATCAAGCAACGGAGCGGTTGATCTGGGAGAGTGGGCCTCCAAGGGCGGTGAGCCAGTGATCCATTCCGATGCTGCGTCTGCCCTCGCTTTGGCCAGCTTGCTGTTGCTTGTCGTGATGGCCTGCTCCCGTGCGTAAGCTGGTTGTTTGAGGCCAACTTCTGAGCCATCCTCCTCACGCTTCATCTCCGCCACCTTCACAGGGGCGTCGTTTTTTGCATGGCCTTGGCCCGCTGTTCATCGTGCTTGCCCACCTGGGATGTGGCGCGCTTCTGTTCACCGGCCTGGGCCTGGCCGCCGCCCTTTGGGCTCTGGCCCTCTATCTGGGGCGCATGCTGGCGATCACAGCGATTTATCACCGTCTGATCAGCCACAGGAGCTACCAGGCGCCACGGCTGGTGTGGTGGCTCGGATCGGTGGTGGCTGCTTCATCTGGGCAGATGGGGCCCAGTTGGTGGACGGCGCACCACCGCCAACATCACCGGCATGTCGACACCGCCGCCGATCCCCACACCCCGCTCCTGCCGATCAGCGGCTGGCGGGGATTCTGGCGCTCCCAGTTGGGCTGGTTGCTCACTCCCGGCTTCCATCCGGAGAGCCTGCCTGTGGAGGTGGAGGCCGATCCGGTGCTGCGCGGGATCGATCGTCTGCACGTTCTGCCACCGCTGGGCCTGGCCGCGCTGTCGTGGTGGCTGGGGGGAACCGAGTGGTTGGGAGCCTTTTGCCTGAGCACCACCGTGCTCTTCCACGGGGTGGCCAGCGTCAACTCCATTGCCCATTTGATCGGTCAGCAACCCTTTGCCACCGCCGATGCCAGCCGCAACAACGGCTGGGTGGCCCTGATCACCCTGGGCGAAGGCTGGCACAACCTGCACCATGCCTTTCAGAGCTCGGTGCGCCAGGGGTTCACGGTGGTGGGGAGCCAGGTGGTGCCCCTGCCTGATCCCACCTACCGCTTCATCCAACTGTTGGAGCGCTTGGGCTGGGCTTCGCGCCTGCGCCTGCCGAGCGAGCGAGCGTTGCTGGCCCGGGCCGCCAGCCAAGCCTGAACGCGAACCGGGGGTCCGGATCCTTGCCCGGGGCCTGCGCCTTGGTTGGAATCCAGTCAAGCCAGCACAAAGCCATCCCCAGGGGGATGGCTGCAAGAGGCAATCAGCCGGGATCAGCCGGGGCGCTCAGGGGGCTGGATTCACCAGCGCTGGCCACCACCAGTGGGACGGGGCTCGGCTTTGTTGACGCGAATGGTGCGCCCCATCCACTCCACGCCCTGAAGATCATTGATGGCCTTGGTTTCTTCTTGGGTCGATGCCATCTCGACGAAGGCGAAACCACGCTTGCGACCGGTGTCGCGATCCAAGGGGAGGCTGCACTTGCTCACCGAGCCGTAACCGGAAAACAGATGCTGGAGATCTTCCACTTCGGCGTCGAAGGAAAGATTGCCGACGTAAATGGTCATGAAACAAGCAGGTATGGACAAGATTCGTTGAAAGTCCTGGAGAAAGTCGCTGGCCGTAGGGAGAAATCTTTTGGAGGTCGCCGGTCTGGGTTGAAACCCGCTGAAGGAGGTTCTCTGAATCCTCTTCACCGTACAGCATCCGGGGCGACCGCCTCTCGCCGACCGCTCTACAGAACGGGATTCCAATCCTGAGGACCGATCACAAAGAGCACATCCCCGGACTGCAGCAGCAGGTCGCCGCGAGGGTTGGCCAGCGTTTCCCCTGCCCGCCGCACCGCCAGCACCATCACGCCATGCTCATCCCGCAGGCGGTTCTGGGCGATGGTCCGCCCCACCCAGGGGTTGGCGGGCCCCAGGCGAATGCTGTGGGTGGCCAGATCCGGCAGCACCGCCCGCAGATCATGGATCCGGGTGGCCTCCGGAGCCAGGTTGCGGGCCATCCGACGCCCGTCACCGCGCACCTCCTCGATCAGCTGCTGGATCCGCTCATCCGGCACCAGCATGCGCGCCAGCACGCGGGAGAACACCTCGATCGACACCTCCAGTTCATCGGCGATCACCTCATCGGCGCCGAGCTGGCTGAGGGGTTCCACTTCCCGCAGGTAGCGGGTGCGCACCAGGAGGAAGGCACTCGGCGCAAGCCGACGGGCCAATTCCACAAGGCGACGGGTCGCGCCGGGGTCATCGATGACAACCACGATCACCCGAGCCCGATGGGCCTGCGCCAGGGTGAGGATCGCCGGCTGGCAGGCGTCACCGAAATGAATCGGCAGTCCCTCGGCGCGGGCCTGTTTGACCAGGGCGGCATTCAGCTCGATCACCGCGCAGGGGACCTGACACCGCCGGCAACTGCTGGCTAGGTTGCGTCCGGTGACACCAAAACCCACGATCAACACGCTGGGTGGCTCCGGAGGGCCGGCCTCCAAGGCCTGCGCCAGGGTGCGTGCCTCGCTCCACCGTCCGAAGGGAGTGCGGGCCAGGCTCTCCGCCAGGCGGGGAGCGGCCTGAATCATCAGGGGCGTGGCGAGCATGCTCAGAACGGCCACCACCAGCAGGCTCTGGAAGATCTCCCGGGAGAGCAACCCCGCGCTGACACCAGCCTGGGTGGCGACCAGGGAAAACTCACCGATTTGCCCCAACGCCATGCCAGAGAGCACGGCCTGGCGCAGCGGCAATCCCACGGCCAGGGAAGCGGCGGCCGCCAGGCACGGCTTGATCAGCAGCACGGCGGCGGTAAGCAGGAGCATCGGCCCGAGATGCCCGACCAAGTGGGCCAGATCCAGGAGCATGCCGATGGAGATGAAGAAGAGGCTCATCAGCACATCGCGAAATGGCAACATCACCGCAACCGCCTGATGGGAATAGGCCGATTCCGAGAGGATGAAGCCCGCCAAAAACGCGCCCAGGGCAAGAGAAAGTCCCAAGGACTGGGTGAGCACGGCGATCCCCACGCAGAGCATGAAGACACCGAGAAGGAAGGCTTCCGAGCTGCGGGTGTGGGTGATGCGCTCCAGCACCCAGGGCACGATCCAGCGGTAAGCGCTGTAGCCAAAGCCGGCCACAAAGAGCACTTTGAGCAGCAGAATCGCCAGGGATTGGAGGCCACTTGTGCCGCCGCTGCCCCCCTCATCCAGCCCGGCCAGGCTTGCCAGCAGCGGTGCCGTGAGCATCACGGGCACCACGCCAATGTCTTGATAAATGAGGATTGAGAGAATCGAGCGCCCGTGGGGAGTGTCCAGCTCACCGCGCTCCTGGAGGGCCCGCAAGACGATCGCTGTGCTGGAGAGGGCCACGACAAAGCCCAGGTAGAGGCTCTGCTGGGGCAGCAGGCCGGCTGCGGGCAGGAGCAGGGCGACAACGGCGGAGGTGGCAAAGAACTGGAGACTGCCGCCGATGGCGAAAAACCGCTTGAGGCGCTCCAGATCGGCGATCGAGATTTCCAGCCCGATCACAAACAACAGCAGCACCACGCCGATTTCGGCGAGTAGTTCAATCTCGTGGGCATTGCGCACCAAGCGCAGCGCCTGGGGGCCAGCGATCACGCCAGCAAGCAACAGCCCGATCGCCGAAGGCAGGCGCAGGCGATGGCAGAGCACCACCGCCAGCACGGACAATCCGAAGATCGTGAGCAGATCCAGCAACAGGCTCTGCATGGCCGACAGCCTCAGGGCAAGCGGTCAGGGGCTGGTGAGGATTCAGACAGTGCGCTCATCTTTCCTCCCCCCGCACTCCTGCCAGCTTCGCAGCAATCGGGCGAGCTCCGTCTTCATGGTGGCGAGTTCATCCATGCGGACGTCAATAGCCTCCAGCTTGGCAGTGATGCTGGCCTTGAGCATCGAACAGTTGCACACGCCGGCACGCCGCACGTGCAAAATCCGTGTCAACTCCGCGATGGAGACATCCATGGCGCGAAGAGCGCGAATGATCGCCAATTCCGCCAGGCTGTCGGGATGGAACAGGCGGTAGCCGCCCTCAGAGCGGCCACTGGGTTGCAGCAGGCCCTGGTCGCAATGGAAGCGGATGGTTTTCACCGAGACCCCGGAGCGACGCGCCACCTCGCCGATGCGCAGGTTGGGCGGGTGTCCGAGTGCCAACCCAGGGGCAGACGCGCGAGACATGGAGAATCCTCCATTGGATGGAGACTTTGACACGTTAAGCACGGAGGTTCTCCGTGTCCGGAGGGCAGGTCACAAGGGCGCAAACCATTGCAGTGAGGCGCAAGTCCCCCAGACCTGCCAGCCGTCACCCGGCAAGCCTCTAGCAACAGTCCATTACAGGAGAGTTGAATGAGCGTTTGCGCACGAAGGCGATCGCCGCCGACGCGCTGCGTCCAGTCTGGCCTGTGCAGTTCCGATCCAATCCCCAAGCCATGACCCGCTCTCTGCTGCTGCTGGCCGTCGCCGCCATGGGCGCTCCCCTTGTCGCGGCGGCGGCGCCCGCCAGTTCTGCTGCGGACAAGGGCGTGCCAGCCCTCTATGCCACCCGGGCCGAGGCCGAGACGGCCGCCAAGCTCCACTTCCACTGCACCGGTGCCCACAAGATGGGCAACCAGTGGATGCCCTGCGCCGACCACAGCGGCTCCCCGCACTGAGAGCAATCCACGGAGCGGATGACAGTCATGGCCCGATGCGGAGAGAAACCCAAATTGCTGGCCATCGGCATCGCACCCCTGGGGATTGTGTCGATCGGCATCGTGCCGATGGGGGTGGTGAGCATTGGCGTGGTTCCGATGGGGGTGATCAGTCTGGGCGTGGTGGGGATGGGCGTGCTCAACCTCTGCGTGGTGGGGATGGGGGTGCTGGTGACCGGGGTGAATGTGATGGGGGTCTGGTGGGTTGGCCTCGACGGCATGGGACCGCAGCGGCTGGGAGGCAGCCAAGGGGCCATGCACCAGCACCATCGGCCAGCCTCGGCTCAGCCGTCTGAGCCACTGCTGGCTTACCCCACGCGGGAGGAGGCGTTGCGACGCGCACGGCAACTGGGCTGCCACGGCGCCCACGCCATGGGATCCCGCTGGATGGCCTGCGCGGAACACCCCCGCTGACCGGTCCTGTGCGGCAGGGCACGAGGCAGCATCCATCCGGGAGCCGGCCACAAGAAGCGGCCCAAAGCCCATCGCCAAGCAGCGCCAGGCGCCAGCAACCGTGGCACTGCATCATCAATAGATGAATCCAACAAAAGAAAGCCAGGAAAACTCTGGACAACCGGTCGCCAGTGGAAGTTGTCCCTTGCATAAACTGGGGTATCAGCGCTCTCGCAGGTGTCGCTGAGGCGGGTTGTCCAGAGCCTCCCCAGCATTCAGTTTTTTCATTTATGGTTTAAAATCGCACACGTTCAGATTGCGAGAGCCCTGCCATTCCAATCAAGCCCTGGTTGCTTCTCGCAAAGCGGCGCATTCCGTCAAGCTTCTGGTTCATGGAGTTGATCGGGCGGAAAGCCGCAGGGATCAGGAAGCAGCGAGGGCCTCTCGGCCTGTAAACGCATACGGTTCCAGAGCAGCGTGGTGTCCAGGGCCAAAACCAAGTCCTGGCCTGGCTGTTGCCAGCGCTGAATCGCCCAGAGCAGCAGCGGGCCATAGAGCCTCTCCCGATCGATACGGGCCTTGCTCAGCCAGCGCTGAACGCGCCGCTGCCAGCTGGCGGCCTGGCAGTGACCCAGCGGCAGAACGCTCTTCCAGCGATCGAAGCAGACGGTCTGGCTGAGCAGCAGAGCGCCCACCATCCAGGTGAGCAGCACCAAATGGCGGTAGTCAGTGAACCGGCTGTGTTGACGCAGGAGGCTGATCAGCTCAGCATGGAGCCGGGTCTGGGAACCCATTGGGATCTGGTTCGGTTTCGTATCCCCACGCTCCCATGGTTCCCTACCCACCCAATGCTCTGAGACCCATTCTGTCGCAAGGGTTCTCAGACTTGTGTCGGGCAGTCAGAGCCAGGCCAGCTCATTCACTCGGGTTCCAGCCCATTGCGCGATGAGGCGAGGTGTACAGCAAAAGTCAACGCTTTTTTCCAGAAGGGCACCTCGAAAAATCGGCTTTGCAGCGACCAATGGACAAGGCCAACGCCGACTAAGACATGAGGCTCAATCGGCGCTTTCAGACGAAACCGGTATTTTTCGAGATGCCCAGAAGTGTCTTGCTGCTTTGGGGCAGAGTGGTCAGAGCGGCTGGCGGCAAACCACACCTGACAAGAAGCAGGTCTTTGCCTTAGAATTACAATAATTCAATCTGCCTGACGCGGATGCGTCGTTTCGTTTTCGTCAAGCAGAACAGCGAAGCAGATTGTGGCGCTGCCTGTGTTGCGACCGTAGCTCGCCATTACGGCAAAAACGTACCCCTGAACCACGTTCGAGACCTGGTGGGAACCGGGTCGCAAGGCACAACCCTCTTGGGCCTGCGGCGGGGGGCGGACGAGCTGGGCTTTCATTGTCGAGCGCTCCAAACCAATGTTGATACAAATTTTTTCCACGATGTACAGCAAATTACTTTGCCAGCAATTCTGCACTGGGAAGGAAATCACTGGGTAGTGCTGCATGCTGTTAGTTCCCGCCAAGTTGTGATTGCTGATCCAGGAAATGGTATTCTTCACCTCAACCACGCCGAATTCTTACAGCGCTGGGGCGATGGAGTTCTCCTCACCCTTGAGCCTGATATGGCTCGCCTGGCCAGACAGCCAAATGAAAAAGGGCATCTAAACTTCCTTTATCGGATCCTGCTTCTTGCGCGTCCCTACCGCAGTCTTGTCCTTCGCGCGATGTTGCTTAACGCGGTGATCGGGCTTGTGGGTCTTGGGATTCCTCTGCTCATGCAGGTGCTCACCGATGATGTCTTAGTGCGTCGCGATCAACAACTTCTCGCTGTTCTTGGCTTTGGCATGTTGGCTATTTATACGTTTCGTTCTGTGATCGACTTTGTTGAGCGCAAGATTGCGACCTATTTCTTTGAGCGCTTGGAACTCTCTCTGTTGCTGGAGTTTGGACACAAGCTTTTTCAGATGCCAATGAAGTATTTCGATACCCATCGCAGTGGTGATATTCTCAACCGCATTATTGAAATGGGTCGGGTTAATACGATGTTTAACTCTGTTCTTATCGGTCTGCCATCGGAAATGTTTCTTGCACTGGTCTCGCTTTTCATCATGTTTATCTACTCTCATACACTTGCTCTCTTGGCTCTACCAGCATATGTATTGATTGTGTTGGTGAGCCTAGCTTTTCTGCCGCGAATGTATTTTTTGACGGGTCAATTTATTCGCAAATCGGCAGACAGCCAGGCTTTGCTAATTGAATTCTTTCGCGGAGCACAGCTACTTAAGTCTACGAATGGCGGCCAGCAAGCCTGGGATGAGTTCCAGAGTATTTTTGGTGAACTCGCCAATCTGAGCTGGCGTGAAAGTCAACTCAAAATCATCAGTGATAACCTGATAACATTTCTTTCGGCCTTTTTAAATATTAGCCTATTGGTTTATGGAAGTACATTTGTCCTGAACCGAGAGTTGAGCATTGGTCAACTTCTTGCCTTTGCTGGTCTGGGTATGAATGTTTTGGCTTTCTTCCGTAATGGCAGCCGTTTCGCTGTTCAGGTTCTTGCTGATCGTTCCATCTTTTCTCGTCTGAGTCAAGTTCTTGATGCGGAAACCGAGCAGCATGACTCATCCAAAATGACCTGGGTGACGTTTAGGGGGAACGAGCAAATAGCGATCCGAAATCTTTCATTTTCCCATCCCGGCCGCAAACAAATGATTGCCAATCTTTCGATCGAGATCCCTGGTGGCTCAGCCACTGCTCTAGTTGGTGGTTCGGGTAGTGGAAAAAGTACGTTGATGAAGTTGATCAGTGGCATGTATCCACCAGCATCTGGATCGATTCGGATCGGATCGGCAACAATCTCAGACCTGTCTCTTGATTGCCTTCGCCACCAAGTTTGCCTAGTCACGCAAGATAGTCACTTTTTTAGTCGCAGCATTATTGAAAACTTCCGTTTCACACAACCGGATGTCAGCTATGAGGATATCGTTGATGCGTGTAAGATAACTATGGCAGACGATTTTATCCTTGATCTACCAGCTGGATATCAAACGCTATTGGGTGAATTTGGGGCGAATCTCTCCGGTGGTCAGAAGCAACGTCTTGCAATTGCTCGGGCAATAATTGGTAATCCGCCAGTGCTTATCATGGATGAATCCACCAACGCCCTTGATCCCGCCCTGGAAGCAAAGCTACTCGATCGGCTGCTCAGATTCCGGGGGAACCGCACTACAATCATGATCAGCCACCGTCCTAGCGTGACAGCCCGTTGTGACTTTTTGATCTACATGGAGAATGGCAAGATTAAGCAAGCAGGCCGTCTCAAGGAAATCGATCCAACTGGAACGCCAGGATTAAATCGTTTTCTACCGAAAAATCTTCATGCCCGCAGAACGTAACCAAACCAATACATCTCGTGTCAGTTCCTCGGATAAGTCACGACCCTCCCCCCAATCTGTCCAGCCGCAAACGGGTCTCCTTCTTCCCAAGCTCGAGCTGGATGATTATGTTCCTAGTATTCGCCCTTGGTTGCAAGTCAGCACGCTTGCCTTGTTGGCTACTTCTGGCTTGGCCTTGTTGTTTCTAGCCATCTGTCCCTACCGTGTGGTAGTTCGTGGAACTGGATCTGTCCGTCCTGCGGCTGGAGAAGTTCTTGTGAATGCTCCTGTTGAAGGGCGGGTTATCTCCATTGATGTTGCTGTTAATCAATCTGTTGTAGCAGGACAAGTCATCGTCACGCTTGATCGCAGCCGCCAAACTGGTGCTTTAGAGGAAGCTGAGAAAAATAAAGCGGCCTTGCTCCAGCAGTTGCGGGCACTTCGTTCTCAGACAGCGGCTGAATTCGCGGGGGCACAGCTTGAAGTTGAGAAAATGCGCTCGGAGTTAAACTATGCTCAGACAGAATTCAACCGTTATCAATCCTTGCAGAGTGAAGGGGCTGTTTCAGCCAGTATTGTTGATCAGCGTCGTGCCGTTATGAATAAGGCCAAGGCAGGTCTTGGTCAAGCCAGCGAAGCGTTGGCTGCCTTACGTTCGGAGGCTGTGAACAAGGAAGCAGTTCTGATTAAAGAAATCGCAGCGGTTGAGCGGGCAGCAAGTGAAGGTTACCGTAGTCTCAGCGCTACCAAGGTCCTTTCGCCTATCAAAGGAATTATTTTACAACTGAAAGTACAAAACCCACAGCAAACCATTGCTCTAGGGCAGGAGTTGGCCGTGATCACACCTTCTTCCGCAGAGCGAATTGTCAAGGTCAAGATCCGTGGCTCAGATGTAGAACAAGTTCAACCTGGCCAGCATGCTGATCTTCGTCTTCAAGGATGTCCTTACCCTGACTTTGGCACTCTCGCTGCCACTGTCATCGCTGTTTCGCCAGATGTATTACCCACCAACAGTCTTCAACAAACTTCACCTGAAATCACTGCCGATTTTGGCCAATATGAGATTACTCTAAAACCAGCATCCAATCAACTGAAAGCCAACGGCATGCATTGTGATTTAAAGTTAGGAATGAGACTTGACGCAGATATCTCAACGCGCTCAGAAACAATTTTAAGATTTATTTTAAGAAAAACTAGATTATTTGTAAATGTATAATAAGAGATGCAGGCTTTTGGGCAGCTCAAAAAGTTTCGCTTCTCCCCCTCCTCCCGGCCCCGGCGTGAAATCTCTTCCTGTCACTGACCTGGATCGCCAGCTACGGTAAGCCAACAGTGATTGTTCGAGCTGCACTTTTGCGAACCAACAATTTATATTGATGCTTGAGACTTTGACTAACGATCAATCATAAGAACCGCCAACAAATCCACCGAAAGAACTAGCATCTGAGTGGGTGCCAAAGGATGTGACAAGCCCACCGGATCCGTCTGAGGTTTGGGCTTGCACCACACCGCCACTGATCAATTCAGCCTCATCATCATCAAGTTGAGAAAAGTTTCCCATGATTCATCCATCACAATTAAGTTCACCCTAGCATGCAATCGTTTCTTGCACCGGTCTGGGTCATGCTCCACCGTACCAAAGCTCTGAGCACGGATCAAACACAGACGTCCTAAGCGCGTTCTGAGCACAAGCTTTCGGCTTTGTGTTCCTCAGGTCGGTCAACCAGGGATTCATCTCTTTGCTTGACCCTGGCGACCCCGGCGTTGACCTGGGAGCCTTCAACCCCCGCACAGGCTCCGGATCTCCCGCTTGCTTGGCCCGTCTCTCCTCTTGGGGCAGGGCTGCGTCAAAGTAGTTGGATGGAGACGCCAGGCCACGCTTGTGATTCAGGTCCCACGCTGAGACCCCTATGAACTCAGGACTCACTCTCTCGCAGCTCCTAGTGTGCAGTCCCGCAAGTTCATGCGTTATCTTCAGCTTGGTCCGTTCGTCCAGATGCTTTTCTTAGCGAAGGCTCTGGGCGAGACACCCATCAAAGGATTCACAGCGCATTTGCAGGACGGCACACCGGGAGCCTGTTGCGCATAGATGTCTATGCGAGGATATCGAGATAATTCGAGGCCAAGACGGAATTATTCCGCGATAAATCGAGATCCGACGACGCGACTGGATCCAGGTCAAATTTGCGTCCAAAAAAGGATTTCTAGAGAAACTGTTTGATTGGGCCATCTCAATGAGATTCTCAACAGCTCTCGGTTGGTGCGTCTCGCAGCTTTTGTATGTGACCGCTGACCCAGTTTTTCTATGCGCACCAGGCTCCTGGACACCTGAGTGCAGAGCAACAAGTTTGAATCGGCCCGGTCTCTTGGGGTCTTCTGACAGACTCTGTTTTTGCTCCCTTCAAGGTCAACTACGCCTTGTGACCATCTCGGATTTGTCCTCTGTGCTAGCGCCAAGGGTTTGTCTCTGCACGATCACCAGCAACCGACCCCGACTGCTGCAATTGCTTGCCCATTGCGTCTTGGCTCTGGACTATCCCAAGGCTTGTCTTGAGTGGGTTATCATCGATGACAGTGCTTGTTCGTCCGTCGCAAGGCTAGAAGATATCCATCGTTCGGGGATTGAGCTCAAGCATATTCATCTAAAAGATCGGCTAACGATTGGTGCCAAACGCAACCTCTGCCATGAGTATGCCACAGGCGATTTCTTTGTGATTCTAGATGATGATGACTACTATCCTCCGAGCCGTGTGACTGAGGCTGTCGCTGCCTTCAGTGATGGAGAGACAGATGTAGCTGGTTGTGATCGATACCCCTTATTGCTCCTACCAGAGGGTAAATATTGGTTCACACCGATGTTCAGCCAAGGCCATGCAACAGCTAATACTCTCGCCTACACACGCAGCTATTTGAAAGCAGGTCATTGCTTTGATTGTGAAGTCAGTAACGGAGAGGAGGCTATTTTTCTTGATCAGTTTCAAGCACCATTGCGTCAGCTGAATCCACTGCGGACTATCACCTGCATCGATCACGGTGGCAATACTGTCAATAAACGACTTTGGATGGCTCGCATCGGCCTGAATCGTTTCGAGCACTTGCCTTCGGATACTCCCGGTCTCCCTCCTGTTGATTATCTTGATCGCTATCGTGCAGCTCTCAATCTACCAGGACCAAAGAAGGCTCCGTCAGGCAAGATATCTACAGGGAACTTGAGTCAGGTCACCCCAAAGTCCTGGCGTGTTGCCGTGATTACTCCCTATCATGATGAGCCTGTTGAGCTGCTTGCACGTTGTCATCGCTCCGTTCTGATGCAGGAGTATCCCTGCACCCATGTTTTGGTAGCAGATGGTCCTGGGCAGACGGCTGTATCCACATGGGCCTGCCGGCACATTGTGCTCGGTGTTGGTCACCACGACAACGGTAACACCCCGCGTAGTATTGGTGCTCTAGCGGCGATGAATGAGGGTTTTGATAGCATCGCATTTTTGGATGTCGATAACTGGTTTGCTCCTGATCACATCAAGCGAGCAATTGATACCCAATTAGAAACAGATTGCAGCGTTGTATTTAGTGATCGTCATATTGTTTTTCCAAGTGGACAGCGGCTTACTTCTCTGCCACACGAAGATCTCAGCCGACGTCATGTTGATACCAGTTGTATGGTTCTATTTGCGTCTTCCTTCTGTCATTTGGCGTGCTGGTCTCAAATGCCTCGGCTTTTCTCACAGCAGTGCGATCGGGTGATGTTCGCTCAGTTGATGGCCAACCAGCGCTGTGCCTGGACTGGTGCCACAACGGTTTTTTATGAAACTTGGTATGCCAATCATTTCCTGACTGCCGGACTTTTGCCCCCTTTAAATGCTAAATTTATCTCGCTCCATCCCGCTTCAGAATGGAGCGAGTCTGCTGAGATTTTTCGGCAACGTTGCCCTTTTCCAGTCTATCTTGGATCCCAATTTGTAGGTTCTGATAAGCCACGGATTGAGATTGTCTCGCTGCTGGGTCCTTCTCGCTCTGGCGGCACTCTCTTGCAGCATCTTCTTTGTCATCATCTTGGCTTTAGAGGGATTCCTGAGCATCAGTTTCTCTATCACTGCGTAATGCATCAGGGACCTGACCATAGACTCCGATACCAAGGTGAGGCATTGAAGTTGGCACTGGCTCAGGGGCTGCTTCATGATTCACGTCTCAAGCCCTATGACCGTGTTTGTCGTGGTCTGGAACAGTCCTTACGTGTCGATCGATCCTATACATTACTGGAAGCCTATTTTCGTGCGGTCCAGGCCCTGCTTCCCCGTGAAGCAAAAGATTTTGCCCTTGCTTATGGCAAAGTGACTGTGTTAGACCGTTCTTGTTCCCATGCACTGGTGGCTGATGTCCTTTATCAATGCTTACCAGACCATCGAGCGGTGTTGCTGCTGCGAAACCCTCTGGAGCAGATCACTTCAGTGTTGGTAATGGGCCAACAGTTTCCTGCTGACTGGGATTCCGATCAGCGGGACAGGCTACGTCAGTTATGCGAAACGTATCTTCAATCCTTAGTGATTCCCCTCCATGCCGCGCCAGTAGGTCAACTACGCCTGGTTCCTTTTGATTCTTTATTGACGAAGCGGGGAGCTGTTGTTGAGCAAGTCTGCCGTTTCCTTGGTTTAGAGCCCAACACGCTCCCCGCCCTGCAGCCGTTGGAGCTAACAAAAGATCATTTTTATAATTCAGTTTATAATGAGTCTTACACAGCTCGCTGCGCAGATGTCTCCCGGCAATTTGTTACTAGCGACGAATCTTGGAAGCAGATAGATCTGCCATCTCAGCTACAGAAGCGTCCAAAGCACTATGATTTTTCTGATTCAGATAGAGAATGGTTGCTAAAGCTAATGAAGCCGATATGCCTTGCATTAGAATTTTTAACACAGC
Source organism: Cyanobacteriota bacterium (assembly GCA_046340795.1). Classification (GTDB taxonomy): domain Bacteria; phylum Cyanobacteriota; class Cyanobacteriia; order PCC-6307; family Cyanobiaceae; genus Cyanobium. Next base: position 5,966 of record JBKDSV010000153.1, on the reverse strand, counting down.
CTCTTTCTCTATCAAAACTAGATCAGTTTCCAAGGCCAATTCAACCAGTAAATCAGCGAGATTCCCTACAAGCATCTGTAGAATTAGTTATTGATGGCTTGCGCAAGCATGCTTTAAGCGTTGTCGGAAATTGAAAGATTTGAGACAAGATTTTTGATGGCATTACATTACGCGACGCAACTTTATCATCCCCATGACTGGAACCACTATCAACGGCTGCTTGATTGCCTGAAGAGCAACCTGCGATTTTCAAGTATTCAACAAGCCACGGTCTTCCTCAATAACTGTGATCCACCTTGGCAACATCCTAAGGTGAGCTGGAGAAGAATTTCTCAGCGTGCTAGTTTTTCAGATTTTCTTGAACTTGCCGATTTATCACATATAAATATTGGCGAACCTCAGTTGAAAGACCATCTTCTGTTTGCTAATAGTGACATTATCTTCACCAGTGACCCAGCCCGTCTTGCTGTGGCTGTGACCCATCCAGACTGGGCACTCTGTCTGACTCGGCGAGAGTTAGATGGCGCTTTCCCCGGCGGATGTGATCCTCAAAAGACACAGGACGCCTGGATGCTAATGCAACAACCTCTACATCCACAACTACTTGATCAACTAAGATCCATTGGCCTTGGCGTCGCTGGTTGCGATAATCTTTTCGCAGCTGTGATGATCGCCCATGGATTTCGGCTCTGGAATCCTTGTCATGATTTTTATATTCTACACAATGATCCATATCCCGTCGCACGTTGGTCAAATGTGCAGCGCTACTTTGGCTTGTATGCTTATGTGCCGGCGTGCCGGCTTGAGGACGTAGGTTGGCGTGATTCCAAGGTCAGCTTTGCGTTTGCAAAATTTCCTGGTTCATATAAAAAATTCTGTCTTGATGAATAAGACTCTCTTGTCCAATCTGATCTTGTTTATTGATACTATTTATCTATAGATCATGCCTAAAAGCTTACTTATAATTTATCATTCTTTGTCTGTGGTGTTTTCCCATCTTTGGTCGCAAGACAGCATTATTATCGTGATAAGCAGCCCGACAAAATAAACATAACATGACCTGCGAGGCGTGTCAGCAACTGCTTGGGTTTTCTTGACTAGGCAGCAAGCTCCGCCAATCCCAAACCAAGCCACTCGGGCAGGGACAGAAGGCAGGGCTGATTCAAACTTGCCACTCTGCGTTCATGTGCCCAGCAGCTCTGAGGAACTGAGTCCCGAGCTCATAGGGGTCTCAGCGTGGGACCTGAATCACAATCGTGGCCTGACGCCTCTATCCAACCACTTTAAAGCAGCCCTGGAACAGAAGGCAAGCCCAGCCTTAACTTGGAGTTGGTCCAGAGCACCAGCGGAGCTTTCTGCCTAATCAAGTGGGTTCTTGTCGCCGCTGTGTTGAAGTTTTTTCTCTGGCTACTTAGTTCCTTTCTTTGTCTTCCTTCTGCCGTGACACCGTGCCCTCTCTTTGCTCTGCACACATCCGCAGGCTATGCTGGATTGAGTTTATTGTTGACTCAAGTTGTTTGAATTTGATCATCAAGGATTTCTCAGCGAGGTCTTACCGCGTTCAACGCTCTTTGGAGTGAGTCTCCTAGCCATATCAAAGCTTGTTGTTTTTGATATAATTTTCTCTCAAGAGCTTCAGTTTATCTCAATCTTAGAAATTTTTACTGTTAACAAATGTGCTGTTTTTGCAATAAAATTTGATCACAATAATATCTTTAAGCTCGCTTCCTCTTTTGTCTTGACCTCTGTTGCTTCTCATGACTGAATATCGTATCCTTAACTCCGAACTCCTTCAGCACCTCATCAACGAGGATAAATACTATGCGGCAATGTCTTATTTTCAGGGTTACAAGATTCGCCCTTGCGATCTTTTCAGTATCAGCAATATAATTACTCTCTGCAAGCAACACTTTATCGTAATAGGATTAAATTTAGAAGCGGAATTTTTCTCTTCAATTACATTTGATTTGTGTGTAGACTATAATTCTAATTGTGAGTGTTGGCTCTCGTTCATAGATTGGGTCGCAAAATCCTATGGATCATGTAATATAGGTACGATTATCTTCCCAGGCAAAGTTTCAATCACATCTGCTACGAAATATCTATCAGAAGCCTTGGGAAATTTTAAGACACAAAAAGAATTATTAGGTCTATTAGCAATTAGCCAAATCTCCAAGACTGATCATCCCGAACTAGATGATCAGATCGCCATTTTACTCAAACGCGAACAGCTTGGTTTTTTTGCCCTTCGAATAATTGCAATGTGGGCTTCATTGATGCGCTCTGGTGATAAAAATCTACGAACTGCTCTTGTTGAAAAAATTATCCATACATCAGTCAAGAAAACTGATTATATTAATGCTGCTTATTCATTAGAGTGTCTTCATGCAGATTCAATGCAGAGGCTTAGACTTGCACAGTCTGCAATTTCTTCTCCTACTTCCAATGATTTTGGCAGTCAAACAGCCGATATTTTTCATCTTTACATCCTTCGTTATCTATCACTAGAGACTCTCGACCAGTTGAAAGCCAGTATATCCGAACAAAAAATACTATCCAATAATTCTTTCCTTGATTCATTGTTGCTTTGTATTGATACTTGGATGCATATTCGCAAATCACCTGAATCATCTCCAACTCTGAATACTTTGAGCGACTTTCTTTCTGATTTATGTCTCCAAATCTATCCGTCCCTTGACTCTGCTAATCAGTCTCTTCAATCAAGACAGCTTCTTCCAGCATCACAACTGGCTTTGACTAGGGATCTTTCCACAAAAATAAATCCTTCCACTTCACATGCACTCGATAACTTATTACCATTATTGGTTCAACAGTCAACTGGTTTAGTCTGGATATGACAGGTAAAATCGTAGTAGCAAACGGTATGTTTCGTAGTGGGTCAACTTTCTTCTTTGATGTTATGCGTCAAAGCAGTCATCATGTTTGTTTTTATGAGCCTTTTCATCCTCAGCTAAATGAACTCAAAGATAAACAGCATGACTCAAAGCTTGGGCACTCCATCGCGGATAGCCCATGGTCGGAGCATGCGCAATATCAGGATTCATCAACTTATTATGACTATACTTCCCGTCTACCGCTCTATATGAGGCAGAAGATGGCTTACTATTGTCCTCTGACGCTTTCCGTCAATGCTGCCCATTATTTTCACAGCCTTGAGGCTATGAGTGTTCATCTAAACAAGACTATTTTTGCTTGCTTTAATCGGGCTGCATTTATACTACCACAAGTAAAACAGAAGGAGCGGCAAATTCAGATGATATATGTATATACGAAAAGATCTTCCTTGCAAATTGTCTCAAGTTTTATGCGCCTTTATTCTTCAGGCCAGTCTTTTAATATCTACTCTCGTCAGTTTAGGGATCCATGGGGTATCACGCTTCTATTTGATCACCATTATACAACTTTTTCATCTTTACATCTTGATTTGGGGCGGCCATCCGTACTTTATAGCTTCTTTGCCAAAGTATGCTACCTTAACGCGGTGACCGACCAGTGCATGAAAAGTGTCGCTGATTTTGTCTTAAACATTGGCTTGCCTCTATTTAGTTATAAATCAACTTGCCTTGAATTGCTAGAAGCTAGTGATGGCTGTGATGCCCTTGATTCCGTATCTAAATATATCGATATTAGGTATCGGCAAGACGTAACACCGACAACGATTTGCCGCTCGGTTTTTGATCCTCTTGACGCAGAGCTACTTGATTCCATTTCTTTTTCTGAATATACATGAAAATTATTCATCTTATTAACTTGTTTCGTGGATCTCCCGAGAATAATATAATACAACGTCGTACGCTTGAATCTTTATGTTATGCACATTCATTTGCGAGCCATGCTTCCATCAATGTTGTCTACTGTTTGGTGGGCAGTGATGATGATATTCGCTATGCAGAGTCTCTTTTTTCAGACATGACTTTTGAAGGCGAGTGCTGCATCATCAATGTTGGCAGTTATAGATCTTATGCCTTCCTTCACGGACGGTCTAATCCATCGCTGACGGATACATTTTTTCATCCTGAGTTAAAGTCATTCGTTAGCGCTGCATCTGGGCCTGACGATGATGTATTTGTTATGATTTCAAACTCGGATATTTGCCTGCGTCCCCATGCCTATGTTGGTATTGCACTGGTAAGATCTAAAGATAAAGATGCTTCTTTTGTGATTAATCGAGAAACGATATCTACTGATTTACTGGATAAACCCATCGCGCATTCCTTTGCCGCTTCAGGAGAGACTCATCCTGGACATGATTTTTTTTGCATGCCTATTTCAACATATCTAAACATAGATCTTGATGAAGGCGGACATGTCGTTGGCTTTGGTTTTGTCATGAGACCTGTGCTCGCCAACCTTCTCTTTGCTCCACACTCATTTTGGGAAATCCGCTCAAGTCGACTCAGCTTTCATTACGGCGATGACATGCCCTGGAAGGATCAAAAATGGGCCGATGTGCTTGCCTTTAATAAAACGGGCATGAACAATGTATATTGGCGTTTACATGCAAGATTCTATGGCTCTTTGCCGGATTCAAGACGTGAAATGCTCAACCGCTTTTTCCCACCAAGCCTGCTGACTAGTTCAGATGTTTGATTTTGGTGATGAGCTGCATTCTGAGTATGGCTTTCACCGCCACGGCTGGTCTTGGGTTGTGTCGAAGCTGGCAGAGAAACTACATTCACCGAACGCAGCAATTCGCATACTTAGTTTTGCTGAACAAAGTCTCCTATTTCAAGGCCATAATAGTCATTTTTATAGTCCATATACTCCAACTAAGCCATGGATAGGTATTTTTCATCTGCCGCCGCGGGTCCCATTTGTGTATTCAAGATCACATCAGCTTTCTCGCTTGCGAGACGAACCTAGACTTGCCAAAATTATGCAATCTTGTCTTGCCTCAATTTCTTTAAGCTCTTATCTGGAAAATTATATTTCCACATCCATTCATCCAGCTCGTCCAGCCTATACTGTGCTTCACCCAGCACCGTACAATGTTGATTGTTTTAACTTAGAGCTTGTACTAGCCCATCTGCGGACAACTGGTCATGTCCGTCTGATTCAGCTGGGTTTTTGGCTTCGCAAGCATCATCTCATCCATTCTCTCAAGCACTCCATTCCCCATCGAATTGAAGCTTTTCATGTTGGAATTAACAACGATAGTCAGATGCGCATCGTCAGCCTAGATCTCTCCTTGCATAATGTTTCTGCTCATGATAACGTTTATATGACGTATCGTCTTAATGCGAGAGATTATGATCACTTGCTGACCAATGCCCTGGTTCTACTTCCCTTGTATGATACGAGTGCAAATAATTCTCTGATCGAATGCATCACTCGCTGCACACCGGTTATTATTGAACGACATCCTGCTGTCGTTCAATACTTGGGAGCTGATTATCCGTTCTACTATCAAGATTTTGATCAATTGCTTTGCCTGCTTGAGTCCCCACTCCTTGCTGAAAAAATCGCTCAAGCCCATGACTATTTATATCATCTTCGCGAAAGCAGACATCTCTCTATTGATACTTGCATCGATTCACTGATGGATTTTGCGTCAACTCTCTAGATATTTTTATCTCATTATGAAGTAGATTAGATAGTGATTGTGATACGTATTTTTTGATCTTCTGGCGAGGAGCCCCGCAAGCTCACGCTTCATTATGGGATGAGTGCATCAGCCTAAAGTGACCGTCCTTCCTCAACCAAGAGCTGCTTCGATATACCCGGATAGGCAGGCCAGCTTCAACGTATCAGAATGAACGTCTCACTTTTGATTCAGCTCCCACCCTGAGTTCCCTGGGAAATCAGCAGGGCTGCTTCAAAGTCTGTCACAGTCGTCCTCCCCGGGTTTGCGTCCATGCGCTGAAGTTGATTGTCTCGCCTCCTTCTTGTGTCCGTGCTCGCCGTCTCAGCCCTCAGCAATCTCGATCTGATTAGTTTTCTCAGGG
>JBKDSV010000152.1:0-11113 GCA_046340795.1 Cyanobacteriota bacterium | reverse complement strand
GGAAACTGAGCAAATCGGTTGCAGTGGCTGGGTTTTCGGGCTGTGATGTCAAGGCGCTGAAAGGCGGTTCCCTCGCATGGCAGCACAGCGAAGGCGAACCGTCCAGCGCCACTGGAGAAAACTTCTAATGGGCCCTGGCAGACCCATCGTCATTTGTGCCCAGCCAGGACGGTCCGCGTTCTTCAGCTCCATTTGCGGGACCTCAACTTGACCTTGAGGCAGCCCTGCCACCTGCGCTGAGTTAGGGAGACTCTGGACAATGCCTCAGCGGCACCTGTGAGAGCGCGGAGCTCCCAGTCGGTGCAAGGGATGGCTTCCGCTGGCGACCGGTTGTCCAGAGCTTCCTTAGCCGCGGCAGTGGAGAGCGGAGGCTTTGGCCCTCAGCTCAGTGCTTTGGTGGGACTGTTGGGCGGTGCCGATCACCTCAGCCATCGCAGGGTGCGGAGCCTGCTGGATCAGGTGCTTGGGGTTGAGATCAGCACTGGTGCCATCAACACCATCCGTTGCAGGCTGAGCGAAAGCCTGCAACGGATGGTGGAGGAGGCCGCGGAAGCGTCTGCCGGGACAAGGTGGCGCACGTGGATGAAACCGGTGGACTGATCGGCAATGCCGACGGCAAGAATCCCGAGCGGAAGCGGGGTTGGTTGTGGGTGATGGTGACCCCCGCCCTGGCGGTGTTTCACCGTACCCTCAGCCGCTCAGCCGCTCAGCCGAGGTGGCCAGGCAAATCTTGGGTGAGGTCTTCTCCGGTATCGCGGTCACCGATCGCCATGGCGCCTACAACTGGCTCCCCCTGCACCGTTGCCAGATATGTTGCGCCCACATCAAGCGAGATTTCACTGCCATCGCGGAACGCTCCGGCGTCAGCGCGCAGGTCGGGCAGCGGCTTTTAGAGCTGGAGTGGCAGTTGTTTCACCAGTGGCATCGCTGGCGTGAGGGACAGATCAGCCGAGAGCACCTACAGGCCATCACGACACTGATCTGCGAGGCGATCGAGACAAAACTACGTGAACAGTTACCCCAAGTCTTCCTCAAACAGAGATTCTTCGAGGTGTTTTTCAGGGACAAGGTTGCTGCGACGGAATCTTGCTTGATGCGAAACGGTCAAGGGACGGGGCTCCAGACAGGCGGCACCCCAATTGAATGGCGCCTTGGTCCAGCAGGCGGCCCAAGCGGAGCACCGCCGCCTGCTCCGGCCGGGAGAGGTGGTCTTGCCGGGAGAGCAGCCAGTCGATCTCGGGCTGGGTGATCACCCCGGAGCTGAGGGATTCGAGGAAGAGCTCGCCGACGCCCATGGCGCGCGTAACAAAGTTGTTACATTATGTCAGGAGCGGCGAGTGGGCGTGAGTGCGACCGCCACCACGACTGCGCTTCACGTTTCTTTACGCGGCTTGCCAAGATGAGAGAAACCAAGCCACTCCATGACCACGTCCGTCGTCCTTGAACTGCTCGGAGGCTTCATGGCCGCCTGTTTCGCCCTGTGGTTCGTCAGCCTGAGCCTTCCGGCGCCAATCCGTTCCCTCCGCCGCTGGACCGGCTTCCTCATCCCCGCGCTGCGGGCTTATGTCCTCACGCCTGGACGGCTGGCCTCCTTGGGCCTGCTGCTGCTCCGCCTGAGCGTGGGCGTGATGATGATTCACCACGGCCAGGAAAAGCTTGCTGATCCGCAGCAGTTCGCCTCCACCTATGTCGCCTCACTGCACCTGCCCTTCCCCCTGTTCTTTGCCTATGCCGCCGGCTTCTCCGAGCTGATCGGCAGCTGGCTCCTCATCTTTGGCCTTCTCACCCCCATCGGCGCCCTGGCCCTCACCGGCACGATGGCCGTCGCCGCCTACCAGCACATCTCCACCGCTGGCCTCAACATCTACGTGTTGGAACTTGTCGCCCTCTATCTGGGCGGCAGCCTGGCCCTGCTGCTGGTCGGTCCTGGGCGCTTCTCATTTGATGCGGGCATGGTGTCTGAGTTGCTGCCTGGTGCCGTCGATGTTGACGTCGACGAGGAGGATCTGGTTGGCGATGGCATGCAACCCGCTTACGTGCGACGTTTCTGAGTCCCGTTGGCACCTCTGCCGCAGCCAGGCCTTCATGGGCTGCGCTCAAATCAAACCCATCGCTCCGCGAACGTCTGCATCGCTTTGATCAAATGTGGTGTGCAGGTGTCAAGGTTGCGGTGGATCAATAGCTGTAGTTGGCCACAAACAGACTGGCGTCATCGGAAGGTTCGCTACTGGCGATGTAGGCCCCGCGGCTGGCGGCGCCGTTGGCGCGGGCACGAGCGAGCAGGGCCGCCTGGCCCGCCTCGACGTTGCCCCCCGCCCAGTGCTTGAGGCAGGAGTGCTGCAACGCCCGACCGAAGGAGAATCCCAGGTGCCAGGGAGCGAATCCCTGGGCTGCCGCTTCATTGATGGCGTTCAGGCAGAGGCTGGCGTCTTCCTCACTGAGACCACCGGAAAGAAACAGAATCGCTGGCACCGCCACTGGCACAGCTCGGCTGAGGGTACGCACCGTGAACTCACCCACCTCCTCCAGGCTCGGCCGCTCCAGACAGGCGGCGCCGGCGGTGGTCATCGAAGGCTTGAGCAGGCTGCCTTCGAGAAACACTCCGTTCATGGCCAGGGCTTCATACACGGTGCGCAGCACCCACTCCTGCACCGAGGCCGTGGTGGCGATGTCATGGTCCCCATCCAGCAGGATTTCTGGTTCCACGATCGGCACCAACCCCGCCTCCTGCACCGTGCGGGCGTAGCGGGCCAGACCCCAGGCATTCTCCCGCACCGCCAGTTCCGACGGGCAGCCCGCTGCGCTGATCCGCAGCACCGCCCGCCACTTGGCGAAACGCGCGCCCCGCCTGTGGGCCCTCTCCGCCCGTTCCGCCAGCCCTTTGAGCCCGGTGCACCAGGTTTCGCCGCTCAGGCCACCCGCCAGCGGCTCCACCCCCTGATCCACTTTGATGCCGGGAACGATCCCCTGCTGGGCCCACAGCTCCACAATCGCTGGTCCTGCATCACCGCTGGCGGTGACGCTGTCTTGAAAGAGGGTTTCCTCGTAGAGAATCACGCCGCTGATCGATGCCGCCAGGCCTGGAGCAGTGGCGAGCAGGCTCCGGTAGGCCCGGCGATTGGTTTCTGTGTTGTCGACACCGATGGCGGCGAAGCGTTTGCCAATCGTGCCGGTGGATTCATCGGCGGCGAGCAGTCCCGTGCCCGGCGCCGCCAGGGCGGCAGCCGTGGCGGCCAGGTCGTCGCGGTGGGCGTTGAGGGTCATGACCCGCTGATGTGCCGAGGGGATCCCCCATCGCTAGGCGTGCCCGGCGATGGCGTCAACAGGGCCGGGACCCATGGTTGCGCCTTTTCGGCCGGGCCTAAGGAGGCTCTGGGAAACACCTCAGCAGCACCTGTGAGAGCGTGGAGCTCCCAGTTGCTGCAACGGACAACTTCCACTGGCGACCGGTTGTTCAGAGCTTCCCTAACCGCGAAAGACAGCGGAAGGAGTGCAGCCGTACTGGCGGCGAAAGTCGCGACTGAAAGCCACCGGACTGGGGAAGCCAACCGACTGGCCAATTAGCGTCACGCTGTCTCCCGGTCGGGGATTGGTCAATCGTTGCATCGCTCGCTGCAGACGACGGCGCCGCACCCATTGCATCGGGCTGCAGCCGTAGGCGTCGCGGAAGGCATATTGCAACGTGCGCCGCGACCAGTGCGCCTGGTTTTCCAGATCGCTCAGGCCGATCGGCTCCTCCAGATGGGCCTCAATCCACTCAACCAGATGTTCCAACTTGCCCCGAGCTGTGGCGGAAGAGGCCGGAGCCTCAGGAAGGGCATCCACTTGCTGCAACTCCGGCAGCAACAGCAGCACCACCATCCTCAAAATCACATCATCCAAGCGGAGCCGGCTCAGATCCGAACCGGGCAGGCTGGTGAGTTGATGCAACGAGAGCAGGAGGGCATAGAGGCCATTGATCAGATGGGCTGACAGCGGATCCTTGAGCCGCAGAAGACACGGCTGCTGGAACACCGTCATCCGTTCCGCCGGCACTCCGTCCGGGCCGGCTATTGTGAGCGCCGTGCGCAGCAGGGCCGCGGGATCCAGATTCAGCGCCACCCCTGACGTGATGTTGTTTTCCAGATGCAGGGGCGCTGGCGGCAGAAAGAGCACCGAGTCACCGACGGGATTCTCAAAACGGTTCCGTTCGACCCGCCACATACCCCAGCCGCGATAGGGAAGCATCAGCTGGGCAAAGGGATGGTTGTCTGTGCTCAAGGTGATCGCGGATCCCTGAGTGGCAAGCACGATCACCTCTCCGAGCTGGAGCATGGCCGTGTCGTTCTGAAAGGGAAGCGACGCGAACAGCGGCTCGCAGATCCGCACCGGCGCGATGGCCGAAACCGCCTGCGCCCATCCCTGCGGATCCAGAGCAGTTTGCCGCAGCCAGGAATGCCCCAACAGGGGGATGGAGAGAAGGCCTGGCCTGAGAAGCGTCTCCATCCATTGCGGCTGATTGGGTCGCGGGTGCACGAGGAAGCCATGATGCACGATCGGCTGAGCGGTTCCGCGCAACTGCTCCTTTCCTCCCTCCGGATGCCATGCACACTCCCTCGCCCTTGCTGGATCACCTGGTCCGGGTGCCAGGGATGGAGTCCGGCCATCGCCGCCTGGTGGTGCTTCTCTCCCAGCTGGGCGACTTCGACAGCCTGGAGTACGCCCAGGCCCTGGCTGGCGCTCTGCCGGCGCTGCGGGCCGCCGGAATCCGCCTGCTGGCGATTGGCATCGGCAATGATGCCGGCGCCGAGCGCTTCTGCGGCTTCACCGGTCTTCCCCGCGAGGTGTTGCAGGTGGAACCTGAGCCCCGGCTCCATCGCGCCCTGGGGCTCTACGCGGGCCTGGAGATCCCCGGGGGGCCCTGGCCAGCCCTGCTGCTGATGTGTGCGGGCGTCGGCTCGCCCGGCACCTTGGCGGAGGTGGCGCGCGGCTACACGGGCGATCGCTCCGCGCCAGAGCGGCTCGACAGCCCGCTGTTTGCCCTGGCTGGCGGCCGGGGGTTCCAACGGCCCTTCGAGCTGGCCAGCGTGCGTCTGCGCAACATGGTGGAAGTGCTCGGCCACTGGCGCACCTACGTGCCCCGTGACGATTTCATCACCCAGCGGGGCGGCACCTGGCTGCTGGAGAGCGATGACCGCCTGCTCTACAGCTTTCAGGATCGGGGACTGCTGGGGTTTTCGGCCACCATGGCCCGGCCCCTGAGCTTTCTGGATCCCTGGCTCCAGGAGGCTGGCTGAGCCAGAGCCCGGCAAAAACAGCCTTGTCTTTCCGCTCTCCGCCAGCCTGGTACACTCTGCCGTGCTCTGAGCGAATCGGTCGTCTTTCCTCCGCTGACGCCGCTCCCGCCGCCCCGGTGCAGCTTGCCTTGACGAGGTAACGCTCCATGAAGGACCCGCAGCGGTTCCGCTGCATGTTTTTTGAAACCCAGGCACTTCAGAAAGGCTGAAGAAGACCAGATGGGCAACAGGGGCATCGATGGACGACCGTCAGACAGCGGCTCGCACCGCTCCGGGGGATGCGGTGCAGGCATACCTCAAGCGAATCGCGATGATCCCATTGCTGACCGCTGCAGAGGAGGTGCATCTTGGCACAATGGTGCAGCGTTGGCAGCAGGCCCCCTCCCCGACGCCCGCTGAAGTCCGCTCGGGTCGGCGTGCGATGGATCGCATGGTGCAGGCCAACCTGCGGCTGGTGGTGTCGGTCTGCAAGCACGAGGTGCGGGAGCCAGCGGGGGTGGATCTTCTGGATCTGATCCAGGTGGGCAATCTCGGTCTGATTCGTGCCGTGGAGCGGTTTGATCCCAGTCGCGGCTATCGCTTCTCCACCTATGCCTACTGGTGGATTCGCCAGGCGGTGCGCCGTGGCCAAGCGGAGCTGGGCCAGATCCTGCGGGTGCCGCAGGGCATTCGCAAGCTCGCCGGGGAGGCCCGAGCCCTGCGTCAGGCCAGCCCCTCCTGTCCCCTTGAGGCCCTCGCCAGTCGCCTCGGCGCCCATCCCACCCGCCTGGCCCATGTGCTCGAAGTGAGCCATGCGGGCCGGGTGGTCTCCCTCGATCAACCCCAGGGCACGGAGGATGAGGGCTCGCTGCTGGATCGCTTGAGCGATGGCCGTGTCCTGCAGGAGCGGGAGGACTACAGCTGGCTGCACCAAAGCCTGGCCCGCCTGCCCGATCAAGCCCGCCGCGTGCTCGCCCTGCGCTACGGCGGTGATGGTCTGCGCTCCCTTAGCCAGGTGGCGGAGCGCATGGGGCTCACCAAAAGCACGGTGCAGAGTTTGGAGCAACGGGCCCTGCGGCAGCTGCGCGGCAGCCTCCACCCCAGCCAGAGGCGGGAATTGCGCTGTTCTCTAAGCGCCTGAGGGTTGGCGCCACCAGCGCCAACCCTCCACATTGATCAACAGGCCAAGCCACAGCAGCACCACCATCAAGGTCACCTGATCGCTTCTGGAATCGGGGACGACGATGTCGGCAATTAGGTGAGGAATGTTGGTGACGGTATAAACCACGCTCAGCCAGAAATGCGTGCGCCGCCACCAGCGCCAACGCCCTGCACTGGCTGGGTTGCTGGCGGTCCAGGTGATCAGCAGGATCGCCAGCAGGGGAAGCAGGAAGTAGATCAACATCCCCCAAAACACCAGGGACAGACGGCTGGGGTCGACGTGGCTCTCAATCTCGGGCGAGACACCGTGAAACAGAGGCATCAGGCCCAGATCCACGTGAAAGAGCATGGCCAAGAGATAAGCCAGCCAGAGCTGTCGCAGCCGCAGGGCATGGTCGATCGGGGTGGACATGGCGCTCAGTCGAACATGACGGCGGGACGACTGCCGGGGTTAGCCAGGCAGGGTGACGAATTCTTCCGCCACCGATGGGTGGAGGGCCATCGTGCGGTCGAAATCGGCCTTGGTGGCACCCATCCCCAGAGGGATCGCCGCCATCTGAATGATCTCCGCCGCGTGCTCGCCCACCATGTGGCAGCCCAACACGCGCCCGCTGGTCCGCTCCACGATCAGCTTGAGCAACACCTTCGGATCCCGTGCTGGCAGGGCCTGGCTCATGGGTCGGAAGCGGGCGCGGTGCACGACGATGGCCTCGGCACCATGGCGTTCCCGGGCGGCCTCTTCGCTCAACCCCACGCTGGCCAGCTCCGGCTGGCTGAAGACAGCGCTGGCCACCAGCGTGTGATCCACCTGGCGGGGTTTGTGGCCATAGACCGTGTCCGCGAAGGCGCGGCCTTCATCCACCGCCACCGGCGTCAAACAGATGCGCTCCGTGACGTCGCCCACCGCGTAGATGTGGGGCACGTTGGTGCGCTGGTCGGCCTGCACCGGGATGCGGTGACCCTCCACGGCGACGCCGGCCGCCTCCAGGTTGAGACCCTTCAGGAAGGGGCGTCGACCGGTGGCCAGCAGCACGCCGCCGCAGGGGATCGTCTCGCCACTCTGGGTGGTGACGGTGAGTTCGCCAGGGGCGCAGAGGCCGCTGATTGACGCCGGGGCGTGGGCCAGGCGGATTGTGATGCCGTCCGCCTCCATGCTCGCGCGCACCGCCTCGCTGGCTTCCCGGTCAAAGCCCCGCAGCAGGTGGTCGCCCCGCACCAGCTGGGTCACCCGCACGCCCAGGCCGTTGAGGATGCAAGCGAATTCACAGGCGATGAAACCGGCGCCCACCACCACCATCGCCTCGGGCAGGGTCTGCAGCTCAAACATGTCATCGCTCACCCAGCCCAGGTGCGCGCCGGGGAGCTCGGGCCGGTGGGGACGCCCGCCAACGGCGATCAGGATGCGCTCCGCCTCCAGCTGCTGCTCCTGGCCATCGGTTGCGGTCACAGCGATGCTGTGGGGTCCGAGGAAACGGCCCCAACCCCGCACCAGTTCCACGCCGGCCTTCTCCAGAAAACCGATGTGCAGCTGGTTGAGCCGTTGCACCTCCGCGCGCACATTGGCGAGCAGGCGAGAGGCGTCCAGCCCCACCTCGCCGAGCTCCCAGCCATAGCTGACCGCATCCGCCAGCAGATGACGGTAGGCCGAGCCATATACCAGCAATTTCTTGGGCACGCAACCGCGGATCACGCAGGTGCCCCCCACACGATCGCCTTCGACAATGGCCACCTTCGCGCCGTGGGAGGCGGCTCGTTTGGCCGCAGCCAGCCCTCCGGATCCGGCGCCGAGCACGATCAGATCAAAATGGTCAGCCATGGGTCGGAGTTCAGGCGGCGAGAGGGAGGGGACTGGGGGCTGGCGCACGGTGATGCGGGCCAGGGTTTGGGCGTGGGCGCCCGGACGGGCTTCGTGGCGGCGGGTGGCGACCACCAGGTTGGCCTCCACGGGTCCGGGGAATCTGTGTGGGCGCGCGTTGGCCACCCGCTGGAGGCACTGACAGAGCAGCGGCGAGTTTCAGAGCCATCTGGAGATCATCCGCTTCCAGGCTAAGGCGTGGGCGCTGCCACGGTCTTGATCCCGTGCGACAGGCGACCGCGTCAGATCATGGCTGGCGCGCTCGGGAGCTGCTTGGTCGCCTTCAGTGCCTCACCTGGTTCCAGGGCATCAGCCTCAGCAGGAGGGCCATGCCGCAGAAGCCACTGACGCCGGCAAACACCAACCCGGCGCCCGCGAACCAGGTCAACAGAATCCAGACGGGCGCCACCACCTGGCTGAGGATCAAGCCCGCCAGCACCAGGGCGCCCGCGGCGATTTGCACCTGGCGCAGCAGGGGCAGCGGGGCCCCCTTGAGCTTGCGCACTGGCAACCCGGCCTGCTGCCAAGCGGGAAGGCCGCCCTCAAGCTCGGAGACGGGGGCGGAATGGCGCTGCCGTCGCAGCTGAGCCACCCCCCGGCCGCTGCGGTAGCCGCTCTGGCACACCAGCACCAGGGGACCTTGGGGCAGGCTGGCTTTGCAGAGCTGGGGGAGGGGCACGTTGAGGCTGCCGGCGATGTGGCCACTGGCGTATTCCATCGGATCGCGCACGTCGATCACCGTTGCGCGGTGGTTGGCAAGTTGAACGGCCAAGTCATGGGCACTCAGGCGCCCGCTTTGGAGCTGGGTCATGGCGTGTG
Organism: Cyanobacteriota bacterium; assembly: GCA_046340795.1. Lineage (GTDB taxonomy): Bacteria > Cyanobacteriota > Cyanobacteriia > PCC-6307 > Cyanobiaceae > Cyanobium. Next base: position 2,023 of record JBKDSV010000152.1, on the reverse strand, counting down.
TGGACGAATGAGGAGGGAGCGCGCATCGCGCAGGCTGCGGCGCCAGGGTCTCCACGTCGCCTGCAAAGTCGCCGTCCATCAGGGAGATGGCGGTGGGCGTGGAGGAAGAAGAGGCGGGATCGGGGGGCATATCCCTGTCCGACTCCGTCTTCACACCATGATTTTCAAGGCATAAAGATATGGGGTCAAGCATGGGGAGCCGGCTGGCGATGGGGTGGTAACCGGCCATCACCGCCCAGATGTAGACGATGCCTATGGATCGTCGAAACAGCTTCAAGACATGTCGCCATCAGCCCCTCCTTGAAGAGGCGAGCATCAAGCCATGGAGAAAGGGCTCAACGGAGCCTGGATTTCACCCGAAGCTCAGCTCCACACGAGTTTGCGTGCTGGCCCCGAAGCTTTGCTGCAGCACGTGTGTGATCGCTGGAGCATCGAGAACTCCTGGCACTGGCCTCTCGACATACAACTCAAGCAAGACGCGCACCGCGACCAAGAGCGCAACGACGCTTTTTTGATAGAGCCTGAGGACAAAGAAATATTCCTATTTCGTACCCTTAAATTCTGAGCCATTGGATCAAACTGTTGTGGCTTCGTGGCCTCCGCGTACCGAGATAATGAGACACATTGACCATCCTTCATTCTATGGCCGCTTTTGTGAGTATAAATACGTATGTCAATAATGACAAAAATCTGAAAAGCGGGTCGATCTTTCTTCAGTAAGCGGAGGCCCCAAAGTTGCGGGGCTTGTCCAACACTGGATAGATCGTGGCTGCGCACGATCTATCCAAGCCGTTCGAAGGATCGGCAAGAGCGTGCACGAATCTCCTGTGGCGAAGCCCACTGGTTGTGGGGAATGCAGACCTGATAGCACTATCTCGAGTCCATCAGGCCAATGCCGGTCGTAATACCGTTTGGCAGCTGGTATGATGACGTGGTTGCGACAGGCTGCTTGCCATGGCGGTGATCTCACTCAAGTTGACTGATACCCTCGATGCGCAGCTCACGGAGCAGGCTCATCGTCGTCGGTTAAGCAAGTCTGAGTTGGTTCGACGAGCATTGACAGCCTTCCTCCAATCCTCAGAGCAGGGAGTAGAGGGCTCAGCACCACACTCCGCAGCTGATCTCCTGGCTGATCTTGTGGGTTGTTGCGAAGGTGGACCAGCCGATCTGTCATCCAACCCTGCTTATCTGTCTGGCTTCGGCACAAGCTGATTATGACGGTGCTGCTTGATACCGGCCCTTGGGTTGCTCTACTCAGTCGAAACGATACCCATCACAAATGGGCAGTTCATCAGTTCCGGCTCCTACCTCCTCCAATGCTGAGCTGCGAGGCTGTGGTGGCTGAGACTTGCTTTCTCCTGAAGCGCTCCGGTTTTGATCCCTCATTGGTGTTACAGTTCATTGAGAGAGGAGTTGTTCAAGTGCCTTTCGTGCTCCAGGAACAGATTTGCTCTGTGAGCTCACTTTTCAAGCGTTATGAGAATGTTCCCGCTTCTCTTGCAGATGCTGCTTTAATTCGATTAGCAGAAATCAACGACTCACCATTGCTTCTCACAACCGATAGCGATTTCCATATCTACCGCCGTAATGGTAGACAGACGATTCCTTTGGTCAGACCATGATTGAGATGGATTCTGCTGTTGATGCGAAGGTTCGCGGACGTTGTCTGTCAAGGCGGGACACTTCGAACAAGCCCCTCGAGTGGACAGGCCTCCACAAACACTCTGCTGCGTCACCCCTGGCTCCTTGACTGCCACTCAGGGGCAGCGTTCGAAGAATCGGAAAAACCAAGCCAAGGCCATGCGAAGGTTCGCTAGAAACTCTTTCAAGTGTTTATTGACATATCTTGAATTTCTCTGATTGATTACCCATATCGGCGAAAGTATTTCGACAATGTGCGAATAATCGGGCTATGATGTCGGCACGCTGATACTATGCTCGTGAGCATAAGCCCTAGATCTTGCTTGTCCTAGCATTCTCAAGTCCGACATAGAAGTAATCGCCGAGGTTAATTTGGCGTAGG
>JBKDSV010000151.1:0-4153 GCA_046340795.1 Cyanobacteriota bacterium | reverse complement strand
GATTCAAACTTGCCACTCTGCGTTCATGTGCCCAGCAGCTCTGAGGAACTGAGTCCCGAGCTCATAGGGGTCTCAGCGTGGGACCTGAATCACAATCGTGGCCTGGCGCCTCTATCCAACCACTTTAAAGCAGCCCTGCCCTACTTGGTCGCTTTGAGCTAAGGAGGTCCTGGAAAATTCCTCAGCGGCACCTGTGAGAATGCGGAGCTCCCAGTTAGTGCAAGGGGCAACTTCTACTGGCGACCGGTTGTCCAGAGCTTCGCTAGATTTTTGAGGATATTGTTCACATCAATTCATATCTCCCAATGCAAAAATAGATTAGGCGTAGATGGGCAGAAGACGGGTTGAAATTCCTTCCACAAGCGTGCTTGATGCTCAAGTCGTTGCTCTGGATCAGTAACAGTGCGATTCACTTCCAGCAGAGCCATCAACACGGGCTCGCTCATCGAGGTATTGGTCCAGGGGATTTGATCTGGCAACTCCTCCTCATGCGCTCCGGCGGCCATTAACGCCCGTGTCACTAAACTCTGGGCTGGCTCATAGGGCAGGACCTCCACGGAGGCCCCGGCGGACTGTAGGGTCTCCAGAATTGGCTCCAAGCGAAGATTGTCAGCTTCTTCCTTCAACCAGTGATTCGGGCTGCGTGTTTCCCCCACATAGGGATCTTTCACCGCTTGGTTGTAGAACGAAGCGGCTCGACTGAGCAGCTCTCTTTCCACAACCAGAGCCCGAATCCCCTCCGGATCTGCAATCTCATGACGCACAAGCCAGTTTACCACCCTGTCTGCACAGCCTAGGCTAAGAAATTCGCTGCTAATCAATAGCGTATCATGCCGATCATCGGCAAGTTCTAACTCGAGTTGGTGTAGAAGTTCTGCCTCCTCCAGCAATTGTGCATCGGCACGACTCAGCTCCGGTACAAGACTGAAAATCAGATTGTGGTGAGCCCCATCATGCCACTGTCCGGTTTTGGGATAATAAAAAGCTTCAAAAATTTGATTACGCAGCACAGCTTGAATAGAGCTAGTGCCTGTTTTGTGTGGGCCTGCGTGCAGGATCAGTCGACGGGGCTTCATGCGTAGATTTCAGGCACATGTCCAGCACTGTACACGAGCGCCAAGAATAGTGCTTAAGGATCTTTACGTTACATCCGGAGATCTGGCATTCATGCATTATGTTGCAATCCTATACCCTTGCCATGAGCTGCAAGGGCTGACCAAAAGCCCCGGAGATACCGAGAATCAAGGCGCGTGTCAATCAGCGGATCATTCGTCCTTTGTGCTTAGCCAGAAAAGTCCGCATTCTTTAGCCCTATTCGCGGGGCTTCAAGTTGAGTTTGAGTCAGCCATGGGAGTTTGTTATGAGGCTTCAGGACACCTCAAAAAATTCCTCTTCGGCTTCGTCTCCTGGAGTAAAATCCCTTCCTATTACTGATCTCACTGGCCGGCCGTGACACGACAAGAGTGATTTTTATAGGTGCACTTCAGCTGATGCGCTATCCCTCAGTCTGGGGTGGTTCATTGTAGAGCTTGCTGATGGTTGCCCGACAAACTTCATCCTTTTGGGCTGCCTCCTTGGATTTGTTTCAGTGCAGATGTGAGTTTGACAGGGGGGGGGCAGCGCTCCAGCCAAACATAGAATCTGCACATGAGAATCAATTGCGTTAACTTTGTTGCCGCCTCCATGCAGGCCGGAATCAATGATTGAATGATTCTCAATTGCAGATCTCGATTCTGGCCGACTTTACCATTAAAATCTTCCAACGCACGGGCATTTAATCAAGACTAAGATTTGTCAAGATCGCTGCTTGGTGTCAGTCATGGTTTGAGCATCCTGTATGTTTTGAGTATGAAAGGATAAACCACAGAAAAGCCTGCACCCCGTTCAGCTGTTCGCCTATAGCTGATCCTTGTCATCTGTTGGCCGGTGATCTGCTGCCAGCCGCCGACTGCTGTCTGTTGGTCGCTTAAGGCTGGAGTCGATCAGTGCGGTTGCATCGTTTGCTTCTTCCTCGATCGACTTTCATTTCCCCTTTCTCCCTTCCCGATCTCTTGCCATGCCTAACACCATTCGCTCTTACTCCGCCTACACAGGTCAGGCCTTCGGCAGTTCTGGTTCAGGATTGGACCAGGTTATCGGCTGGCTTGCCCGAGATCCCGGACTGGCGGGCAACACAGAAGCTTCAGCTCTTGCGGAGGGCATCAGGGCCGCTTCTGGTCTCAATAACTTGCTTGTCTCCGGCTTGAAAGCTATTGGGAGTTTTAACGATGTAATGTTGGACTCTGAAGATATTCGCCGCTTGAGCGAATGGTTGCGGAGTGATCCCATTCGTCGTGCTGCCTTTGAGGTTCTGCACGGCGACGATGAAAATGACCTGGCCACAGGATTTCATTTTATTCAGAACAATGGGGCCAGTCAATTGTTTCGTGGTTTAAATCTTGTTGATACTGTTTTGGATGGAATTTATCATTTTGGCTTTGAAGTTAATGCCAATAACCAATTTCTAAATGAAGATGGCAATGCCAATGCTTCTATTGCTGATGTTGCGACTTGGCTAACGGCACTCAAGACGGATTTGGCAACAACAAATACCAATCTTGATCGCACAACCGAGTTAATCATTGCTGACTCTGGATTGGGTACAACGCTTGCCTGGTCTGATCTTGCAGCAGGTGCAACGGCGGCCAATCATCTCAATGGTTTGATTCTTCAAGGGCTTGATGCCCTGAAGCTCGCCGGCCAAGCAGATGCGGATTCAACACGGATTAGTAGTGCTGAGGTGCGCTGGATCAACCAGTGGATCAATACAAATCAATCGCGCTATAACTTTTTTCTTGCCAATCATGGTGATGATGAGAATGGCTTGGAAACAGGTTATCATCATGTGCAAAACGATGGCGCTAATACCGTCTTTTTTGGGCGCAATTTGATCGATACTGTTTTGGATGGAATTTACCATATTGGCTTCAGTATTACTTCCGACGATCGCTTCAACAACGAAGATGGCGATGCCAATGCAAAAGTTAGTGATGTTGCTGATTGGCTCACCTATTTTTATGCGGATCAATCCACAACCGGTACCGGCCTGGATCGAATTGTTGACACGATCAAGCTCGATCGTGGCCTAAGCAAATTCACTTCCGCATCGGATATAAATAGTGGTGTTGAGGCGGCAAATAATCTGAATAAATTAATCCTGCGTGCTCTAGCTGCCACGGGTGTTTATGGCGATCAATGGCTTACTCGCTCGGATCTACGCCAGGTGAATCAGTGGATTAAAACCTATGAATATCCCCTGTTTCTGCAGCTTCATGGTGATGACGAGAATGGGGAGGAGACCGGTTTTCACCTCGTTCAAAATGATGGTGCAGATACACAGTATTTTGGCAATAACTTAGTCAATACTGTCGCCGATGGAATTTTTCACATAGGGTTTCAAGTTGATGGTGATAATTTTGAAAATGAAGATGGCAACACCAACGCCTCCCTTGGTGATGTTTCCGCGTGGCTGAACTATTTTCTTGGTAATCGTCGGATTACTTTCGCAACTTCAAATGCTGATGTTTTTAATGGGAACGCTGAGAGTGAACAAGTGGTTGGCTATGGCGGAAATGATTCCATTGAGGGTGGAGCTGGTAACGATCTTCTTGATGGCGGTTGGGGTTTAGACACATTGCGTGGTGGTGTAGGTAGCGACATCTTAGACGGCTCTTTTGATGATGATCTTCTTGATGGCGGTCAAGGTTCAGATACCTATCTTGCCTCTGGGAACAGAGCCGGTGGATGGAACAGTTTTAATGGGTTTGATACCTATGCGGATAGCGGCACGACTGGCACAGATCGCCTGATCGCCCAAGGTGTTGGATCAGTGGAGATTGGCCTCAAGCGGTTTGGCCCAGCCAGCGGCATCGAGCTCATTGTCAACGCCACCAGTCGAATGAATGGCTCCTCACGCACCGGTGAGGTTTCGCTTCTCGGAGATTGGGGCGCAAACACCTTGGATTTCTCCGGCGTGACGCTGGTCGGAAACAACTTCTTGCTGGAGGGAGGCGAAGGAAACGACACACTCCGTGGGACAGCAGGAGCAGATCGGCTGCGGGGTGGTCGTGATTCGGATCTGCTGGATGGCGGCTCTGGCTCTGACACCTATGAG
>JBKDSV010000150.1:0-2268 GCA_046340795.1 Cyanobacteriota bacterium | reverse complement strand
TACGACACGATCAACAACTCCCTGCACTTCCAGCTGGGATTGGCCCTGGCCTCGTTGGGTGTGGTAACCAGCCTGGTGGCGCAGCACATGTATGCGCTGCCCTCCTACGCGTTCATCGCGCGGGATTACACCACCCAGGCGGCGCTCTACACGCACCACCAATACATCGCCATCTTCTTGATGTGCGGTGCCTTTGCCCACGGCGCGATCTTCTTTATCCGGGACTACGACCCCGAAGCCAACAAAAACAACGTGTTGGCGCGGATGTTGGAGCACAAGGAAGCGATCATCAGCCACCTGAGCTGGGTGTCCCTCTTCCTCGGTTTCCACACTCTCGGCCTCTACGTCCACAACGACGTTGTGGTGGCCTTCGGTGCCCCCGAGAAGCAAATCCTTGTGGAGCCGGTGTTTGCCCAGTTCGTGCAAGCGGCGAGTGGTAAAGCCCTCTACGGGATGGATGTGCTGCTGGCGAATCCCAACAGCCTGGTGAGCAATGCCCCCGGCCCTGGCGCCGTCTGGCTGCCCGGCTGGCTGGAGGCCATCAATTCCGGCAACAACTCCCTGTTCCTGCAGATTGGTCCTGGTGATTTCCTTGTGCACCACGCCATCGCGCTGGGACTGCACACCACCACCTTGATCCTGGTGAAGGGTGCCCTGGATGCCCGGGGTTCCAAGCTGATGCCCGACAAAAAGGACTTCGGCTATTCCTTCCCCTGTGATGGTCCAGGCCGGGGCGGCACCTGCGACATCTCCGCCTGGGACGCCTTCTACCTGGCTCTGTTCTGGGCCCTGAATACGGTGGCCTGGGTCACCTTCTACTGGCACTGGAAACACCTGGCCATCTGGCAGGGCAACGTGGCCCAGTTCAACGAATCCAGCACCTATCTGATGGGTTGGTTCCGCGACTATCTCTGGCTGAACAGCTCCCAGCTGATCAATGGGTACAACCCTTCCGGCACCAACAACCTGGCGGTCTGGGCGTGGATGTTCCTGTTCGGTCACCTGGTGTGGGCCACGGGCTTCATGTTCCTGATCTCCTGGCGTGGTTATTGGCAGGAATTGATCGAAACCATCGTCTGGGCGCATCAGCGCACGCCGCTTGCCAACCTGGTGGGCTGGCGCGATAAGCCGGTGGCTCTGTCGATCGTTCAGGCCCGGGTGGTGGGTCTGGCGCACTTCACAGTGGGCTTCTTCCTCACCTATGCCGCCTTCTTGATCGCCTCCACAGCGGGCAAGTTCGGATAACGCATCCGTTCAACCCTGTCTCCACGAGGGACGTCTCTCGCCTCCGGCCACTGGCCGGGGGCTTTTTTCGTTGCTTGGTCGTGTGCAGTCCCGCAAGTTCATGCGTCGTCTTCGGCTTGGTCCGCGCGTCCAGATGCCTTCCTCAGCAAGGGCTCAGGGCGAGGTACTCATCAAAGGATTCACAGCGGATTTGCGGCACTGCACAGTAGGAAGCCGGAATACTTGAAGAAGGAAAACCCTTCCAGCTGCGATCTCATGACATCCACCCGACCTCTAGGACTAAGCCAGCGTTACTGCCAAGAGCTGGAAGTGCGCCACTATGCTCGGCATACCGTCAAGATCTATGAGCAGTGGTTGCGACGCTTTTTACGCTTCCACTGCCCCCGTCCTCAGAGGCAGATGGGCAGCACGCAGGACCTTGACTTTGATCGTGGAGAGCTGACAGATGCGGAATGGCAAGGGGGTAAGGATGAGCGAAGGGCTTTGTTGCCCAAGAGTCTTGTAGCCGGGTTGAAACAACCTCTGAGCGAAGTGCGCCACCTGCATGGAGTCGATTTAGCCGTGGGCTGGGGAGCAGCGAGTCTGCCCCATGCGTTGATAAGCAAATATGCCAATGCCAATCGTCAATGGGGATGGCAATGGCTGTTTCCGCAGCGCGGCCGTTGGCAAGATTCAGAGACAGGGCGCGAGGGACGTTACCATCTCAATCCAGGGCTGACCAAAAGTCCTGTGGAAGCTGGGGATCAGGGCGCCTGTCCATCGGCAGACCCGTCGTCATTTGTGCCGAGCCAGGACGGTCCGCGTTCTTCAGCTCCATTTGCGAGACCTCAACTTGACCTTGAGGCAGCCCTGAGGGCTGCCCAAACATCTGATCAAGATGAGGCGGCTGGCGTCCCGGCGAGTGGTGTAAATCCCCCGGCACCCCCACCCCGGCGTCGCCGGGGTGGGCCGCACACCTCAGTCGGCTGGTCCCACGGCTGGCCTTGCAAGGGGTGGGCAGGTCCGTTTCCCTGGTTCGAGAAC
>JBKDSV010000149.1:0-33666 GCA_046340795.1 Cyanobacteriota bacterium | reverse complement strand
AAGATCGCCGGACAACTGCTGTTCACACACAGTGTTGCCGCCCCACCCTCTTCCCGCACCAGGAGGGAGCCGCATTCCGGGCAGCCAGCGGGCAACTCCGCGCGTATCGCCGCCCATGGCCGCAGCTCGGGCTGGGCACGCACCACCTGGGGGATGATTTCGCCAGCCTTGCGCACCACGATGGTGTCGCCCAGGTGCAGATCCAGCTCCGCCAGGTGGTCGGCGTTGTGCAGGGTGGCCCGGCTCACGGTGGTGTGTGCCAGAAGCACCGGCTCAAACTCGGCCACGGGGGTCACCTTGCCCGTCAGCCCCACCTGGGCCACGACCCGCAACAACTTGCTCGTGGCTTCTTCCGGGGGATATTTCATTGCAAGTGCCCAACGCGGATGGGTCTCCGTGCTGCCGCACTCCATCTGCAGGCGCAGATCATCGAGCTTCAACACCACCCCGTCTGTGGCGTACGGCAGATCCTTTCGGCCCTCCTCCCACCTGGCGAAGAAGGCCTCCGCATCTGCCAGCCCCTGCAGCAGCGTGGCGTTCGGGTTGACTTGGAAACCAACAGCTCTGAGCCATTGCAGGGCCTCCCATTGCCTGCGGGGAGGGGCTGGATCCGCGCCTGCGCTGGCCTGCCAGTCCGCTGGCAGATAGAGCGTGTAGGCGAAGAAATCAAGTTGTCGCTCCGCCACCACCTTCGGATCCAGCTGCCGCAGGGTGCCGGCGCAGGCATTGCGGGGATTGGCGAAGAGCGACTCACCGCGGGCCTCCCGTTCGGCATTGATGCGCGCGAAGCTGGCGTTCGCGATCAGCGCCTCCCCCCGCACCTCCAACCACTCTGGCGGCGCCTCCAGATTGAGGCGAAGGGGCACACTCTGAATCGTGCGCACATTGGCGGTGATGTCCTCGCCCCGTTCACCATCGCCCCGGGTGGCAGCGCGCAGCAACACCCCGTTCTCGTAGCTCAGGGCCAGGGCGTTGCCATCGATCTTCAGCTCCCCCACCAGGGCCAACAGGGGTGGATTCTGCCGATGCCGCGGTTGGTTGCAGAGCAACTTCAGCAGGCGCTCGTGCCAGGCCTCCAGGTGGGCCAGATGGAAGCCGTTTTGCAGGCTGGCGAGGGGAATGCGATGGGCCACGCTGGGAAAGCTCTCCGCCGGCGCGCCGCCCACGCGCTGGGTGGGGCTGTCCAGGCTGCGCAGCTCCGGATGGGCCCGCTCCAGCTCGGCCAGCTCGCGATAGAGCTGGTCGTAGACCGCATCCTCCATCACAGGCGCGTCCAGCACGTAATAGGCGTGGGCAGCCCGCTGGAGCAGACGGCGCAGCTGTTCGGCGTGGTGCCACTGGTCGGGGGTGGACGTCACAGAGGCGGCGGGGTGGGCGTCACAAGGGGGTTCAGCTGGCGGCAACCTTCTGGATGCGCTCCACACGCCAGGCGTCTTCCACTTTCACGAAGGTGAAATCGAGGGGGAGCTCCTCCTTGTCGTCGGATTTGAGCTTCACCGTGAGGATCAGCTGGTTGTCTTGCAGCCTTGGACGGCCGGAGCGGAGGTTGCGGTATTTGTTCAGCTGCAGTCCCGCCAGGAAGCGGATGAACTGCTGCCGATTCACATGGGAGCGGTAGTTTTTCGTGGTCAGCAGATAGGCGCCATCCACCTGGCCGGAGGCCACCTGGGTGAAGAACTGCTTGATCAGCGGATTGATGCCCCGGGCGCTGAGCACCAGGCGCACCGCCGAGATCGTCCAATAGAGCAACAACGCGCCAGCGCCGACAAGCAAGGCCTTGCTGCCGATCTCCCGAGCCAGTCCCCAATCCATGGATGCGCGCGTGGTGAACAGCGCCTGAGTCTGCCCGAAAACGTCCCGCGTCCGGGGCGAAAGCGGCCAAACTGGTGCCGCCTGTTCTCAGGGACCTGTCCCGTGTCGGCCGTTGCCGCTCGAACCGCTGCTGCCCCTGTTTCATCAGCTCAATCGCGAGCATTTTGACGGCAGCCTGGTGCGTGGCACGCAGCCGCTGCTGGCCCTGCGCTGGAGCGATGGCCGCCTCACCCGTACCGCCGGCCTCTACCGCCGCTGGCAGGTCAGCCCGGGGGAGGCGCGCTGCGAGATCCTGCTGTCCCGTCCCCTGTTGGATCCCTTGCCGCGCACAGCCACCTTGAGCACCCTGTGCCACGAGATGATCCATGCCTGGGTGGATCGGGTGCTCGGGGCGCGGGAGGCCCATGGCCCCCGTTTCCGCGCACGCATGGCCCTGATCAACGCTCGCCAGCCAGGCTTTGAGGTGTGTCTGCGCCACAGTTTTCCCGTGCCGCCGCAGCCGGTTCGCTGGCTGGCCTGTTGCCCCCGCTGTGGCCTGCGCTCCCCCTGCCGCCGCCGCCGCCAGGGGCTGGCCTGCCGCATCTGCTGCGACCGCTTCCATGGCGGCCGCTGGGATCCGGACTGCGTGCTGGTGTTTGAACCGTTCAGGCCCTAGCCTCCCGCGAGCGGTGGATCCCGATGGGCGTGTTTCTTTGGAGCCTGGAGCTGGCAGGACTGTCCATCGCGCTGGTGGGGCTGGCGCGAGAGCACTGGCTTCGCCGTCATCCCCGCTAACCTCAGCGCATGGATTGGCTGGATGGGGATGGGGGCCTGCCCTCGGGGGAGACCCGAGTCAGGCGCGGACGTGTGTTGCCGGACGGCCTCTCCGGCAGCCGTCCGGGAGGGCGGTCGCCGGGGCCTGGCGGGACGGGTCGCCTCGATGGGCTGGGCCGTTGGGTGGAAGGGAAGCTCGACTGGTTGCTTGACGACCGCGAGGACTGGCGCGAGCCCTGGCAGGAGGTGGAGCGAGCTGGCTCCCCCCGTGGCGGCGGCAAACGCGCGGAGCGTCGCGAGTCCGGCGAGGAGGCTGCCACGCCGGCCCGGCCCGCCCGCCGTCCGCGGCTGGAGGCCATCTCGCGCCGGGGCACCACGGCGGCGGGTGCCGGCCCGGCGGACGCCCGCCGCCGTGCGCCGGTCTCTCCGCCGGAGGAGGCTGGAGCCTGGAGCACGCCCGATCGAGAGGGCGGTCCCGTCAGCGACCGCGGCACAATCCACAGGGCTGGCGCCTCCACCGACGCCGGCGCCAACCGCGGCCAGGACTGGCCCGAGGAGGACAGCTTCACGGTTCCCCGCTGGCGCCGCCAGGAGCCGCCACCACGCCGGCCCAGCGATCCCCTCGCCCCGGCCGTGACTCCCGCGCCCCCGCCAGGCCGCCCCCTGCCGCGCTCCACGCGCCGTCGCTGAGGGGCCGCCGCCTTACATTCAGCTTTGTTCCAGCAGAGCCGCCTTCACCATGAGCAGCTTGGTTGTTGTTGGCTTTCCCACCGTCAGCGAAGCGGAAGAGGTGCGTCGCGCCCTGGTCGACTTCCAAAAGGAGCAGCTCCTTGCCCTGGAGGATGCCGTTGTGGTGGAACGGGACGCCAAGGGCCAGGTGCATTTGCATCAGGCCATCAACCTCACCGCCGCCGGAGCCGCCAGCGGTGGCTTCTGGGGGGTGCTGGTGGGGCTCCTGTTCTTCGCTCCCCTGGTGGGGGCGGCCGTGGGGGCGGGAGTGGGTGCCGCCTCTGGCGCCCTGGCGGATCTCGGCATCAATGACGGCTTTCTGCGGGAGGTGGGCGACAGCCTGACCACGGGCACCGCCGCTCTCTGTGTGCTGCTGCGGGAGTCCACCCCCGATCGGGTGATCGAGCGCCTGCAGGCCCACGCGCCGAACGCGCAGCTGCTGCGCTCCAACCTCAGCCACGCCGACGAGGCCCGCTTGCGTCAGCTGTTGGAGAAGGCAAGCCAACAGGCCCGCGGGGAGTCCGCCTGAGGGAGGACGTCACCTGAAAGCTGCAGCCCCGTTCGCGCAGGCGCCGGTTCACGGGTGCCACCAGCTCGGCTGGCAGGTCCTCCGCCACGTCCTCCGCTGACATCGCCACGGCGGGGGAGCCCTGCTCCAGGTCGCTGATCCGGTCGGCCCAGAGATCCACCAGCTGCCGCTCCCGCTGGGGCCGCAGGCCCTGGCGTTCGAGCTGGGCGGCGCAGCCCTCGCGATTCCAGAGGGTTTGCCGGGAGGGGCAGCTGTGGCGCCTGTGGGCCAGGCCCAGACGGAGCGCTTCCGGACTGGGCAGGCCATCAAGCTGCCGCAGGCCGGCGGCTTGCAGCAGCTTGCCGGTGTGCACGGCGGAGATGCCATACAGGCGGCCGATCTCTGTGAGAGTCAGCCACTCGGGAGGGAGAGGGGGGGAAGACATGACGGCAGGTTGGCAATGAGGTGTCCCCATGCTTGCCAAGACAACAACCGCGTCAATTCGTCAAGCCGCAACTGTTGAAAGTCGTCACCATTTTTTGAATTTATTCAGATTTGCTCGCGGGCGGCCGCCGGGCCCAGCCAGCGTTCCAGGGCGGGGGAGAACACCTCCCGAATCACGGTCAAGTCACGCCCCTCGCGGAAAAACCGGTAGTGGCGACTCCAGTAGGGGCCAGGCCGCTGGAAGCGTTGCGTCAGCCAGTCGGCCTCCACAAGGGCCAGGCCATCGACCTCTCGGAACAGCTCCGTGCGTCCCTCCGTCAGGCTGCTCCAGATTGGCTGGCGGCGGTTGCGCAGGCAGGCTTCCGCCTGGTCTTGATTCCACCAGCTCTCAGCCCACCCCAGGCTTTCTCCGCCGCAGGTGAGCCACACCTGGCGCCGCAGCAGGGGAGGGACCAGCTCGTCGACTTCTCGGGGCCGTTCCCCGCTGGCGGGAGCGTCCGGTTCCATGGCGATCAAGCCAATGGTCAGCGGGGCGCCGCTGAGGAGCCGCAGATGGCGGGTGGGACTGCCGTCCCCGAGCAACAGCAACTTCCAGGGGCCGCTCAAGGCGTCCCCGGCACGGCCGTCCGCCACATCCGCCAAGGAGGCCTGCCAGACGGGCCGCGGGGAGGGCAGCAGGCCGGGTGCACCGCTGGCGGTTCGGTTGACGGAGAGGGACATGGCGCTCAACCGCCGGAGACGATGGCGATGCGGCGCACGTCCGTCCCCCGCTCGATCAGGGCGCTTTCCGCGTCCGCCGACCGCAGCAGCCAGCCACTGCCGCCGATCTGCTCTCCCGCGTTCACCGTCATGGCGGTGTTGCCCACCTGGAAGATGGCCGAGCCTGCCCGCCCGGGCGCGCCCACCAGACCCACGAGCTGGGGCAGGGGCCCGGAGCCGCGCTGCCGCGCCTGGCCGCCAGCTGCGGTGGTTGGGGGGACGGCACGGCCGACAGCGGGCCCGCCGGGGGGCGCCGCGACCGCCGGGGCGGCGGCGGCCAACCGCGCACTCACGGGCACCCGCAGCAGGGGCCGTCCGCCGGAGGGAGGCAAGTCGGCCAGCTGGGCCATCCAGGGTTCTTCTGGTGGCGGTGGCGGCAATCCATCAAAGGCGGCGACACCGCGGCTGTTGGCCGGGGCGCCAACGGTGGGAACGGGATCAAGCACAGGAGCCGGCGGTGTGGCCAGCGCCTCGGAGGCGGGCGCCGCGGTGGCCGGGCCCAGGGCGCGCAGCCGTTCCACCAGGAGGAGATTGCGCTCCTGGCTGAGGTTGCGCTGCAGGCCCGCCCATTGCTGCACCAGCAGCACAGCGCCCAGGGCCGCCACCAGTCCCACGCCCCCCAAGACGGAGGCCAGGAGCAGGGTCAGACTGGAGGCCCGCCGCCCCGGTTTGACGCCAGCTGGCGGCGGACTGGAAGGGGCGTGGGCCCCGTTGACTGGCGACGGGGGGAGGGGCGGCAGCGGGCGGTGGGGGGAGGTCGCCGTGGGGGAAGCTTCCGCGCTGGTGGGCAGGGGCTCCAGATCAATGGCGGCCTCCGGGGCGAACACCCGGTTCATCATTTGTTCCGCCTTCAACTCCCAATAGGCGCGGGAGGTGGGCAGACCTCGCGAGGGGCGCGGCGGGCGCAAGGGAGTCTCATGGCGACTGTTGCGCAACCTTATCGGGGTTGTTCGGTTCGCGGGAGGGCTGGGGGGATGGTCGGTCGTCGCGCCGCCGCCCGAGCTCCAGCCACACCAGCAGGGCCGTCACATCCGCAGGACTGACGCCTGGCACCCGGCTGGCCTGACCCAGGGTTTGGGGCCGAATGCGGGCGAGCTTCTCCCGCGCCTCCGCCGACAGGGTGGCCATGGCTCCGTAGTTGATGTCTGCGGGCAGGGGCCGGCTGGTCTGGCGCTGGATCCGGGCGATCTGCTGGTGTTGGCGGACCAGGTAGCCGCTGTATTTCAGATCGATCTCCGCTCCTTCCCTCACGTCCCGGGGCAGGGCCGGATCGGCCAGGCCATGACGCACCAGGTCGGCGCTGTGCAGGCCAGGGCGTCGCAGCAGCTCCGCCAGGGTGATGGATCCCTTGATCGCCGCGCCTGTCTCCGCCACCACGGCGTCGGCCACTGGATCGCTCGCCTTCAAGCGCACGGTCTCCAGGCGCCGTGTCTCCGCCGCGATCGCTTCCTGCTTGGCGGTGTGGATCCGCCAGCGGCGCTCATCGATCAGCCCCAACTCCCGGCCCAGGGGCGTCAGCCGACGGTCGGCGTTGTCGCCCCGCAGCACCAGCCGGTATTCGCTGCGGCTGGTCAGCACCCGGTAGGGCTCCCGCAGGTCTTGGCTCACCAGGTCATCGATCATGGTGCCGATGTAACTGCCCTCCCGGGGAAAGATCACCGGCTCCTGGCCCCGCAGGCGCCGGGCTGCGTTGAGGCCAGCCACCAACCCCTGGGCCGCGGCCTCCTCGTAGCCGGTGGTGCCGTTGAGCTGGCCCGCGCTGAAGAGCCCCGCCACCCGCTTGGTTTCCAGGGTGGGCAGGAGCTGGGTGGCGGGCAGCATGTCGTAGTCAACGGCATAGGCGGGGCGAAGCATGACGCAGCGTTCCAGGCCGGGGAGGGTGCGCAGCAGCTCCAGTTGCAGCGGTTCGGGCAGGCCGGTGGAGAAGCCCTGCACATAGAGCTCTGGAGTGTCGCGTCCCTCGGGCTCCAGGAAGATCTGGTGACTGTCCTTGTCGGCGAAGCGCACGATCTTGTCTTCAATCGAGGGGCAGTAGCGGGGCCCCTTGCTATCGATCAGGCCGCCGTAGACGGGGGTGAGATGGAGATGGTCGCGGATCAGCTGGTGGGTGGCCGCAGTGGTCCGGGTGATGTGGCAAGCCATCGGTTCGCCGCTGACCCAGGCGGCGGGATCGAAGGAAAAGAAGCGGTCGTGGGCGTCGCTGGGCTGCTCTTCGAGTTGATCGAGGGCCACGCTGCGGCGGTCCACCCGGGCCGGGGTGCCGGTTTTGAGGCGGTCGATGACAAAGCCCAGGTTCCGCAGGGCTTCGGTGAGTCCCTCAGCGGCTTGCTCCCCCGCCCGCCCGGCGGCCATCGACTGGTGCCCCACCCAGATGCGCCCCGCCAAAAATGTGCCCGTGGTGAGCACCACGGCCCCGGCGGCATAGACACTGCCGAAATAGGTGCGCACGCCGACGACACGGGCCCCGGCGCCCCCGGCCGCGCTCTCGCCGGGTTCCCCCTCCACCTCCAGGCCGGTCACCATCGCTTCCCGCAGGGCCAGGTTGGGGGTGTGCTGAAGGAGCTGCAGCATCTGGCGGGCGTAGAGCCGCTTGTCGGTTTGGGCGCGCAGGGCCCAAACCGCCGGGCCACGGCTGGCGTTGAGCACCCGCTTCTGCAGGGCGGTGGCATCGGCCAGGCGGCCGATCACCCCGCCGAGGGCATCCACTTCATGCACGAGTTGGCTCTTGGCGGGTCCACCCACGGCGGGGTTGCAGGGCTGCCAGGCGATGCGATCGAGGTTGAGGGTGAAGAGGGCCGTGTGGATCCCCAGCCGGGCGGCGGCCAGGGCGGCCTCGCAACCGGCGTGGCCGCCGCCGACGACGATCAGCTCAAAGTGTTCGGTGGGGGCGGCGCCAGGCGTGGGGGTGGGGGAAGCCATGGGCTGAGGCTAGGCGAGTTGGTCCCTGCCAGACCCTCCTTGGCGACTCCTCCGCGGTGTCCTGGCCTGGAGAGGGCGGGTGTTTGACACGGGCGTCAGGCGCCGGGTTTGCGAGGGGTCTTGGCCGTGAGGGGATCTTGCGTCATCAGCAGCCAGTCCCAGAAGGTGAAGTACAGCCCGAAGTGCCGATCAGTGCGGCGGTGGTGGATCCCGTGATGGGCGGGGCCGATCAGCCAGCGGCCCAGCCAGGGGTGGGGAACCCATGCTGGCAGGGGGCTGACCCCGAGATGGGTCACGATCGCCCAGAGCGTCATGGTTGTGAGAACCGCCAGCAGGGTGATCAGGTGGAGGGGCAGGGTGACCACGATCAGCACCAGGAAGAGGGCCTGAAGCGCGGCCTCAGGCGGGTCGAAGGCAAAGGAGGTCCAGGGCGTGGGCTGGCCGGAGCGGTGATGGCCCCGGTGCATCCGGGCAAAGAGGGCGGGGTGATGGCAGAGGCGATGGGTGGCGTAGAAAAAAACGTCCTGCAGGATCAGAACCAGCAGATAGCTGACCCCCAGATACCACCAGCCGTACTCCCCCGGCTGGCTGTAGAGCCGGGTCAGCCCAAGGCTGCGCAAGTGGAGCAGGCCCGCCGTAGCCACCGCGAAGACCGCGGCGGACTGAACGGAGAGGCGGATGTCGTCCCGGACCGATTCGGCGGATGGCCGCCGCCTGGCCGCCGGACCTGCCCCGGCATCGGCGGCGGCAGGGCGGCCATCGAGCCACCAAGAGGCAAGGCCGGCCAGCAAAACGTAGCGGGCCAGGATGATGACAAAGCCGGTGATTCCCCAGGAGAACAAAGAAAGGGTCTGCACCGTGTCGTGCCCTGAGCCACTGTGGTCGTCTTCAGTATCGCGCGTGTTTCGGGGGGAACCGTCCTGCCGCCAGGGCTGTGGCTGGAACCCTGGCCATCGGTCAGAAGGGAGGAGATGATGAATCCCCCCCGCAACCGCTCCGCCACCCACCCCCCGGCGTTGGCGGCGGCGGGCCTGTTCCGCCCCGGCTGCCCTGGAGAAACCTGATGGTGCGTGTGCCTTTGACTGGTGCCCAGGCGCCCGCCCCTGGAGACAACGGTGTGCGTCGCGGGGCAGCTGCGCGGGAGGGGGCGGCCGGTCGCGGCGGTGACTTCGAATCCCTGCCCGACTCGGTGCCGCCCCAAAACCTGGAGGCAGAGGAGGCGGTGCTCGGTGGGCTGCTGCTGGATCCCGATGCCATCGGCCGGGTGGCGGACGTGTTGCAGCCGGAGGCCTTCTATCTGGGTGCCCATCGGGAGATCTACCGCACCGCTCTGATGCTCCACAGCCAGGGCAAACCCACCGATCTCACGGCGATGGCGGCCTGGCTGGCGGATACGGGGCATTTGGAGAAGGTGGGCGGCACGGCCCGGTTGATGGAGCTGGTGGATCGCACGATCTCCACCGCTTCCATCGACCAAGTGGCGCGGCTGGTGATGGACAAGTACCTGCGCCGCCGCCTGATCCGCTCTGGCAATGAGGTGATCCAGCTGGGCTTTGACCAGAGCAAGCCAATGGAGCAGGTGCTGGATGAGGCGGAGCAGAAGATCTTCGCCATCAGCCAGGAAAAACCCAGCCAGGGCCTCACTCCCACCGCCGAAATCCTCACCCGCACCTTCGAGGAGATCGAAACCCGCTCCCTCGGCACGGCACTGGCGGGGCTGCCGGTGAATTTCTACGATCTCGACGCCATGACCCAGGGGCTGCAGCGCAGCGATCTGCTGATTGTGGCGGGTCGGCCGGCGATGGGCAAAACCTCGATTGTATTGAACATTGCGCGCAATGTGGCTCAGCTGCATAACTTGCCGGTGTGTCTGTTCAGCCTGGAGATGAGCAAGGAGCAGCTCACCTACCGGTTGTTATCGATGGAGGTGGGCATCGAGAGCGGGCGGTTGCGCACGGGCCGGCTGCACCAGGAGGAGTGGCCACTGCTGGGGCAGGGTATCAGCAATCTGAGTCGCCTGCCCCTCTACATCGACGACAAACCCAATGCCAGCGTGCTCGAGATGCGTTCTCTCTGTCGCCGCCTGATGGCGGAAACCGGCAAGGAGCTGGGGCTGGTGGTGATCGACTATCTGCAGTTGATGGAGGGTAATGGGTCCGACAACCGGGTGCAGGAGCTTTCCCGCATCACCCGGGGCTTGAAGGGCATGGCTCGTGAACTGAATGTGCCTGTGATGGCCCTCTCCCAGCTCAGCCGCGGCGTGGAGGCCCGCACCAACAAACGCCCAATGTTAAGTGATCTGCGAGAATCCGGCTCGATCGAGCAAGATGCCGATCTGGTGATGATGATTTATCGGGATGAATATTACAATCCCGAAACCCCCGACCGGGGCATCACGGAAGTGATCATCACCAAACACCGCAATGGGCCGGTGGGCACCTGCAAGTTGCTGTTTGAGCCGCAGTTCACCCGCTTTCGCAATTTAGCGGCGCCTTGAGGCGTGGTCTGCTCAGGGGATCGGGAAGGCGCTGCGGAGCATCGGCGCTGCGTGTGAAACCTGGGCACAGGGTCAGGCCCTCAGCAGCAGGACCCCGGCAAAGATGAGGCCAGCAGCGAGGAGAAGGGACCAAAAGCGATGATAGCTGTTAATGATTCTTCCTTCATCAGCACGGATGCGAATCAGATCCAGATAGGAGGCCGCGCCACGTCGGAACCAACCGACCACAGTGGCTTGGGAACCAATCAAGCGTTTGACGCGCTTGGCGCCAAAAAGAAAGTTGCCGATGGGGCCAAAACGGGAAGCGTAGTGGAGAAACAGCAAACCAGTTGGATCTTGGAACTGAAGATCTGAGCCAAACACATATCCAGCATTGCCTCGACCAATGAGTGTGCCTTGGAGTTGAGCAGGGATCCCGCGCAGAGGACTGGCATAGGGATTGGCCATGAGATCAAGGATATCTGTCGCACTTGCATTGGAGAAATTTGGATACATGATAAGGGTTTTGACCAAGATGCCAATGCCACAGCCAATCAGTGGAAAAGCGGGCAGGGAAACAGGGTATTGCCCTCCAAACTGCAAGACGATCCCCAGAACCAATCCCACGAGGATACCCAGGAAGACAGCAGAAAACAAGACTAAATCAAGAGCAAATCCACCATAGAGGCGTTGTTTGGAAAGTTTGTAGCCCTCGCGCATGACTTGGGCCATGTCAAATTCCACGGTCAAATCTAGTTGTTCTGCATAATTTGTCAGGGCTCGGATGCGTTTACCTGTTAAGGGATGGGTGGAGTTTAATTCCGTCCACCATGCCCAGGGGTTGAACATATCCCAGAGAAAAACGCGCCCCAAGCGTTCAGAAGAGGTGCTGATGCGATAAGCAGATCCAGTCATCACGGCGGCTTTGGAGTCGCAGATACCCAATGCACGGGTTCCTTCCAGTAGCTGACTTGGTTTTTCCATGCGCTGGCCTTCTTCTACAATGCCGTAAGCAATTTTTACAAGGGCACGAGAGAGTGCATTTGGGTTGCCAGTTGTCTCTGATGAAAAGTGATCTGCATAATATTCGCGAATTCGAGACAGATATAAAAGCAAATATGTGCCAACCAAGTAAAAAACATAGGCGGCAATGGCGGGAATCCGCAAGGAATCTTTGATCTTATCGTTCGCTCGCTCAATAAAGATATAAAATAGATAGCAAATCTGGATGAGTGTTGAGCCCAAGGTCATGATGGCGAAGTCCCAGTGGACAATATGACCAAGTTCATGGGCATACACAGCGGCAACTTCATCGTCATCGAGATAAGTCAACAGGCCTTCACTGATGACAATACGAGCACTATTTGGAAGTGAGCCATAGGTAAAGGCTGTTGGATTCTGATCATCAATCAGACCTAATCTTGGTTGTTTCAAGCCTCTTTCTACACAAACTCGCCGAATTACTTCTGCAGTTTCGGGACTGCGTTGACGAATTATTTCTAGGTCAACCCATTGAGTTTGATAAAGCAACTTTTGAACAATATCCATAATTGACGGCGAGAGAAAGAAGAGCAAAAGACTAATAATTAACGTCATCATAATGGCGAGAGCAAGACCAATCCCTGGCTGCTTGCTATCGAGAATCAGGAGGCTGGCCAGGCAGAGCACAAGCACCATGCCACCAAGAAGCGACAAGGTCAGCGTTGATGCAAGAGCCAGGCTGCCGGCAAAGCGTGCGAGCATCAAGTTCACGCCGGCTCCCGCAGCCCGTGCGGACTGCGGGCAAGACGTTTGAGAATCGGGATGAAGCGGGTTCATGATCGAGGTCTCGATTGATGGGCAAAACAGAGAAAAAGAATCTGCTGCTTAATCCAGAAGACAGAAAGCATAAACTATTTTATAGGCTCACAGACAGGGAGATCAAGATCCCTTGCTGTTTCTTAATTTACAACTAACAGGAGTCTTTTCTACCCCCAGCCAACAGCTACCAGCTACCAGCCAACAGCTACCAGCTACCAGCTACCAGCTAACAGCTAACAGCTAACAGCTACCAACCAACAGACACCAACCAACAGACACCAGAGAATAGATACCAGAGAACAGATACACTTTTTCGAGGCAATGGTTACAAGAAGATCAGCAAAAATTAGCTATTAATTCTTGAACTTTCCTTTTGATACTACTTGCCACTTATCACTACGTTGCATCACTTCCGCCAAATCAACAAGCTTGTCATCATCATTTCCCTCAAAGCAATATGTGGCATACAGATACCATTTGTCATCGATTATATTCGGAACAAGCCAAAGTTTATTTTCTTGTTTGTAGATTAAGAGTGGTCCGGATTTGCGGTTCTCTAGTTGAATTACTCTTTTGCCGTCCTCCATCAATCCCTTAGAGGATTGAACGGTAACTCCGACCTCCATAAAAAGATTTGCATCAATATTTTTCTGAAACCACTTTTTATCCTTGTCATTGAAATTCTTTATCACGTTAGATCTAGAAAATTGATCATCTGCATCAGAGCTCATCTGAGCGGAAGTTTCACTTTGATCGTTGTCGAAAAATTGCGACTGTTTTGCTTCTGGTTGATCTCCAGGCAAGTTTTCTCCTGTCCCCAAAGGTCGATTCTGTTGATCAGATTCAGGCCTGACCCTGACAGGTGCGGACTCAGAATCATCAGGGTTTTTATCTGGGTCTTTTATAGATGATTTAACTGATATCAATAGTTGCTCAACCGATATCAATAGTTGCTCAATAGCATCGGCATTGGTTTTTAGATCTCTACTTTGTAGATCTGATTGTTGAGATTTTTGATCACCTTTAGGCTTGCCATGATTCGCTGATTGATTGGTTTCAGCTAATTTATTAAGCGATTGACTGATTTCATCTAATTTATTAAGCGGTTGATTGGTTTCAACTAATTTATTAAGCAGTTGATCCACTTTAGTTGAAATTTCATTCTTTTCACCCTCCGTTTTATCTTTTTGGGCCTTTATCCTACGGGTACCTCGAAAAATTTGAGTTCCGCGCGGGCTGACCATCGAGACCCACTGCAGCAACTGGAGTGGATGGGGCCCAAGACCACTCCAGGGCCAATTTTTCGAGGTGCCCCTACGCGATTTAAACATATTAAAGACATTAAAACCGATATAGGAAAGGACACCGACTGTTAGACACCAAAATATATATTGATCAAATGCAATAACATTCGAATCTTGATTACCTTGATTAGGATTGCTTCTAATAAGCGATGGTTTTACTTGAGGATTTACCGCGTTTCCCGGCACCCAATAGGGTCGATGATTAAGAATGACTCTATCTGTATCGACTGTATTTCCAGATAAACTTACAGGAAGATAACAAGTGTCGTCAACCATTTGTGACTTAAGTTCTTTTAAAAGCTTAAGCCGATAGCCAACTATAATTATTGCTTTTTTCCCATCGGATATACCGGGAATCGTTTGTCCTGGTGTGTTTGGATCAGTTCTTAGCGCTGCTGCTCCGTCAGTGACGGTAACATATTCTACGCTTGGTAGCTTGCACTTTTTGGTCTCCGTTGCAAAAATCGGCTCTCCCCAAAATAAGAAGGCAAAAGAAGTAAGTGGAGCCGAAAAATTTAATAACAATAATAATTTGAGCATACCCTGAGAATAAAAGCAAAGAGTGATGGAGTCACCGCTGGGAGAGGTTGTTTAGGACGGCTTCTACTTTCCCATTGGAACAATCAAGGCCCGAAGGCACGGATCAAAGGGGAGTTATGCTTGGATGACAGGTTGTCACTCAAGAAACACAAGTTAATTCCGATCATTGTAAATCCGACCAATTGACTTGTCAAGTCTCCCAGGCCTGACTTAAACGCGCTGCCCTTGGAGTGGCGGCATCCTGTGCAATGCTCCTTGAGTGCTGAGCTATCTGAGTCTCAGCATAAAACCTGAATCACACGGGAGATTTCCCCATCCATCTTGCTACGTTGAGGCAGGTCCACTACCTCAGCCGTGGCGAACCTGCCCTTGCGGGCCTTGCGCCTCACGACCATGGGTAGGTTCCATCTGCTTGGCGACAAGTTCCCCATAGACCTTGTCAAGTCAAACAGACAGCAAGCAAGCAGTCAGGCTGGACGCAGTGATGCTGGCATGGTTGGCGCAACCCGATCAGATCTCCGGTCCAGGGAAAGCCTGATCGACAGCGAGCAGGCGCATCGGCCCGGCTCAACGAGATTGGCCTCCAACACAGGGATGCATCTGGCCGCACTCCCGTCAAGACGCCCTCCACTACAGCTTCATGCTCCGGGCCATCGTGGCGACCCAGCTCGGCTGCGGCGACAGGGCTGACCAAAAGGCCTGTGGAAGCTGGGGATCAGGGCGCCTGTTCATCGGCAGACCCGTCGTCATTTGTGTCCAGCCAGGACGGTCCACGTTCTTCAGCTCCATTTGCGGGACCTCAACTTGACCTTGAGGCAGCCCTGGCTGCGGCGGCGGCAACACAGCAGAACGTTACCAACCGAGCTTGTTAATAGCTTGCCCAACAGCCTGGGGCCTGTATCGCACAAACAGCATCACACTTTTCGGGATAATGGCTACAAGAATCCAGTAAAAAGCAGCGATCACTTCTCAAACTTCCCCGTGGACACTACTTGCCACTTATCACTACGTTGCACTACTTCTCCCAAATCAACAAGTTTTTTATCAGTATTTCCCTCAAAACAAGATTCAGAGTCGCGATACCATGTATCATCGATAATATTAGGAACAAGCCAAAATTTATTTTCTTGTTCGTAGATTAAGAGTGGTCCGGATTTATGGGCCTCTAGTTGGATTACTTTTTTGCCCTCTTCCATAACAGATCCCTTTGCGGAGTCAGCAGTAACTTTGACCTCGTGAAAACTATTTGCATCAATATTTTTCTGAAACCACTCTTTATTCTTGTCATTGAAATTTTTTATCACGTTAGATCTAGAAAATTGATCATCTGCATCAGAGCCTATCTGAGCGGAAGTTTCACTTTGATCGTCGTCGAAAAATTGCGACTGTTTTGCTTCTGGTTGATCTCCAGGCAAGTTTTCTCCGTTCCCCTAAGGTCGCTTCTGTTGATAAGATTCAGTCCTGACCCTGACAGGTGCGGACTCAGAATCATCAGGGTTTTTATGTGGGTCTTTTATCGATGCTTTAACTGAGATCACTAGGTGCTCAACCGATCTCACTAGTTGCTCAAGAGCATCGGCATGGGTTTTCAGCTCGCTACTTTGTAGATCGGATTGTTGAGATTTTTGATCACCTTTAGGCTTGCCATGATTCGCTGATTGATTAGTTTCAGCTAATTTATTAAGCGATTGACTGATTTCAGCTAATTTATTAAGCGATTGACTGATTTCATCTAATTTATTAAGCGATGAATTAGTTTCAACTAATTTATTAAGCAGTTCATCAATTTTAGTCGAAATCTCATTCTTTTCATCCTCCGTTTCATTTTTTTGGGACTTTGGCGCCCTACGAGATTCAAAAATATTAAAGACGTTAAAACTGATATAGGAAAGGACACCGACCATTAGACACCAAAATATATATTGATCAAATTCAATAGCATTCGAATCTTGATTACCTTGATTACCTTGATTACCTTGATTAGAACTAGTTTGAGTAATCGATGGTTTTACTTGAGGATCTACCGCCTTTCCCGGCACCCAATAGGGTCGATGATTAAGAATAACTCTATCTGTATTGGCTGTATTTCCAGATAAACTTACAGGAAGATAACAAGTGTCGTCAACCATTTGTGACTTCTCTTTTTTTAAAAGAGAGAGCCGATCGCCACGCATAATTATTGCTCTTTTTTCATTGGATATACCGGGAATCGTTTGTTCTGTTTTTTTTGGATCAGTTCTTAGCGCTGCTGCTCCGTCAGTGACGGTAACATATTCTACGTTTGGTAGCTTGCACTCTTTGGTCTCCGTTGCAAAAATCGGCTCTCCTAAAAGAAGCAAAATTGAAGAGGTAAGTAGCGCCGGCAAAAAATTTTTATTCATAGGAATGATCCGAACATGTCTTGTCAATGAAGTGAAAACAAGAGGAATGGGTAGGCAGAGGGATTGTTAGGCCGTGATGAGAAAGAAATAACAGCAGCCACTGACCAAAAAGATTTTAGAGTTTACTACCATTCCTTGGCGAGCTCCTCGAGAAATGCCTTGAGCACCATCAAAAACGGTGGATCTGGCTCAAACTTAGTTTTTGGACCTTCCTTGCGTAAGCACTGTTTTTTTAGATTTTCCATTAACGGCTTACGGAAAGAGTCGGTTATTTTTAGCACGTTTCCATTTTTATAGTCTCGAAGTTGATCGATCTCATCAATCTTACGGTCTTTAATAGTCTTGTTAAACACCTCTAAATACTTTTCGATTTCCACAGTCGAGACAACATTAAACTCTGTAATTTCATTCCACTCGTCCTCCAAGGTCAGACGCTCATCTGC
Organism: Cyanobacteriota bacterium; assembly: GCA_046340795.1. Lineage (GTDB taxonomy): Bacteria > Cyanobacteriota > Cyanobacteriia > PCC-6307 > Cyanobiaceae > Cyanobium. Next base: position 16,798 of record JBKDSV010000149.1, on the reverse strand, counting down.
CTCAAATTTCTTACCATTGATCACACAAGCCTCACCGAGGAAGGGATCATCACTCGTCTTACGGTGAATGCCAACAAGCTGCTCACCTCCTGGTTCAACGACCAGACCGCCACAAGCCTCTTGCTTGGGTTTTTCAGAGAGGGCCAGTAGGTTAGGATTGGTCTCCAGTTCCGTTGCCGCCAACATAATTCCTTCTACAAGCTCGTTAATCTCTGAGTCCTTACTGAACTTCCCTGATGGTGACAACCAATGGATAAAGCGGGATCCATTTCCCCCTAGCAGTAAACTGGTAAAGTAATTCTCTTGTATTTTTCCCTCTTTTTTTAAACCCTTTTGCACCAAGCCAATATAGTAAAACAAGCCACATTGGGCAAATGCTAACAATGTCCGAAATTGACGATTACGCTCTTTTTGGCTATTGATACGATAGCCATGTATATAATTTACGCTTGCATCTTTGACTTCTTCTTCTCCGTCTGAGCGAAGATTCAGATCAATAATAGAGTTAAAATTATTGCCATTCTTTTCCAATTCATCTTTTAGATTTTCTATATGTCCTTGGCGAAAGCCAAACACTTCGGCAAAATAGTCAATCTTCTTTCGCAGAAGATTGTGGAAAAAATTTCGACCAGCATAGGGCACGGATGCTTGATGAACAAGCTGATTATCCTTCCAAATTGACAAGTCAGACGTCCCTCCCCCTATATCAACACAAGTGGTGTGGACAATTAATTGATTAAGCACATCTGCAAAATATTTGGCAAAAGCAACACTTTCTGTTTGTAAGCCGTCTCCATAAAAAGTGTGTTTTTGCCCCTCGGTCTTGCCACCCGAGACTTGCTCAATATTGGCGAGGACCCGCTCCCATGTCGCACGATAATTACTCAAGTCCATCGATGAAAATGCTGATGGATAGGACACGGCCCACTCAATACTTTTTACAGATTCCAACGCCGCCTGCACAGAAATCATCCGCACCAGTTGGGCCAAAAACGGCTCTTGATATTGAATATTATCCCACTTGATATTTGTGCGAGCATACTCGCTAAAGTCTCCAGTAAGCTTAGGATAATAGATCCGTGCTTCCGTCATGATTTTGGCAGTCGCACTCTTATCTTCTGGCCATCCCTGAGTAATTAATGCGGTCGTCATTGGGGGCAGATTGCCCTTGGGCAGAAAAGCATCCGGGATAAAGAAATGACGATATATATTATCAAGGGCGACTTCAGATCCCTTTAGACCAAGAGTAACCTGCAACAGATTAGGTTCCATCTTGAAGGGCTCTAGTTTCCTGCCCTTGCGTAGATAAACATTAGTAAATGAAGTTCCAAAGTCAACGCCCACTACCCAGGTATCGCTTTGCCCCTGTTTTGGATTAACGCCGTTCAGAGGTATCATACCCAAGAACTCATTGCCACGATTGATTACTTCTAAAATATCTGGACGTTGACAACACTTCCAGTAACAATACTCTTCATTCCCAAATCGACGACTAGTTGACTTTGCATCTTGAGTCGGCTGATTGATATTAAATGGATAATCTTTTCCCTTTTGGTCTAAGATAGATACCAAGATAAAAAATTCTTGCCATTTTATCTGGGATTTTTTCGGCAAGTCAGGCCAAAGCGCTACAGCTGGATAATCATCTTTAAGATCATTTTCTTTTTTAAGCACAAAGCTTTGACTGATAATGTGAGGAGTTGGTCTACCGTTACCTTTGGCTCCTGTTAAATAAAGCGTAAGAGAAATTTTAATTCCAGGATTGTGATCAACAACAGTCGACTCGAAGTTTAGATTTTTTTTAAGGTACTCGCTCGAAAAGTAATCTTTTATGAACGATTGCAGTGGCAACAAGATGGTTAACTTATCTAGCTGGGCCATTTTCATTTTTTCATCCAGCCAAGATCCAGGCAACAATCCAGGAACAGAACTATAATAGATTTCTGGCAAAAAGAAATCTTCTGGCTTTACAAACTTATTCTGGGCTAGATCATGCTGGCTTGGCTGAAAGTTCAGTAATGACGAAGATCCAATCACATTAATTTCGTGGAGCGGCCTGCCGAGAATTCCCGGCAGGTTAACCGGATCAATAACATAAAGATTATCTTTAGGATTTTTATCTTCATCATGAATCACTTGGACATTTGATTTTTCTACTATAGCTTCGGCTGGATATAAGGCTGGCAAGGGTTCATAGCCTAAGGGAACTCCAAAGGGCATGCCATCTGTGGAGCGCGAATAAGAATTATCTTGGCTTCCCCCGCCCAACTCCGTAATATAATCCTGCAACACTGTTCCTACCAAGCCAGCCAAGGATTCATTCTTCGGTTCTTTTAAAACTTCTACTTTCAGATACTGCAACCAAGGAATCAGGATTTCCTTATGTTTATTTGAGAGACCATTGGACAATGGATCGAGGAAAAACCCCAACTGACGTTCTTCTTTCTCAAGATAAAATGTTTTCCACTCCAGCCAAGACAGCCGATTTTTGATCGACACTGGGAAGTAGCCTGTAGGACAGATCAAGGTGGCTGGACTAGTCATGCCAATCACAACGCCATCAAGCTCGAAAAGATAAAGATCTGACCAAGGGCCGTTAGTGGGATTCATGCGCAAAATATTATCTTTATCCTTGGGACGCAGCTCCCAAAGGCATTTTCCAAAGATCTCTTGATTAAAATCGGTAAGGCGAACTGCAGTGGCTGTGATTTTAAGTTTTAGATTCTTGGCTAGGGCTAAGGTGGTTAAAAGACCCCTATATTGAGCAATGAGCCAGTCTCGACTGGGATATTTGGGGTTGCGAAAAGCCGAGACGAATTGTAAAGGACGTGACCAAGGATTGGGGATTGAATTGACTTCACCATAAACTCCAGCATCGAATTCAAGGCTGTTCCCTAGGTCGTTAAAGAGTTTAGATGTTCCTTCAATCCATTGACCAACAGCATCGCCGCCTTTAAATTCAGCGTCTGTTTTGGGAAGAAGAGGTTGAAATGTTGACATGATAGTAAAAATAGGTCAAAGAGTTAGAACAAGCACAATTTTTTGTGCAGTCTCTGCAGAGGTCTTCGAATTCACCCTTAAAGAATTTTAAACAAGGCATGTGCGAGGCCAAAAACTCCAAATTGTCTCTTTTCCCCCTGATCAGCCAAGCGATTCTTGATCGTATCTAGGCAATCAGCACGAATTTCATCATCGCTTTTTTCTTGGTCAAGGACGAGGCTATGGAGGTGTTCATGGTAGGAGCGGGGCTGATCAGGGTTAAATTCATTAAGTTTTGCCAATTGAAAGAGCTGCTCTCCTCCTTTGTGGGAACCGGCGATCTGCTGAGCCCAGCTCAAAAAGCGACTCGACCAAGCGGTCAATTTCTTGTTACTGTCTCTCTCATCATCAGAAGAAACCACCGGCTTGTCATCTTGTCCTCCCCGTAGGGAAAAATAACGACGAAACCAGGGAGCGCCCTTAACATAACGTTTTTCTCCTAGCTTGATCGCATCATCAAGTTCCATTGAAAAGTTGTAAAGCCAAGCGTAGGCCAGTCGAACCCCCCTGCTTAAGTCTTCCTTAACTTTTTGACTATTGGGTAGATCTTTCCATAACAGGCGTTCAGCTGAGGTTCGGCTGATATAGTATCCGTTAGTTTTTACACCACCTTGGCCAAAGTTTTCCATGCCATGATTCAGAGTTAGTGCGGCATAAAGTTCGACGAAGTGAGCATTGTTTTGCTGTCTCGTGCCACCAGTGTGGGATGGATACTGAGTTTTATCTTGATTTCCAATCAGATAAATTTTGTCGAAACATCCCTCTGCATGTTCTGTCAGATACTGCAGAGCAGTTTGGGTATTGAGAGCAAAAAAGCGCGTTTCTGCATAGACGGTTTGATCGCCATCATTGGGCTTCTCGAAGCCAAAGTAGGGCAATAATAAAGAGGCGTTAATCTGTAAGTTATCGCGTTTTATCTTCTCCTTGTTGCGCAACCGATTGGCCACCAGTTGCGCCAGAGTAGGAATACCGGAAGCGCCTGTTCCACCAAATATACTACCAAAGAACTGAACAATTACTTGGTTGTTGCCAGCTCCCAAATCCGTTTCGATTTGAGAAAATAGCCGCTGCCAACTACTGCGATCACCGCCCTGTTGCAGGCTTGCCAACTCCAAGCGACTCATCACGGCGGCTCCAATGGGAGGGCGACCGCGAAAGCCAACTTTTAAGTCAGCTTTTTGTTCTTCAGGACTATAGAGAGCATCAAATAACTTACCGAGGGATGGTGTGTTGACTTGTAAGGATTGCTTATTAAAAATACTCTCTAGGCTGGATGCATGAAGGACGTCTTCAAGCGGGTTCCAGAAACCGTAGTTAATTATATCACTATTAAACAGTAGGGTGCCACCATCTTTAAACTTTTTCTGGGCATCAATCGTTGAAGTTAGATTAATACTCGTGCGTTGTGAATTGCCATTAGATGCATCTGCATCTACCAATAAAATCGCAAGTTGACAGTCTGAACCAAACACGCCAAGAGCATGGAGAAAAACAGTTGCTTCCAGACATTTGGCCCCACTGCCGCCAACACCAATGGCATAGATTTTTTTCATGGTTCTTCAACCTTCATAGAGACTACGTAACTGTCTAGAACCAGGCGGTATATAGCGCATTGTTTTAGGTGATGCAATAGCCGTAGGCAGCCAGTACATCAGAGCAACATCAAGCAGGGAAAAGCACAAGAGAAAGAAAAAGAAAGGCATAAAACCTTTCTGACCAATGAAATTATTTGAAAAAGACAAGGAGATAACAACCGCCATACTAATGAAAGCATAGAAACCACAGATCAGCCACCAAAGGCTAATATTTTGCAATGTTTTCTTGCTAGATTCGGACATAAAAGTATTGGCTTGGTAGATCCAAAATAGGGTCGCGATCGCCCCGAAAATATAGTTCACATATAGGCTTGGCCACATGAGATTGTCCTGCCAACGAGTTATCGTCTCACGAGTGGCCCCGGGGATTAGATTCCAGTCTGCGGAAAGAACGACAGGCTGGAAGATAAAAGTTATTAACAATGCAAGTATGGCTACTATCATCAAAAAGACAATTTCTATGAGTTTCATAAGAACATGGTTGCTAGTGAACAGAGGATTTTAACGAGAACAGCGTTGCCAGTAGACTAGCTAGCTGCGAACGTATCCTAGACAGTAGCGTAGCGCATCCTGATCTTTTTGCAAGGCATTGCGTAAGAAACTGACAAAATCAATTAATTGTTGTGTTTTGTCTCCTTCCAAGGGTCCAGGAACTGAAGCGCTCCAATCCTGCCAAATTGCTTGATCCAATGCTTTTTCGCTCAGAGTAATATTGACTGCTTGCTCGTCGCTTTCTGCCTCCTCTCCGGTGACCGCGACGCTTAAATTTAAGTTTGGAATATTGGAGCTATTCTGCAAAGAAACATTAGTGACACTCACAAACGGCTCTGAACTCTTAAACATATCCGGCTTAAAGTTTCCTCCTCGTAACAACAAGGAGGAAGTTGATTTAACATCTTGTAAATTAAAGGCAGGAAAACTAGAACCATTTTTCTCGCAGGTCTTCGTCTGCCGAAGGATCAGCCATTGCCTTGCTTCTTCAGGGGTTGTGCGATTGCCGTTCAAACTGTCGAGCCTATCAAGACAGTGTTTCTCATCTTCTCCAAAGCGGGGAGAAACATTTAAGACCAAGGGGGATAGATTCGGACTCTGGAAATAAGACAATCTCATTTTAGATGAGATGTCGGGTGGCATACTATCATAAAACTGATCAACGAAGGAATCAACAACAGAGCCTGGACCTAGGAGAAAAAGGTAAAAGGGACGACCTTTTTCGTCAGGGTTAGATAGTTCTTTATAGTTTTTCCAGCGATTAGGGACATCTGTTGCGTATAGCTTTCCATCGAACTCACTGCGGATGCCAACCAGGGCGGCTTTATACGAGCTCTGCTCTGATAAACGTTTGGTAATTCGGCTGGTCAACTCGCCGATAGCAGAATTATCTGGCTCTAGATCTGTAATTAGTATGTGCAAGACATCGTTTACGTTTTGTTTTGGCTGATCCGCAGTGGATATTTTTTCAGTTTCTGGAGAAAGACTATTGGAGTTAGCATTTTTCTCTTGACCGATATCCAGGATTTGGTGTAATGAGCTAGAAACACAAGGATATTCTTCGCTCTGACCCGCACAAAAGAACTTAGGAAACCTAGCATCTAAGAAACGGGTTTGCAAAAGAGGCTTGGGCTCAGCAGTATCTTTGTTTGTGCCAATCCGCCAATAATTGACTCGGATTGAACCTATTTTATTAAGAGGTTCAAGACTTGCCCGAAGATTCTCTTCCCGTAGCACATTGTCTAACTTTTGAATGACTGTGGCAAAGCGACTGTTCTCAACATTTACAAAACCTGAGAGGGACTGGCTTGCATCAATGCCAACATTCACACTTAAATCAAGAGGAGAATCCTTATCTTCTGATGTTTCTGAAGTTTTCTTTTCTTGAGACAACAGAGACTTGATGCAAGGCAAACCCCCTGTAAAATTCTGACTGCTTCCTCGGCCACGAATTGCATTGATCACCAGCAAGAACACAATGATGATAAAAGCTGCAAAACCTAAGGGAAGAAGAGTTTTTGATAAATTAGAAGAGTCGATAGCCACGTGATCCAATCAAAAGTAAGTGATAGCCAACAAGTGGAAAAGACGCAGTCAGAGCTGTATGGATAAAAAACTATTGCAGTTTGCCTTATAATAATATCACGTTCCAAGCGGAGCGCGCACCAAGGACCACTTGTGAAGCTGGCATAGTCCTTGGGCGGCACGGCAATCTTAAGCCAAGCAGGTCTTTGAAGATCTCCTTATCAAAAAAACGACTTGATCATCTTCCTGGGCAGTTCAAAAAATCAATTCTGGCGTGCTGAGACTGGCCAGCACGATCCGTGGCGGCCAAGGATCTCCCTGTGAAACGGGAGAGGAAAGGGAAGATTTTTCGAGGTGCCCTCCTGACAAAGGGCGTGTTTGGCGCGCCTCCATAGCCTGATAATGGGAGCATGCTTGAGCTCAGCGCCAGCCTGTGAATTGTGACCCGGGCCTGGTCTCCCGACCTTCATCTCGTCCCGGAAGGTTGCGCCAGGTTCTCCGACTCTTTTACACCGTTACGCTCTCCGCTCTGAGATCAGGCCACCGCCAGGCAGATCACAATCGGCGCGCTTGTTGATATCCAATACAATTGGAGACCAGCATGTAAAGAAGCGACGCAGAAACTTTTGCCTGCCGATAAAATAATTCATACCATTTCCTTTCCCATGGCCCTTCGCCAACGCGCTCACACGCTCCCATCCCGCTTGGCTCAAACCGCATCCATCCTGGCGCTGCTGGTTGTCAGCCTGCACCCCGGAGCGGCCCAGGCAGGCATCTCCTCCCTCAGTCAACTGTTCGTGTTTGGTGACAGCCTCTCGGATGGCGGCAACGCCGGCAGCCTGAGCAGTGGTTCCTTCCCCCCATCTCCCTACGTCGGGAACCGCGTTAGCAATGGCCCAGTGGCGGTGGAATATCTGTGGCAGAAGTTCAATCCAGGCAATTCAAGCTTTCGCCCATCCTTGCAAGGTGGAAGCAACTACGCAATTGCTGGATCGACAACAGGCAAAGAAAACAATCTCGAAGTCGGCAATGTTCCAGGACCTCCCCTGAATGGGAACTTTGCCAACAAAGGCAATGCTTGGCAGTTAAACAGTTTTAGCACTAATACAAGCTTTGATTCCAGCACATCCCTATTTGCAATCTGGCTCTTCCCTAACGACATCTTTTATTTCAACAACAGTCCTCTCCTGAGCGCCGGCACTTACGACGGAAACGATGGCACGCCAACCACGTTTGAGCAAATCCCCAGCTTGGCAGTCGACAACATTGTCGGTTCGATCCAAGAGCTGGCCAGCCGTGGAGCCATTCATTTTTTGGTGGCGAACTCTCCCGATCTCAGCAAGGTTCCCGCTTTCTTGGGAAAACCCTCTGCAGCTGACATGGGAAACATCAGCCTGCAATTCAATAACTCACTCGAGACGGCCATCGCTTCCTTGCGCAGCACAAACCCCCAGCTTGACATCACTATCTTCCGCGTGGATCAGACACTCAATGACATCATTGCCAATCCAGGCGCCCATGGCATTACAAATGTGAGCGATGCTTGCTATAATAACAGTAGTGTTTGTGCCACTCCTTCCACCTATCTGTTCTGGGATCAATTGCACCCCACAACCCGTGCCCACTCCCTACTGGCCACAGGCATGTACAACGCTGTGCCCGGTCCTCTGCCCTTGCTGGGCGGCCTGGCGGCCTTCGGCTGGAGTCGCCAGCTTCGCCAGCGCCAGCGCCTTAAGGGCACCTCGAAAAATTCCGCCTCCTCCTCGCCTGCCGGAGCAGGGCTGCCTCAAGGTCAAGTTGAGGTCCCGCAAATGGAGCTGAAGAACGCGGACCGTCCTGGCTGGGCACAAATGACGACGGGTCTGCCGATGAACAGGCGCCCTGATCCCCAGCCTCCACAGGACTTTTGGTCAGCTCTGCCTCCCGGAGTGAAATCCCTTGCTGTCAGTGACCTCGCTGGCCAGTCGCGGCAGGCCAAAAAGTGATTTTTCGAGCTGCCCTTAAGCGGCAACGAATCCATCTCCCCCAGCTCTGAACCTCGCCCGCGATTGTCGATCCTGCCCGCAGGACCGCAGGAGAACAAGGTCTGGCAAGACCCCTGTTGCCCTGCGGTCCTGCGGTCCTGCGGTCCTGCGGTCCTGCGGTCCTGCGGTACCGTAACTCAATTGAGGTCGCGGCCGAGCAGCAGATCCCGCGCTCCATTCACCAGTTGCATCGTGTCGTGCTCTCCGCCACGGTCAGGGTGGTGTTCCGCGGCGCAGCGCTTCCAAGCCTGGTTCACCTGCGCCGCTGTCAACCGCCCGGACAGGGGCAGCTGCAAACGCTGGCGGGCGACGATTGCCTCCAGGTCGGGATGCTTGCCCATCGGGCCCCAGTCGCCTTTGCTCAGGCCCGCGCCCCGCCTGCCGCCGCCTTGGCGCTTCCTTCCCTTGGTGGCTTGGCCGCTGCCGCCAAATCCCCTCCGCTCCGTCTCCTGTCCGCACGGGGATGGGTCGGGCCTCGCGCTGGTGGGGGCAATGGTCAGAGCGTGGGGCCGCTCACGTGTTGGCTGAGCCATGGCAGATCTGCTTTCTCTCCAGCCTGCTGCAGCACGGGCGACCTTGCACCACCTTGGAACCACTGTGGGGGGAAGGCCATGGCAGAGGCTCCAGCGTGCTCCAGGTCTTGCTCAAACCACCGCCCCGAACAGGCGGCCCACCAGCGCCGTCAAGCCCAACGCCAGCCCGCCCCAGACAAGCATGCGGCCCGCGCCACGCCCCACCGGGGCTCCTCCGGCATGGGCCGCCAAGGCCCCGAGGGCGGTGAGCACCAGCAGAGCCATCAAGGCCGTCACCTGGGCGATCTGCCCGGAGGGACTGCACACAATCATCAACACCGGGAACAGGGCTCCCAAGCAAAAGCTGCCCGCAGAAGCCAGGGCCGCCTGGATCGGCCGAGCTCGCAGGGCTTCGCTGATTCCCAATTCGTCGCGGGCATGGGCCGCGAGCGCATCATGCAGCGACAGCTGTTCTGCAACCTGCCGCGCCAACTCCCGCGACAGGCCCCGCTCCACATAAATTCCAGTCAGTTCGTCCAGCTCTCCGGAGGGATTGGCGGCCAGCTCCTGGCGCTCCCGAGCCAGATCCGCCTGCTCGGTATCGGCCTGGCTTTGCACAGAGACAAATTCCCCCGCCGCCATCGAGGCGGCCCCAGCCACCGTGGCAGCCAGACCTGAAAGAAGGATGGCGGGGCGAGCGGCGCCAGAAGCGGCAATGCCCACCACCAGACTGGCCACTGAAATCGCTCCGTCATTGGCTCCAAGCACCACCGCCCGCAGCCAACCGACCCGATGGGTGGCATGACGCTCGAAGTGTCTGTGCATCGGGTGCATCAACTCCCTGGCTTCCCCCTGATCTTGCCTCGCCCGTCGCTTGCCGCCAGCGGGAGAGGGATCTTGCGGCTCAGCGAGGCTTGATCAGTTGCAACACCTGGGGTCCAAGGCAGCCAGCGCGACGTTCGCAATCGAGAGATTGGAGAATCAAGCGCGCTGCGCTGGCCAGGTCACCGGTCTCGGCACATTGCCGTGCCTGCCGATCAAAATCTGTGGCCCGCCGCAACAAATCACCGCGATCTGAAGCTTCGATCAGAGCGCCGTTGGCACGCGAGGATCCGTTCTTCGTCGGAGAAACCGCAGGGAAACTAAGGGTAGTCATATCAGAAAGTGGTCGCAGAAATTGGCTCTGGCAACCGGATCAAGTGAGCAGTGAGTGGTTTTGTTCCGACCAACCCGATTGGGAAGGCTTGAGTATCGTAATGGCCGAACCGCACACCGCAGCAAAATTTAGCCCCCATGGGCCGAACCATTGGGATTCAGTGACGGGTCTCGGCATTCCAGATGACTGTCATCCGCTGGACTCAGGTGCCAGGTTCCTCACGATTGCCGCCAAGCCGGTCAATTTCCTCACGCAGCTGGCGCGAGCGCTGGTCATCTCCTCGGGTGAGCGCGATCGCCAGAGCGAATTCCAGCTTTTCCAATTGGTGATCTCCCTCCGCCGGGAGGGGATGGCAGCTGGTCGAGCGGGGAAGGCCGTTGGTCACCTGCCGTGACCCCTGCGTGGCCAGCGAGCGGGAGGAGGAGGCAGCGGAGAGACCAGAAGACAACGGCTGACCTCCCGCAGATCCACCTGGACCGGAGTGAGAAGAAGGAAAGGACATGGTCACTTTCTTACCATTGTGTCACCACACTCCAAAACGTGCAGAGAACAACGCCTGAGTCGCCGGTAGTAGGCGCAGGCGGCTTCCCACGGCCCCATCCCAAGTCTGCAGAGAATCTTCAATCCCAGTGCTGGGGCGCCTGCACGCCTCAAGCAGACCACACCAGCGCCAACCAAACTTGGTCATCCTCACACCCACACCCGCACATGACCTTCCCCTCTCCCTTGGTGTTGTACGCCTTGGCGGGTGGTGCCGCCGGTTTGCTGGCTCTGCGCACGGGCATCCCAGCGGCCCCCCTGGCTGGCGCCCTCCTCGGGGCGGGCTTGTTGAGCATGAGCGGTCGCCTGGAAACCGCCCAGTGGCCCAGCGGAACCCGCACCCTGTTGGAAATTGCCATTGGCACCGTCATCGGCACCTCTCTCACCAGCGGCACCGTTCAGGAGCTTCGCCATCTCTGGCGTCCGGCCTTGCTGATCACCCTGACCCTGGTGCTCACGGGGATCGTTGTCGGTCTCTGGTGTGGCCGCCTGCTGGGCATTGATCCTGTGATCGCCCTGCTCGGAGCGGCGCCGGGGGGAATCAGCGGCATGAGCCTGGTGGGCGCGGAGTTCGGGGTGGGGGCCGCCGTGGCTGCTCTGCACGCCCTGCGCTTGATCACCGTGCTGCTGGTGCTCCCGCTGGTGGTGAAGTGGGTGGCGCCAGGCTCGGGCCAGGGGCTGCCGCCGGGAAGTTGAGGCGCTCCACCCTGGACAGATCCCGCAGGGTCGATAGGTTTGGGCGCGCTTTTTTGCTCTCGCCATGCTCCCCAGGTTGCTACCGCCCCACCGGCTTGGCCCTTCCCTCCTGGCCATGCTCTTCGGCGGGGCGCTGACGGGAGGCGTTCTCGGGCCCCGCGCTCTGGCGCAGATCGAGACACCCGCAGCCAAGGGGGCCCAGATTTATTGCTACATGCGCGCCAGTGGCAACAACCATGCGGTGAGCTGGGCCGCCGCCTATGCCCTGATCAAGCGACAGAGCGCCAGCCTGTTCAAGACCTCCCCCACCCATGCGGCCGTGATGATCACGGAGGCGGTGGTGCAAAACCCGAACACCTTTCCCAATTGCGGCCGTTACCTCGGGGACCTGTACAGCGCCCATCTGCCCGCCGCCGGCAGTGGCGACGCGCTGCCCAGCGAGGGAACAACCACGTCCGGATCGCCCGGCGGCCAAGCTGGTTCCGGTGGCATGACACGCAGTGAGCGCTACGGCAATTGAGCCCCGCAGCCAACGGAACCCCTGGCAAGCCCTGCTGTGGCCCCTGGCACTGATCAGCTGCGGGGGGCTGTTCGGTTGTGCGGAGGAACCCCTCCCCCGGCCCAAGATCAGCCGAGAGGATTGTCTGCGAGGACTGGAGATGAAGCAGCTCCAGGCGGCCATCACCCGCTGCGACGCTGTGGTGGCGGCCTTCCCGGCCGATCCGTTTCCTCTCAACGAGCGGTTCCTGCTTCACACCCTCAACCAGAACCCCAAGGCGGCCTGCCGTGACATCGTCAGGGCCAATGCGCTGGCCAAAGCGCCCCGGGCCCCAGCCGCCGACGCGATCCTTCGCCAAGACCTGAAGCTGCGTCTGGCCAGCTGTCAGCACCGGGGCGTGGCGGCTCAACCGCCCTCCAACCGCTAGGCAGGGGTCCACCAGGGTGACCCACTCGACAGCCCGGACACTCCCGGACGCCCCTGGATTCGCGCTGCGGCTGAAGCAAACGGAGATAGTGCAGTCAGCGACACATTGCCAGAGGGAACAGCGGCTGAAAATCCTGGGCAGTTGAGGAAACGGCATGGTGGCCAGGGATGGCGTTTTCCTGGAAGACCTCTGCCCCAAATCCCATGCCAGGCAATGGCGTCGCTCCCTCCACCTGCTGACGGGTCGCCGCTGTCTCTACTGCGGTGGTCCCTCCCAATCAATCGACCATGTCAGGCCCCTCAGCCGAGGCGGTCAGAGCGTTTCTGACAACTGCGTGCCCGCCTGTTTGAGCTGCAACGGCAAGAAAGGCGACAGCGACGTGTTTCTTTGGTATCGGAACCAACCCTTTTATGATCCGCGCCGGGCCATGGCCCTCCGGGCTTGGATGGAAGGGGACCTGCGTCTGGCCCAGCGTCTGCTGACCTGGAGCCAGCCCGCGGAGGCCACGCCGGAGGTGCGCCTCCCCCATCCAGCGGGGCCTCACCAGACCCGACAGGCGACTTCGCCGCTCTGGCGCTGGCAGATGGCCGCTTGATCGTGGGGCTGCTCGGGTGCGACCAAAGCGGCCGCGATCAACAGCAGAAGGGACACACACAGGGGCACTCCAGGCGCCGCCCCTCCCCGGTTCGTGGGACGCTGCTGTGTCCACGCAGGCGGGGCCGTTACAGCGGCTGACCGCGGAGAGGCGGCCGGAGCCATCAAGGCGCACAGCCCTACCCCAACCGGTCGCGATCGCAGAGCCGAGGGGGTAGACAGGACGACAGGACGCACAATGACCATGGAGCGGAGGCGGTGACGGTGACGGTGACGGTGACGGAAGAACAGGAAGACGCAGGGAGGGCGGCGACAAGCACGTCGCTTGACAGTACAAACGTACTGATCCCTTGGCCGACTGTCAAGCCGTCAGCGCTGTGCTCCATCGGCCGCCTCGTCATTTTCGGGGGGGGCTACACGGGCCTGCGCGTCGGCCGGGCCCTGGATGCCCTCGGCGTGCCGGTGACCCTCACCCACCGCCAGCCGTCGGCCCCCGCCGCGCTGACTCCGGGCCATTGGCTTTGCTTTGACGCGGCCACTGGAGCCATCCCCGGAGCCGCAGACCTGGCCGGCATGACCCACGCTCTGGTAACCATCCCGCCGAACGCACAGGGGCTCGACCCGGTGCTCAGCGACCTTCTCCCCCTGATGCGGCAGGCAGCGCCTCTCTGGGTGGGTGTTCTCTCCACCACCGGCGTCTACGGCGACCACGGCGGCCAGTGGGTGCGGGAGGGTGGCGCCTTGCGGCCAACTCCCGGACGCAGCCAGGCCCGACTCCGCTGCGAGCGGGCCTGGCAGGAGAGCGGACTGCCGCTGCAGATCTTTCGACTTCCAGCGATCTACGGGCCAGGGCGCAGTCCCTTCGCGGCGCTCCGAGAGGGTCGAGCGCGCCTGATCCACAAACCTGGCCAGGTGTTCTCCAGGATCCATGTGGATGACATCGTCGGCGCGCTCCTGCACTGCCTGTCGCTTCCCGCCAAGGCGCGACCCGCTCTCCTCAACCTGGCGGACAGGGAGCCCTGCCCCTCCAGCGAGACCCTCGGCTACGCCGCTCACCTCCTGGGCTGCAAACTGCCCCCCGTGGAGCGGTTCGCGGACGTGGCTGACAGCCTGAGCCCCATGGCCCGGAGCTTCTGGCTGGAAAACCGGCGCACAGACAGCCAACGGCTGCGAGAGGATCTGGGCTACCCGCTGCGCTACCCCAGCTACAGGGAGGGATATCGGCAGGGTTGCGCGCCAGACTGGACGGCCCAGGCTCCTAGCGCCGCGAAGGGATGGACAGATTCTGCGGCAGGTTGAGATCCCGGGCCATCCGCGGCCAGTCCAGCAACAGCCATTTCCGCTGCACCCCCACCCCCAGACCCAGCAGCAACACACCCAACAAGAACAAACGGATCATGGGAGCCTGCGCCGATGGAACACCTCCCCCATCGAACCTCACCTCCAGTCCCCTTGTCATTGCCCTGGGGGATCCCGCCGGGATTGGCCCGGAAGTGGTGCTGAAAGCCTTGGCCAGACCGGAAGCCAAAGGCCGGCCGGTGCGCATCGTCGGATGCCGCCGTTGGCTGGAGCACACCTACAGCCTGTTGCGCCGAACCTGCGAGGTCCCCCTGGCCGACCCCGCCCATCTGGAGATGCTGGAGTCCCCCCTGGCGGAGCCCGTGACACCCGGCCAGGGAACGGCCGCCTCGGGAGCGGCCAGTTTCACCTGGCTCAGCCAGGCGATGCGCCTCCTCCAGGACGGAACAGGACGGAGCCTGGTGACCGGCCCCATTGCCAAGGCGGCCTGGCATGCGGCCGGTCATCGCTACCCGGGTCAGACGGAACGGCTGGCGGAGCTCTGCGGGGTGGCTCAGGCCTCAATGCTGTTCACGGCTCAGCCGGTCAGGGGCCCTTGGCGCTTCAACACCCTGCTGGCCACCACCCACATCCCCCTGGCCCAGGTGCCCACGCGCCTGAGCGCGGATCTGGTGAGCCTGCAGCTTGACCGACTGCTGGCCTTCTGCCAGCGCTTCCAGCCCCAACCTCGCCTGGCGGTGGCCGGGCTCAATCCCCACGCCGGCGAAGGGGGCGCCCTCGGTCAGGAAGAGCGGCTCTGGCTGGAGGACTGTCTGGAGCGGTGGCGGCAACGGCATCCCGAGGTCCGCCTGGAGGGCCCCCTGCCTCCAGACACCTGCTGGCTGGAGGCGGCCCGAGCCTGGCAGGGGGAGGGCAGGGGGCCCGATGGCTACCTGGCGCTCTACCACGACCAGGGCTTGATCCCGGTGAAGCTGCTCGCCTTCGATCGGGCGGTCAACACCACCCTCGGGCTTCCGTTCCTGCGCACCTCCCCCGACCACGGCACGGCCTTCGCCATCGCCGGACAGGGAATCGCCCGTGACGCGAGCATGGCCGCAGCCTTGACAACAGCCTGGGAGCTGGGCTGAGGGGCCGCCTACATCGGGCGAATGCGCATCAGCACCTGCCCAAACTCCACCGGCGTGCCGTTCTCCACCAAAATCTCCACCACCTCCCCGGCCACCTCGGACTCCAGCTCGTTCATGAGCTTCATCGCCTCCAGGATGCAGACCGTCTGACCGGCCCGGATGCGGCTGCCCAGATCCACAAAAGCCGGCTCCCCGGGGGCTGGCGACCGGTAAAACGTGCCGACCATCGGAGCGGTGATCGGCTGGAGGTCGCTGCGGCTGGCGGCGGTGGCCGGTGGCGGGGGCGCCGGGGGAGCAGCGGGGGCGACGGCCGGCGGCAGGGGTGCCACGGCAAGGGGAGCCGCCAAGGGGGCCGCAGCTGTGACAACGGCCGGAAGATTGCGCCGCACCTCCCGGCGGAAATCCTCGGCTTCGAGTCGAAACTCCTGAATGTCGCTCTTGTTGATCTGGTCGAGCAGATCGCGCAGTTGCTGATGATCAAATTGCATGGCGCTCACGACTCCCTGCCGAGATAGGAGTCAGAGCGCGTATCCACCTTGATCTTGTCGCCGATGGAGATGAAGAGGGGCACCATCACCTGGGCTCCCGTCTCCAGGATGGCGGGCTTGGTGCCGCCAGTTGCCGTGTCCCCCTTGACGCCGGGATCAGTCTGGGTGACGACCAACACCACGGAGTTGGGCAGTTCGACCTCCAAGGGCTTGTCGTTATAGGTGACCACTGTCACCTCCATGCCTTCCTTGAGATATTTGCGTTGGCTGCCAATTTGATTGGCTGTGAGACGTGATTCCTCATAACTGCCCATGTCCATGAAGACGTAGTTCTCACCCTCCATGTAGGTGTGCTGCAGCGTGGATTTTTCCAGAACGGCCTGGGGGACGGTTTCGCCAGCGCGAAAGGTTTTCTCCACGACGTTGCCGGATTGCACCGCCTTCAGCTTGGTGCGCACAAAGGCCGAACCCTTGCCGGGCTTGACGTGCAGAAATTCGATGACTCGCCAAACCTGCCCGTCAAGCTCAATCGTGGAGCCCGTGCGAAAGTCATTGCTCGAAATCATGGCGGCGCCACGGATCGGCGGATTGTACGTCTGGCTACTGGCCTGGCCCCCGCTCCCTCGCCAGGGGCGCCGCGTCGGGGTGCCTGGCCCCCGCCGGAGCTGTGCCAAAGTCCGATCAGATGCAAGACCGGCATGGCGTCTGGATCTCCGCACGAGCCATCGCGCCGCGCCCCCTGCCGGCCAGGGCTGACCAAAAGTCCTGTGGAAGCTGGGGATCAGG
>JBKDSV010000148.1:0-7479 GCA_046340795.1 Cyanobacteriota bacterium | reverse complement strand
GCGACCATCCAGCCCAGCTGCGCCAGGTGGCGCTCATCGGCGACGGCGCAGTGTTGACGGAGGAAGGCGGTCAGCTCACCATGGAGCCGGGCACGGGAGTCCACGAGGGATTGGTTTGGTCTCGCAACCCCAAGCTCTCATGGCTCCCGGCCCACCCAATGCTCTGAGACCCATCCTGTCGCAAGGCTTCTCGGGGTTGTGTCCGTCAGTCAGGCCATTGCCCCATCGCCTTGAGCTCCTGGGCCTGGTCGCGCCAGATGTCCTTCGCCAGGGAGCCCACACCAGGTACGCCGATGTCAAATACAAACTTTTTCATGCGCAGCGCGCCTGTGTGGTGCTGCACCATGCCATCCAGCCAGCGCAGGTCATAGGTGCGGCCCGCGCGCCGGACCGACATCGTGGGCATGGGCGCTGTGGACGTCGGTGGCGGCCTCCGGCGGACCCTGAAGATGGTGCCGATGCCGCTCATGGGGATCCCCCTGAGCCTGGACCGCCGAAACCAGCGGGCCGATCAGCGCCAGCAAGACCAGGGCAGAACGGATCACAAGAAGCAAAACCAGAGATCTGCCCAGGATCAGGCCTCCAGTCGCTGGAGAGTCAAGTCCTCCCGGCGCGATCCGGCGCTGACGATCCTTCTGGGCCGGCGCTTCCGTCGTCTCCACCCAGCCACCCAGCCGCCGGCATTGCGGATGCGTTGGAAGAGCAGGCCTCAACCCAGCGCCAAGGCCTGCTGGAGCGAAAACAGGCCAAAGACCACAAACAAGCCACCGCTGAGACGGTAAAGCACCCTCTCGCTCAGACGGCCACCAATCCACTTGCCCGCCCCCACCGCCAGCCAGGTGACCAGGCCATGGCCCAGCAGAGTGCCCGCAAGCAGGCCGGCAAAGGTGAACGCCGGCGCGGTGGCCAGAAAGATGGTGGTGAACTGGGTGCGATCCCCCAGCTCGGCGATGAACACCAGCGCAAAGGCTTCCCAGATCACCGCCCGGGCGCCGCTGATGCGCCCGTGGCTCTCCGCTTCGCTCACGGCCTCCTCGGCCTCCCGCTCCTCCTCCTGCGCCTCATGGGCCCCCATGCCCTGGGCCTCCAGCAGCAACTTCACCCCGAAGGCCAGAAACAACGCGGCCGCCAGCCAGGGCACCACGCTGGCGGGCAGCAGTTCCCTCAGGCCGTAACCCAACCCCAGGGAGATCAGGGTGACAGCGGCGAGAGCTGCGAAGGCGCCGATGAACACATGACGGGCCCGGTGGCGAGCGGCCAGGATCAGCGCCATGAAAAAGGTCTTGTCCCCCAGTTCAGCGAGGGTGATGGCGGTGAGGCTGGCCCCGAAGGCCGCCAGGGAAGGGTGGGACGGAAGGGTTGCGGTCATGGCCAGACTGTCCGCTACCGCCCATGAAAAAGTCATGAGTTCGGGCCGGCGATGGGCAGCTCCACAAGCAGCACACAGCCTCCCGAAACGCCTTCGCCCACGCTAAGTCCACCACCATGGCGGCGGGCGATGGCCTGGGAGATCGCCAGTCCCAGTCCGCTCTGCCCGCCGCGGTCGGTTCCACTCCAGAAACGATCAAACACGTGCTCGCGTTCCCGGGGCGGAATTCCCGGCCCTTCATCCGCCACAGCCACCCGCACCCGGGAGCCAGTCGTGCGCACCGCCACCGTCACCAGGCCGCCCTCAGGGCTGTGGCGGATCGCATTCAGCAAAAGATTGGTGAACAACCGCAACAACTGGGCACTGTGGCCACGAATTGGCATGCTGTGCTGTTCCGGGCTGGGACTGAGCCGCAGACCAACCGCGCGGGCGTCGGCCTGAGGCGAATAGCAGCGGATCAGATCCTCCAACAACTCCAACAGATCAAACGCCTGCGGTCCATCCACCGCTGCGCCCCTCTCCAGCCCGGCCTGCTCCAAGCGGGCCAGAAGGAGCAGATCATCGAGCAACGCCCCCATCCGCTGGCAGAGGCAATCCAGCTCTCGCCAGCCCAGGTCCGGGTGCTGACGCAATTCCCCCGGCACGGCGGCCAGCCGGGTGCGCAGCGCTGCAAGGGGATGGCGCAGCTCATGGGACGCATCGGCGGTGAAGCGCCGCAGCGCTCGCAGCTGCCGTTGCAGGGGCAGAAAGGCGGCCCGCACCATGCGGCGCCCCACCAGCAGGGCCGCCAGGGCGGTGACGATGCCCCCCAGCAACAGCCCCCGCCGCAGCCGCCGCAAATCCGCCCGGGCGGCCCGATCGGAACGTGCCACCCGCACGAAACCCAGCCGCTCCTGCTTGGGTCGGCCGGGTTCGGCCTGCCGGCTGAGCACCGCCTGCCAGAGGCTGCTCCCTCCAGGCCAGCGCTGCCAATGGGAATCCAAAGCGGTGGGCGGCCTGCCTCCGGGCGGGGGCGGGATGGGTAGCGACCCCTGCTCACTGAGCAAGCTGCCGTTGGCGTCAAACCACTGCAGCCGCTGCTCGTCCAAACCGGCGATCGCGATTCCCGCGGGACCGGGGCGAAACTTGGCGCTGCCTTCCGCCTCACGGGTCTCGTGGGCGATCAGGGGCAGCTGGGCCGCAGCGCTGGCCGCCAGTTGACGCAGCTCGCTCCGCTGATCCTCCGCCCGCTGCAGGGTGATGCCCCAATAGAGGGAAGCGGAGAAGGCCAGCAGCAGGAGCAAGGCAAAGCCTCCCCCCTGTAGGGCCAACTGCCGCCGCAACCGCAGGGGGTCAGGAGGCAGCGGCGGGATCGAGCCTGTAACCAACGCCATACACCGTTTCAATGAGGTTGGGATCACAGCCCGCAAGGGTGAGCTTCTGACGCAGGTTGCGCATGTGGGCGCGGAGGGCGTCCTCCCCCACCTCGCGGCGGCCGTCGCCGCAGCCGTGCAGCAGCTCCGCCTTGCTCAGGCTGTCCCCCTGGGCTCGCAGCAGCAGCTCCAGCAACAGGGCCTCCTTGCGGGTCAGCTCCACGGCTTGGCCGTTGACGAGCACCGAGGGTTGGCCGGCGGGCAGCTGCAGCGGCCCCCAGCCCAGCTCCTGCCGCAAGGGCAGGTGGGCGCGACGCAACAGGGAGCGCAGCCGCGCCCGCAGCAGCTGCGGATCAAAGGGTTTCACCACATAGTCGTCAGCGCCTTCCTCGAAGCCCCGCACGGTCTCCAAGCGGTCGTCGCGAGCGGTGAGC
The DNA here is from genome assembly GCA_046340795.1 of Cyanobacteriota bacterium. GTDB lineage: Bacteria > Cyanobacteriota > Cyanobacteriia > PCC-6307 > Cyanobiaceae > Cyanobium. The sequence goes on along the minus strand of JBKDSV010000148.1, from coordinate 4,324 downwards.
ATCAGCACCAGCGGCTGGTGCCCCGATCGCTGCCGCAGCTCGCGGCAGAGGGTGATGCCATCCCGATCGGGCAGACCCAGATCGAGCACCACCAGATCAAACAGCTCTCGCTCTAACCAGGCCAGGGCCTCCCCGCCTGTGGACGCGGCCTCCGTGGCATAGCCCCACTGGCCCAGAAGCCGCAGCAGGGCCGCCTGCAGAGCGGCATCGTCCTCCACCACCAACAGCTTCATCCCCGGCTCCGCGGACCCCTGTGTCCTTGCCGCCCCCTGCCCTCCTTCTTCAGGGGAGCGGCTGGGCGGCCAGGTTGGTGGCGATCATGTCTTCCAGCCCTGTCTGCGCACAGCCATGGAGCTCGAGCCGTTTTGCTTGCCCAATCCGTTCCAGTTCCAGGCACAGCTGCGGGGAGAGCCAGCAAGATCGGAGCACCTTGCTCTTCCGGTTGGTGGTGCAGCGCTGGGCGGCCATCAATAACTCCGTGGGAGTGGAGGAATTGTATTCAGAACTGGTGCAAAGCTGGCTTCTCTCCTGAGTCTGCAACGGATGCTGAGCCTCGATCGGGGGCCCGATGACTCGGGGCTGCTTCAAAGTAGTTGGATGGAGACGCCAGGCCAGGATTGTGATTCAGGTCCCATGCCGAGACCCCTGTGAAACTGGACTCAGTCCCTCGGAGCTGTCAGGGAGGCTCTGGACAACCCCTCAGCGGCACCTGTGAGAGCGCGGAGCTACCAGTTGGTGCAAGGGACAGCCTCCGCTGGTGACCGGTTGTCCAGAGCGTCCTTAGGCAAAGGACCGTCTGCTGGAGCGTGCCTTCTCCCAGGCCGAGGGCCGCACCGGCGGTGATGCCAGGGGCACGTTCTTCGACCTCTTCAAGGGGCAGCTCGGCACCTGCTTCCGCCTCACCACGGCCGGTGACGGCAAGGACGTGCTCGAACCCCTGGACTCCCAGGGCAAGCCTCCGCTGGGGGACGACGGCCGGCCGATGACCACCACCGAGTTCCTCGATCAGATGCGCGTCCACCCCGTCTACGGCGTCCTGTTCCAGCAGCGGGGCCCAGCCGGCTGCAGGCCGCTGGCGGGCTGACGGTCTCTGGGATCGGCAGCAACGGTGAACCGATCAACCCTCAGGCGATGTCGGCCTCTGCGCTCTGCCAGTGCGCTGCCCCGCAAGTTCATGCATCATCCCCGGCTTAGTCCGTGCGCCTCGATGCCGTCATCAGAAAGAACTTCAGGCGAGACACCCATCGAAGGATCCAAAGTGCATTTGCGGGACGGCACACCAGGTGTCCTTCGCGGTGAACGGCCGCGGGGCTCGCCATTGAGACCAGGTGATGGCACGGCGGCCCCGCAACTTCTATGCCGGCCTTTCGTTCCGACCGCCGGAGCCAGTGGCTGCTGCCGCCCGTCGTGCCCTGGAGCGCCGGGCCCAGCAGCCGCCCTCCACCCGCGGCATGACGCCGGTGGGGTTGGCCCGCGCCAGGCAGCTGCTCCATCGGCAGGAGCTCTCACCGCAGAGGATCGATCGGATGGTGAGCTACTTCGCTCGCCACGAGGTCGACAAGCAGGGCTCCAGCGGGGAGAGCTACGGCAAGGGCCGTCAGGCCCGGGATGGCTGGGGCGGTGACCCCGGCCGACGCTGGGCCAGTGCTGTCGCGCGGCGGCTGGATGCAGCAGCGCAAGCAGCTCAGCGCTCAACCCAACAACCTCGCCGTCGCTGACGAGCGAACCGATCAACCCCGCAACTGCCCGGAGCCCCGGAAAAGACCACACACCACACGATCAACACCTCAAAAGGGGAGGAAACAACACAAAAAATTGAAAATTCTCCTCGTATTTCGCGTTTCAAAATCAGCTCCCCGCAACTCCTTGGAGAGTGTCGTAGCTCCTCGTAAAAGAACGCAGACACGGGGGTAGTCCTCCTGTTTCCGGATGATGCGCAGGGTACCTTGGAAATTTTTCAGGTTCTGGGAAATCCCTTGTCTCAGTCCCTGCTGTCCTGATCGGCCACCAGCAGCAGGCCGCCCATGATCGCCAGGTTTTTGAACAGCTGAATCCGCTCCAGCTTGTCGGCCACATCGCCGTGGAACAGCAGGCTGGTGGGCACCAGGAACAGCAGCAGCAGCACCGCTCCGAGTCGTGCTTTCCAGCCGCTGATCACCAGGGCTGAACCCACCGCCATCAAGGCCATGGCGGCCACCAGCAGCACGGGCGCCAGCGGCAGTCCCTTGGCGGCAATGGCGCCGGCCACACCGGCAAAGCCCGTCAGCTTGCCGATCACGGCATGGATGAACACCAGGCACAGCAAAACCCGGGCGATGCGGTTCAGCAATGAGGGCTGGTGGCTCTGCTGGCTCATGGGGGCGACTTGGTGGAGGACCTGAGGCGACGCGATCGAGGTGATGCGAGCAGCGATGACTAACGCTGTCCTGCTGCATGGTTCGCCAGATAGGCCCTGATCATGGACTCCATGCCTTTCTGCGTGCGGCCATGGGGTCTGAGGCCCTGCTCGGCCCAGACGCGATCGAGCTCCTGGCGAAGCCCCTCCGGAATCCAGCAGGACAACACGACCTTGCCTTCCCGGCTGGACGTGCAGTGGCGCTCAGGCGTGGACATGGAGAAGAGTTGTGCACATGTGCACACTCTGCCGGAGAAGGGGGTGCTGCCGCGCCCGCACGATCGGCGCCGATCGGGCAGAATGAGAACCGTTCTCATCGGTGGCGGTCCATGGATCAGCGGGTCATCCAGGTCCCCGTCACCCTGCTCACCGGCTTCCTCGGTGCCGGCAAGACCACCCTGCTCAACCACATCCTCAGCAACCAACACGGGCTGCGCAGCGCTGTGCTGGTCAATGAGTTCGGGGAAGTCGGCATCGACCACGAGCTGGTGGTCGCCACCAACGAGTCGATGGTGGAGCTCAGCAACGGCTGCATCTGCTGCTCGATCAACGGCGAGCTGCAGGAGGCCGTGCACCGCGTGCTGGAGCGGCCCGAGCCGATCGATTTGATTGTGGTGGAAACCACCGGCCTGGCTGACCCCCTGCCGGTGGCGCTCACCTTCATGGCCGGCGACCTGCGCGACCGGCTGCGGCTCGACTCGATCATCACCGTGATCGATGCCGAACACTTCAGCGCCACGGCCCTCAAGAGCCCGATCGCCCGCGCCCAGGTGGTGTATGGCGACATCCTGCTGCTCAACAAGGCCGACCTTGTCGATGCGCAACGGCTGAACGCCGTGGAGGCCGAGCTGCGGGCTATGAAGACCGACGCACGCATTCTGCGGGCCAGCCGCGGTGAGGTACCCCTGGGCCTGCTGCTGAGCGTGGGGCTATTCGAGAGCGATCGATTGGCCTTGCTCCAGGCCCAGGAGGAGTCCCGTGAACAGCTGAAGAATGACGGGCATCACAACCATGCGCACCCCCACGGCGAGCACCATCACCACAACGGGCACGAGCATCACCACCCCCATTCCCCGGAGCTGGAGGGCTTCAGTTCCGTGAGCCTGGCGGTGGATGCGCCCTTTGACCTGCGGCGCTTTCAGCATTTCCTCGACAACCAGCTGCCTGAATCGGTGTTTCGTGCCAAAGGGGTGCTTTGGTTCCGCCAGAGCAACCGCCGCCATCTGTTTCACCTCTGCGGCAAGCGCTTCACGATCGATGATTCCGACTGGCCCGACGGCTCAGAGCGCCACACCAGGGTGGTGGCGATCGGCAAAGACCTCGACCAGGCGGCCCTCAGGGCCCAGCTGGAGGCCTGCGTGGCGCGGGCATGAGCCAGACCCTGCTGATCTCCGGGCCTCCCGGCTGCGGCAAGACCACCTGGATCCTCAGCCAGCTGCTGAGCCACCCTGGCCCCTGCGGCTATCTGCGCCTTGCCGGTACACCCGATGAGGGGCTCAGCCAGGCCCGTGACGGCGGCATCGATCTGATCTGGCTTCAGGACCAGCGACCGGGGCTGCAGGATCTGGCCGACCCTGACCAGGCCCTGGCACCCCGCCCCGCCAACCTGCTCGCCCTGATTGAACTGCCCCAGTTCCAGCCGCCAACGGACTCAGGCCTGGCCGGGGTGGATCGCCGCGCGATTCCCCAGCTGGAAGCCCTGCATCTCAGCCCGGATGCGCACCTCCACTTCGGGCGTGACGCCGTGCTGCCTCGCCAAGACACCCTGGATTTCAGCAGCCTGCAGGCCTGGGAGAGGAACCTGGCGGGGGCTGTGTGGGATCCGGCCAGCCTCAGCAGCTTCTGGTTCGAACTGGTGAACGGTGCCTATGGCGATGTGTATCGCGCCAAGGCCCTGATGAACCTCCCCGATGGCCGGGCCTTCTTCTG
>JBKDSV010000147.1:0-24963 GCA_046340795.1 Cyanobacteriota bacterium | reverse complement strand
TATTTGTCGATTTTATCGCCATCGATCCGCTCACTTTTGATGTCGAATCCGGTTCTTTGCTCTCCTTTCTGGGTCTTTCTGGAGTTATGAGTTCAGACTAACTAAGTAGGGTTTGCTGAATTTCGTTCGCGTGCATTTCAGGCTCGACAATGGCGGCGAGATCAGTCCGCACGAACAAGCGCCAACGACCTCACTTTTACCCTAAAGGTTGCCTAAGTGGCCCATAGAGGCGCTGGACGGCGCCAAGAAGCGCACATACAAAGCATCGCAAAGTACATAGACACAAAAAGAGCAAATAAAAGGCGCAGCAGCCTTAGGATCTTCTCAGCATTCATCACATAGAATGCCATAGATATAACTGTTCTTGATATTTCCATCAGCTTTGTCATGATGCGATCTAATCCATACTTTCGCTTGCTCGTTCCGATTCTTCCCTCAATCACGGAACGCTTTCTCATGTCTGATTTGAACAACTCTTGCTGCTCTGCTGTCTGCACTTAGCTGGAAGTGCTGGATGTATTCAGGGCCGCTCAAAAAATTCCTTGTCTCCCTCAGCTTTCAGTTCCAAAGAGGGATCTCTTGCCGCCAAAAATCCGGCTGGCCAACCGCAACAGGCGAGTGGCGATGGTTCGAGCTGCCCTTGAGAGAAAGACAGTCCGCCCTCTTGAGGACACCTCAAAAAACGCTGTTCCACCCCAGGCCTGGGCCTGAAATCCCTTAAATGCCAGGCACCGTTGTGTCCCCCGGCTGACCTGCCTGAGGCGTTTTTTCGAGGCCTCTTGCTGCCTGTCTCCCGTGGCCAGCTCTGTTGCTGACGATATCCGATCAATCCATGAACAGCCTGAAAAGGGTCATCGCGTCAGCGCAGGTGTTTTGCCTTGATCGGATTGCACGGTCGTTGCCGATGGATTGCGCTTCGATGAAGCCTGGAGCTTTTCTTCGGCGCGGGCCAAGAGCAACTCCGTTTCCCTTGCCGAACGCACGGCGCTGTCAATCGGTTGATAGCGCGAAGGTGCCAAGGCCTGGCCTCGCAGCACGGAAGCAAGTGTTCTAAACGTCAATTTGAGCTGTTGCCAGGGATTCATCGTAACAACGCGCTTGTAGAGATAGCTATCAAACGTTAGTCGTTGTACATCCTTATCGCTGCACATCTCTACGAAAGCCTCACGGGCCGGATCATTGCTATAAAATATATTTTGCAAGATTTCAAGCACTTTATAAGTTGGTCCATAGGCTTTATCCCATTTTTTTAGATATTTTTTTAAATCTGCTTCTGTTGGAATTCGTTTACCATTTTCACTTGACGCCACAATTTGTTCGGCACACATCCGACCACTCTTTGCTGCAAAGTAGATGCCTTCGCCGGAGCTTTTCGTCACATAACCAGCCGCATCCCCCACGAGTGCCATCCGTCCAACCACCCTGCGGGGACGGGGGTGTTCGGGAATGGGATGGGCTTCCACTTTGATCACTTCCCCCAGGAGCAAGCGTTTGCTAGCCCGTAGGCGAATCGCTTTTTGCAAGCCTTTAATCATTGCCTGGTTGTTCTGCATTGTGCCTGTGCCAACAGCCACATGGTCATATTTAGGGAAAACCCAAGCATAGAAATCTGGGGAAACATCACTGCCGACATACATTTCGGCAAGATCCTCGTAGTAGGACATTTCTTCCTGCGGAAGACGAATTCGTTCTTGAAATGCAATCGCCATGTTATAGTCTCCGGCATCCATCGCCTTGGCAACGCGACTGTTGGCGCCATCGGCGCCAATGATTAAGTCAACCTCAAGGGTCTTGGCCTCACCGGTCGGCCCACCGTTGCTGTAATCCGAGTAATGAATACGATAGGGGCCTTGGCGGTTGTTCCCTGTGTCGATCGACTGAACCAATCCGTTGATAAGTGTGGCGCCCAGGGATGCCGCACGATCACGAAGAAAAGAATCGAGGACCTCTCGCCGGCACATTCCAATATATTCGTTGATATTCTCCAAATGGATATCAACCTCTCGATTCGATGGGGAGATCATTTTCATATTTCTGACTTTTCTGTCAATAATGTTTGCCGGAATCTCAAACTCGCTGACCATGCAGAGCGGGATCGCTCCGCCACAGGGCTTGGCGTTATCGAGTTTGCGCTCAAAGAGCCAGGTGGAGATGCCGGCCTTTGCGAGAATCTCCGCAGCACATGAACCACTGGGTCCGCCACCCACGACAGCAACTCGCAACATTTCGAAACCGACTCCGGTCAGAAAAGCAAATGCAACGTAACATCCCGATCGGGGCGATGGGGTTGTTTGCAACGCTATGTCTTAAGATATGGCGTTACGATCGGGACGGGTCTTGCTCGGGGGGCTCCGACCTGGTCGGGTCGCCCCATCCCACAGACGATTGCCGAACAACAGGCGTTCTGGCCCGCATCCCAAAACTGCTGCGGCGCCAGATGACATCCCTCTGGCCCGCAGGAGTCACTCGGATCCACGCGAGCGCAAGTCCGGCTCGAGCCGCGCAGGCTGGATCGTTGGCGCCTCCACCTTGCTTCTTTTGGGAATCGCAGGCCTCGTCGTGTTCGCAACTCTGCGCAGTCGCCTGGCCCCTCCCCCCGTGGTTGGACTTGATGCCCAGCGGAGTAGAGATGGTCGCCTGCTTGGACATTTTCCTTATCCTGAAGCAAAAGAATCTTCCCTTGTTGCAATCGCTCCTGGCATGAAATTGCATCCGGATGCCGCAGAAAGTTTTTTGGCGATGCAACAAGCTGCCGCAGCCGACGATGTCGCGCTGACCTTGCTCAGTGCATTCCGCTCGCTGGAGGTGCAGCAACAACTGTTTTTTGCTGTCAAAGCTCAGCGCAATCAAACCTCTCTTGATCGAGCGAAAGTCAGCGCACCACCCGGGTTCTCTGAACACAGCACCGGCTACGCCGTTGACATCGGAGATCTGAGTGAACCCCAAACCAATCTTTCAGCCACGTTCACCCAAACGAAGGCCTACCGCTGGCTCAAGCAGAATGCATCTCGCTACCACTTCACCCTGTCCTTTCCCGAAGCCAATGCTCAAGGCGTGAACTTTGAACCCTGGCACTGGCGCTACGAGGGATCCGTGGATGCCCTGCGCCTGTTCGAGCCTGCCCAACGCCTCCGGCGTTCAGCGAAAGGTTGAATCTCTGCAGACCCCGAAGGAGTAGGATGGTCCTTGGCTTGAGCATGCTCCTTTAGCCTGCCTGCAGCCGCCAAGTCCTTGAGCCCTCTTGAGCCTGCTCTCCCGTACCGCTGAGGCCAAGCTCCCTTCCCGCCCAGAGACTCCTCACACATCGTTCCCACATTCACCTGTTTGACAAGCAAATGAAAGGCCTTCAAATCCGAAATATTGCCATTATCGCGCATGTTGATCATGGAAAAACAACTCTTGTCGACGCCCTTTTGACCCAATCAGGTGTCTTCCGCGAAGGGGAAGCCATTCCCGTCTGTATCATGGATTCTAACGATCTGGAGCGGGAACGAGGCATTACGATTTTGTCTAAAAATACTGCTGTTGATTATCATGGCGTGCGGATTAACATTGTCGATACACCTGGCCACGCGGATTTTGGCGGTGAAGTAGAGCGTGTCTTGGGCATGGTCGATGGTTGTTTATTGATCGTAGATGCCAATGAAGGACCCATGCCACAGACGCGTTTTGTGTTGAAGAAGGCTCTGGAAAAGGGATTGAGGCCGATTGTTTTTGTGAACAAGATTGATCGTGCCCGGGTTGAACCTGAGCAGGCATTGGATAAGGTATTAGATCTTTTCCTAGAGCTTGGCGCCGATGATGACCAATGCGACTTTCCCTATCTGTTTGGCAGCGGCATGGCTGGCTATGCCAAGCCAGAAATGTCGGCAGAAAGCGACTCCATGGCACCACTTTTTGACGCCATTCTTCGCCATGTACCACCGCCGGTTGGAGATCCAGAGAAGCCTTTGCAGCTTCAGGTAACCAGCCTTGATTACAATGATTTTATTGGCCGCATTATTATTGGGCGAGTTCATAATGGCACAATTAAAAATAATCAAACTGTCGCTTTGATTCGTGATGATGGCTCGATCAAGCGCGGACGGGTGTCAAAACTTCTCGGTTTCCAAGGATTGCGCAGGATTGAGGTTGAGCAAGCCACTGCAGGCGACATCATCGCCTTGGCAGGTTTTGATGAGGTCAATATTGGTGAAACCATTGCCTGTCCAGATCATCCCGAAGCGCTTCCGTTAATCAAGGTTGATGAACCCACATTGCAAATGACATTTGTGGTCAATGATTCTCCCTTCGCCGGCAAGGAAGGGAAGTTTGTCACGAGCCGACAAGTGCATGATCGCCTGCAGCGGGAACTTCTCACCAATGTTGCCCTTCGCCTTGAAAATACCGATTCACCGGATCGTTGGTTGGTCAGTGGACGGGGCGAACTGCATCTCGGCATTCTGATTGAGACAATGCGTCGTGAGGGATATGAATTTCAAGTTAGTCAGCCCCAGGTGATCTTTCGTGAAATCGATGGGATTCCACATGAGCCCTACGAAATGCTTGTCATCGATGTCCCGGAAGCCAATGTCGGAACCTGCATTGAAAAACTTGGCTCGAGGAAAGCGGAAATGATGAACATGGAAAGTGCAAGTGATGGTCGTGTGCAATTGGAATTCGTCGTTCCTTCCCGCGGTCTGATTGGATTTAGAGGAGATTTCATTCGCTCGACCCGTGGCGAAGGCATCATGAGCCATTCCTTTTTAGATTATCGTCCCATACAAGGTAATTATGAGTTGAGGCGCAATGGCGTGTTGGTTGCTTTTGAGGAAGGTGTTGCTACATTTTATGCGTTGAAGAATGCTGAAGACCGCGGTCAATTCTTCATTACTCCTGGCACAAAAGTGTATAAAGGGATGATTATCGGTGAAAACAATCGCATGCAAGATCTCGAAATCAACATTTGCAAGACCAAGCAATTGACCAATATGCGTTCGGCAGGAGCTGAAGAGCTGGATACCCTGCAATCGCCTGTTCAAATGACCTTGGAGAGAGCGCTTGAATATATTGGTTCCGATGAAATGTTGGAAGTGACTCCAGAAAACATTCGCCTCCGGAAAATTCCCGTGAAGAAACCGGTCAAATCATGACCTCCCCATGGCAGCACATGTCCCCTGTCCTTGAAGACGATCGCTATCAACAGGCTATCCATCTCTTTAACGCAAGAGAGTGGTATGCGGCCCATGATGCCTTCGAGGAGCTCTGGCATGAAGCTGCCATCGAGCAACGGCTTGTGCTGCAAGCCGTCATTCAGATTGCCGTTGCTGAACATCATCTCCACAATGGCAATCAGCGCGGCTCTCTTCTTTTGATGGCAGAGGGCTTGAATCATCTCCAGTCTTCATCACCTCAGGATCTCAACCTTGACTTGCAGGCTCTGAGCTCCATTGTCAGCCGCCGTCTAGCCGCCCTTCAAGCAGGTCAGTCCCTGGCTGACCTGCCGTTGCCTGTGCTGAGGCGGCTCGCGCCAGACAAAGACTAAACTGCTCAAACGTGTGATCATCGAATAAACGATGGAGCCTTTGCCCTGGCCCTGGTCTTCGCGTCTCCCAAAGGCTGGAATCCCTTGGCTGGGAACTGTTTTGCTGGCCACCACACTTCTCGCCAGCCCCACTGCGGCAGTCCCGCCCCTCGCCTCGCCAACGCCGTCGCTCAAGCCTTCCCCGCTTCCTCCGGCAGGAGGTCTTGTGACGATTGAGTCGGACAGGCAACAGGGCGATAACCAAACTGGCGTTGTGACGGCAACGGGAAACGTGCGCATCACCTACCCGGATCAGGGGATGGTGGCAACATCCAGGCAAGCTCAATACTTTTCCAAGGAAGGACGTTTGGTTCTCTCCGGTGATGTGGATGTGATCGATGCCCAGGGTCAACGCATCCGAGCGGAGCGCCTGGTGTACAACCTTGACCAGGAGCGAATTGTCGCCCAACCACTGCCGGGCCAGCAGGTGACCAGCAAGTTGCGCCTCTCCATCCCCCAAGGCAATGCGGTGGCTGCGCCTCGGCCATGACGTTGGCACTGGATCGGGTGGCCATTGCCCTTTCGGGACGGCCTTTGGTGCAAGGTGTCAGCCTCCAGCTCGAGCCTGGTGAGGTTGTTGGCCTGCTGGGTCCGAATGGAGCTGGAAAAACCACCACGTTTAATCTGGTCACTGGTCTTTTACGTCCCGATCGAGGAGATGTCAGGCTCGATGATCAGTCTGTGACCACGTTGCCCATGCCCGTGCGTGCTCGCCTGGGGATTGGCTACTTGCCTCAGGAAGCCAGTGTGTTTCGCAATCTCACGGTGCGAGACAATTTGCGGCTGGCCCTTGATGTCTCACAAATTCCCACGCAGCAATCTCGGCAGAGATTGGAGGCCTTGATCAGTGAATTTCGCCTGCTTGCCTTTCAAACGCGAAAGGGTTTTCAACTTTCTGGTGGCGAGCGCCGACGCACCGAGGTGGCGAGAGCTTTGGCTGTTGGTCTGCATGGTCCTCGCTATCTGCTACTGGATGAACCCTTTGCGGGGGTGGATCCTTTAGCTGTGGCCGACCTGCAAGAGTTGATCCATGGTCTTCGCGCCAAGGGGATGGGAATTTTGATTACGGATCATAATGTTCGAGAGACCCTAGCCATTACTGATCGTTCTTACATTATGACCGACGGACGCATCTTGGCATCGGGGTCATCAGAGCAGTTGGCGAGCGATCCCTTGGTTCGTCGTCATTATCTGGGAGAAGCGTTTAAACTATAATGCAAGTGTCCCATCTGCTGAACTTTCCATCGGAAGGAAAGGAGTTTTTTCTCCGGATTCGCCCTTATCTGCTCTTGAAAAAGAGGTGGTCTCTTCCTCTTCTTGATCGATGGCTGCTCAACGAGCTGCTGGGACCTCTCCTGTTTGGCATCGCTGCCTTTACCGCCGTTTCCCTCTCGGTTGGTGTTGTCTTTGAGCTTGTGCGTCGGATTGCTGAGTCAGGTTTGCCGGTCCAGACGGCGGTGGAGGTGCTCATTCTTCGCCTGCCCGGGTTTCTGGTCTTAGCGTTTCCCATGGCCACCCTCATGGCCACTCTTTTGGCTTTCAGCCGGCTTTCAGGCAGCTCTGAACTGACTGCCCTGCGAAGCCTGGGCATCAGAACGTGGCGCATCGTGCTGCCAGCGCTGTTGTTGTCTTTGTTCATGAGCCTGCTGACATTTATCTTCAATGACTTGATTGTTCCCCGCACCAATCTCATGGCTACCCAAAGCCTGGAAACGGCCTTGGGCAAGGCCTTGACGAACGAACGAGGTGATAATATCATTTATTCAAGGTTTGGCAGATTAGAAACAGACGAAGGTGAAAAAAGACGTGCTTTGACCCATCTTTTCTACTCACGTATGTTCCGTCGTGGGGAAATGTTAGATGTGAGTCTGCTGGATTTTTCTCGCTTGGGTCAGCGTCAGATGCTCATGGCCAAGCGTGGAAAATGGAATGAGCAACAAGCCATGTGGGAATTTTTTGACGGGCGTATTGTTAGTCTCGATGAAAAAACTGGAGCAACCACATCCGCTGTGTTTGATCGCTATTTCTATCCCTTGACCCGAGATTTGCTTGAAGTTGCCAAATTGCCTACAGATCCTGCCACCATGACTGTTGGACAAGCATTGCGGGCTGAGCGATTGCTAAATCAAGCCAATAATAAAAAGGAGGCACGCCGAATCCGTGTGCGCATACAAGAAAAGTTTGCCTTTCCCGCGATTTGTTTTGTCTTTGGGCTGATTGGCAGCAGTCTTGGAGTGCGTCCCCATGCCAGAACGAGTCGAAGTCAGGGATTCGGCATCAGTGTATTGCTAATCTTTGCCTATTATTTGATGTCATTTATTTTTAGCTCCCTGGGAATCACGGGCTCCTTAACACCTTTCCTCTCTGCCTGGATGCCGGTGTTGATTGGTCTCACTGCCGGGGTCATCCTTTTGCGTCAGTCCAGCCGTTGATGCCAGCGCGGCGCCTCCCACGAAGCGGCAAACTGGGGATGTTCTTTCTTGCTCGTCGTGTCAGTGCCCGTTCTGGCGGCGGATCCTGTTCTTGGTCTTGGACTGATCGCCTTTTCCTTGCTGCTGTTGGCCCTTCCCGCCGCCTTCTGGTTTGTGAGTGCTGGACGCCCCAGCCCTCTGGTGCGTGTGCTGGTGGCCAGCGCGAACTTTTGCCTCACGGCGCAATTGCTGTTGCGCTGGTGGGATGCGGGTCATTTCCCGATCAGCAATCTTTATGAATCCCTTTGTTTCCTTGCCTGGGGGTGCACGCTGACCCAGCTGCTGGTTGAGCGGTCATGGCCCAACCCCCTAGTGCCGGCCGCCGCGACGCCGATGGCCCTGGGATGTGTCGCCTTTGCCAGTTTCGCCCTGCCAGAGCGGTTGCAAGGCGCCTCCCCCCTTGTTCCCGCCTTGCGCTCCAGTTGGTTGGTGATGCATGTGAGCGTCATCATGTTGAGCTATGCCGCCCTGTTGGTGGGCTCTCTCTTGAGTGTCGCGGTTCTGTTCACAGATCGTGCGCATGTGTTGCAACTGAGGAGCAGTTCCATTGGCACGGGCAGCTTTCGTCAGGCTGAAGGGATCACCTCAACCCCAGCGCAAACCCATCTGCAGAGCACAGCGTTCAACTCCAGTGAGGAATTGGACAGCCTCAGCTATCGCACCATCACAGTCGGTTTTTTGCTGCTCTCTGTTGGTTTAATCAGTGGTGCGGTCTGGGCGAATGAGGCCTGGGGAGCCTGGTGGAGTTGGGACCCCAAGGAAACATGGGCATTCATCACCTGGTTGGTGTATGCGGCCTACCTGCACACCCGCCTGGTCCGGGGGTGGCAGGGGCGCAAGCCTGCCTTGCTGGCCGCAGCCGGTCTGGTGGTGATCGCGGTTTGTTATATCGGCGTCAACCTGCTTGGCATTGGCTTGCACAGCTATGGCTGGTTTTTCGGCACCTTCCGTTGAAGGTGCCGTTGGGTTCAAACTGGCCCCCTGGCTTGGGGGTCAGACCAATGCCGGCTCCGGACGGCGGCTGGCCCGGATGCCACGGATGGCTTCGGCGTAATCGTTGGCACCGAATACTCCAGATCCAGAGACAATCGCATTGGCTCCGGCCTCAAGCACCTTCCAAGCGTTGGCTGGCTTGATGCCACCATCCACCTCAATCCAGGGGTCCAAGCCTCTTTCATCACACAAACGGCGAAGATCTTGGATTTTCTTTACCTGATTTTCGATGAAACTCTGCCCGCCAAAGCCTGGGTTAACGCTCATGATCAGCACCAGATCACAAAGCTCCAGGCAATAGTCAAGAGTATCGATTGGCGTGCTTGGGTTTAGAACAGCACCCGCTTTTTTACCGAGTTCCTTGATTTGAGCCAGGTTGCGATGCAGGTGGGGACAGGCTTCAACCTGAACACTGATGATGTCTGCTCCTGCTTTAGCAAATTCCGGCACATATTTCTCTGGCTCAACAATCATCAGGTGCACATCCAGTGGCTTGGCGGTCACAGGTCGCAATGCTTCCACAATCAGCGGGCCGATGGTGATGTTCGGCACAAAACGGCCATCCATCACATCCACATGGATCCAGTCGGCCCCCGCTTGATCCACGGCACGCACATCTTCACCCAAACGAGAAAAATCGGCAGAGAGGATCGATGGTGCGACCACGAGGGACTTTGTGCTCATGGGTCTCATGGGGCGACGGCCCCGGGATTTTAGTCACACCGCCGCACCCTTTCCTTGTCTGCGGCCCTCCCGCAGGTCCTGGCCCGCACGGCTCGCCGGGAACCGGTCGCAGGCACTGATACGATGGCGCCGCTTCAAGGTTTGAGACCAGACAATGGTCTCTTTTCAGGCTTCGGCGAGACAGCTCCAGCAATGAGCCTCCCCCCTTTGCCCGTTCTTCCTGAGGCTTTTCCCTTGCCCGCTTCCCGTGGATCGCACCATCATCCAGGAACTGCTCGAGGTCGTTGAGCAGGCCGCCATCGCTTCGGCCCACCTGACCGGCCATGGTAAAAAAAACGAGGCTGACCAGGCGGCCGTCGAGGCCATGCGCGAGCGCATGGGACGAATCGCCATGCAAGGCCGCATTGTCATTGGCGAGGGCGAGCGGGACGAGGCTCCCATGCTCTACATCGGCGAGGAAGTGGGTAGCGGCGTCGGCCCGGGGGTGGATTTCGCGGTCGATCCCTGCGAAGGAACCAATCTTTGTGCCAATGCGCAGGATGGATCCATGGCGGTGTTGGCGGCTAGCGAGCGCGGCGGTCTCTTCAACGCTCCCGACTTCTACATGAACAAGCTGGCCGCACCCCCAGCGGCCAAGGGCAAGGTGGACATCCGCAACACGGCCACGGACAACCTCAAGATCCTGGCGGAGTGCCTGGGTTTGGCAATCGATGAACTGGTGATCGTCTGCATGGACCGGGCCCGCCACAAGGGACTGATCGCCGAGATCCGCGCAGCCGGAGCCAGGGTCAAGCCCATCAGCGATGGCGATGTGAGCGCTGCGATCGCCTGTGGTTTTGACGGCAGCGGCACCCATGCGCTGATGGGCATTGGCGCTGCTCCGGAGGGGGTGATTTCGGCTGCGGCCATGCGCTGTCTGGGCGGTCATTTCCAGGGTCAGCTCGTCTACGACCCTGCGGTGGCTCAAACCAAGGAGTGGGAAGGGTTGACCCGTGAGGGCAACTTGGCGCGTCTGGCGGAGATGGGCATTACAGATCCGGATCGGGTGTACGAAGCCGCTGAACTGGCCAGTGGATCGCATGTGGTGTTCGCCGCCTCGGGGATCACGGACGGTCTTCTGTTCAAGGGAGTCAAGTTCGAGTCTGACTGCACCCGCACCAGCAGCCTGATCATCTCCTCTCTCGACAACACCGCCCGCTTCATCGATACGGTGCACATCAAACCGGGAGCGAAGCGGGTGGGCCTGTCCTAGGTCTGTTGGTCCACGTTCATCGTTCTCAGCCCCGCTCCATGCACATCGCCGTTATCGGTCTCAGCCACCGGACGGCTCCCGTTGAACTGCGGGAGCGGCTGAGCATTTCTGAACAGGCGATGGAAGCCTCTCTGCACCAGCTCAGGGCTGATGAGCAGGTTTTGGAGGCTTCCATTCTCAGCACCTGCAACCGTCTGGAGATCTATGCCCTGCTCCGCCATCCGGAGCAGGGCATCGAGGCGGTGGGAAGCTTCCTCTGTCAGATGTCGGGTTTGGCGCTGCCAGACCTGACGCCCCACCTCTTCACTTATCACCATGTCGACGCGGTGGCCCATCTGTTGCGGGTGGCCGCAGGGCTCGACAGCCTGGTGTTGGGAGAGGGACAAATCCTGTCCCAGGTGAAGAAGATGGTGCGGTTGGGGCAGGAATATCGCTCCATCGGTCCGATTTTGAACCGGCTGCTCAACCAGGCCGTCAGCACGGGCAAGCGTGTGCGCTCGGAGACCAATCTCGGCACAGGGGCGGTGTCGATCAGTTCTGCGGCTGTGGAACTGGCCCAGCTGAAGGTGGGCCAAGCCCGTGGGCTGGAGGAACTGGTGCCCCTGGATCAGGAGCAGGTGGCCGTGGTGGGGGCGGGCAGGATGGCCCGTCTCCTGCTGCAACACCTGCGTTCCAAGGGATGTCCGGGAGCGGTGCTGCTCAATCGCACCCTGGCCCGGGCCGAGACCCTGGCGGCTGACTTTCCGGATCTGCCCATGCAGTGTCGTCCCTTGGAGGATCTCGACCATTGCCTGAGCACCTGTTCCCTGGTGTTCACCAGCACCGCCGCCGAGGAACCGATGATCAGCCGTGAGCGGCTGGGCAAGCTCAACCGTCGCTCGTCCCTGATGCTGATTGATATCGGAGTGCCCCGCAACATCAGTGCGGATGTTGCCGGTCTGGCTGGTGTGAGCCGCTTTGATGTCGATGACCTCCAGGAGGTGGTGGCTCGCAATCAGGAGGCGCGCAAGGAAATCGCCGCCGAGGCGGAAGCCCTGCTGCAGGAGGAATCCCGTCTCTTCCTCGAATGGTGGGACGGCTTGGAGGCCGTTCCCCTGGTGAACCGTCTGCGCCTGCAGCTGGAGGAGATCCGTGAACAGGAACTGCAGAAGGCCCTGTCCCGCATGGGTCCTGATCTCTCCTCACGGGAACGCAAAGTCGTGGAAGCGCTGACCAAGGGCATCGTCAACAAGATTCTTCACGGGCCCGTGACCCACCTGCGCTCGCCTCAGCCCAGGAGTCAACGGCTTGCGGCCATGCGGGTGTTGGAGGAGTTGTTTGCACTGAGTCATGCCCCGGATGAGGACTGAGAGCCGATGGACGCACAACACAGAAGTGCATCGAAGTGTCGCCGTGACTCCCATCTGTGCATGGTGCTCAGGTACGGTCAGCAGGCCATGAAAGAAGTTTGGCGAACATGAAATGCGTTCTGGCCATCATTCTTGGGGGTGGAGCTGGCACCCGCCTCTATCCGTTGACAAAAATGAGAGCCAAGCCTGCTGTGCCATTGGCGGGCAAATACCGATTGATTGATATACCGATCTCTAATTGCATCAATTCAGAGATCAACAAAATCTATGTGTTGACGCAGTTCAATAGCGCCTCCCTGAACCGTCACCTGACAATGAGTTATAACTTGTCAGCTGGTTTTGGTCAGGGCTTTGTCGAGGTGCTTGCCGCTCAACAAACCCCCGATAGTCCCAGTTGGTTTGAGGGCACGGCGGATGCTGTGCGTAAATATCAGTGGCTCTTTCAGGAATGGGATGTTGATTACTATCTCATCCTCTCTGGTGACCAGCTCTATCGAATGGATTATGGCAAGTTTGTGCAACACCATATTGATACGGGAGCTCAGCTGTCTGTTGGCGCCCTCCCGGTGGATGCTGCCCAAGCGGAGGGTTTTGGCTTGATGCGCACGGCAGCGGATGGCCGCATCCTTGAATTCAAAGAAAAGCCTAAGGGTGTGGCCCTGGATGCCATGAGAGTGGACACGGCCCAACTAGGTCTAACCGCTGAGGAAGCTGAAAAAAGACCCTTTCTGGCTTCAATGGGGATTTATGTCTTCAGCCGAGAAACGCTTTTTGATCTGCTCAATGCCAATCCGCAAGCAACCGATTTTGGCAAGGAACTAATCCCGGCATCACTCAGTAGAGGTGATCGTCTGCAAAGTTTTCTTTTTGATGATTACTGGGAAGATATTGGAACAATTGGTGCCTTCTACGAAGCGAATTTAGCCCTCACGGAGCAGCCAAATCCTGCCTTCTCCTTTTACGATGAGAAGTTTCCTATCTACACCCGTCCCCGCTATCTGCCGCCAAGCAAGCTGCAGGATGCTCAGGTCACCGAATCCATCGTTGGTGAGGGATCCTTGCTGAAGGCCTGCAGCATTCACCATTGCGTGTTGGGTGTGCGCACCCGCGTGGAGGATGAGGTGGTGCTTCAAGACACCTTGGTGATGGGGGCGGATTACTTCGAATCCTCCCAGGAACGCCTTGTGCTCAGGGAGCGGGGCGGCATCCCGATTGGTGTGGGCCAAGGAACAACAGTGAAACGGGCGATTTTGGATAAAAATGTCCGAATTGGTCGCAACGTCACCATTGTCAACAAGGATCACGTGGAGGAAGCCGATCGGCCGGAGCTGAATTTCTATATCCGCAATGGCATTGTCGTTGTGGTGAAAAACGGCACCATTGCCGATGGCACGGTCATTTAGTCCCTGCTGTTCGCCCCTGTCCTCCACCTGCCGCGGCCCTTCCCGTGGGCTGTTTCGTAGCTGTGAGCTTTGCTGGTGTCACACCCTCGCCCTTCTCCGCCCCTTCGCAGGCGGAGAAGGCTTGGCCTGCGAAGGGGCGCCGTGGGCGCAAGCGAGCAGTTCCTGACATGGGCCCGCCGATGGGCTGACCTGGAGCTGGCCTGGTCGTCACACTGGTTGGTATCCCAAACCTCGATCGTTTCATGAGCAAGGCCCATTTTGGTCTGGTTGGTCTCGGCGTCATGGGCGAAAACCTTGTGCTCAACGCGGAGCGCAATGGCTTTTCCAGCGCCGTTTTCAACCGCACCTTCGCCAAAACGGAGGAGTTCCTCGCTGGTCGCGGCGCTGGCAAGGACATTGTTGGCGCAAAGACGCTTGAGGAGTTTGTGGCCTTGTTGGAGCGTCCTCGGCGCATCCTGTTGATGGTGAAGGCTGGTCAACCTGTCGATGACATGATCACAACGCTTTCGCCTCTGCTCGAAGACGGTGATTTGCTCATCGACGGAGGCAACTCTCTTTATACCGACACCGAGCGTCGTGTGAAGGAGCTGGAGAGCCGCAGTTTTGGTTTCATCGGCATGGGGGTCTCCGGCGGCGCCAAAGGAGCCCTGGAGGGGCCCAGCATGATGCCAGGTGGCACGCTGAGCGCCTATCAAGCCATCGAAAGCATGGTGCGCAAGATGGCCGCCCAAGTGGACGACGGCCCCTGTGTGACCTATATCGGCCCCGGGGGCGCGGGCCATTTCGTCAAAACCGTCCACAACGGCATTGAGTACGGGATCGAGCAAATCCTTGCCGAGGCCTACGACCTGATGAAGCGGCAGGGCGGGATGGACGGGGATGCCATGGCGGATGTTCTGGCCGCTTGGAACCAGACCGAGGAGCTGGCCTCCTTCCTTGTGGAGATCACCGAGGTCTGCCTGCGCACCAAGGATCCGCAGACAGGCGGAGATCTGGTGGAGTTCATCGTCGATGCCGCCGGCCAGAAGGGCACAGGCCTTTGGACCGTGGTCAGCGCTCTGGAGATGGGGGTCCCTGTGCCCACCATCTACGCGGCCCTCAACGCCCGCGTGCTCAGTTCCTTGCGCAGCGAGCGCCTCGCCGCGCAAACCATTTTGTCCTCACCAGCCCCCGCTCCCTTTGCCCTCGGTGATCCGGCCGAGGGCCTGCCGCTCCTGCAAGACGCTTGCATCCTGGCCTGCATGGCCAGTTACGCCCAGGGCATGGCTCTGCTGCGGGAAGCCTCCAGCCTGCACGACTACAACCTCGATCTCAGTGCCATCGGCCAGATCTGGAAAGGGGGCTGCATCATTCGGGCTCGCCTGTTGCAGCGCATCCAGGATGCCTATGCCGCCAATCCCGCCCTGCCGAATCTGCTGATCGATCCCTGGTTTGCCGAGCAGGTCAACCGTCGCCTGCCGGGCCTGCGTCAGGTGGTGGCGGGTGGGGCCCTGGCGGGCCTTCCCCTGCCTTGCCTGAGCAGCACCCTCGACTACATCGACAGCTACCGCACCGGACGTCTGCCGCAGAATCTGGTGCAGGCGATGCGCGACTGCTTTGGTTCCCATACCTACGAGCGCACGGATCGTCCTGGACCCTTTCACACCGAGTGGCTGCCATGACGTCTTACCGCCTTGTTGTCGCCTCAGGGGCTGAAGCCCTCGCCCGCCATGCCGCCGACGAGGTGGCCTTGACCATCGACCTGGCCCTCGCCGAGCGGGACCGTGCCCAGATCGCCCTGGCGGGGGGCACCACCCCCAGGCAGGCCTACGCCCACCTCGGGGAGGAGCATCTTCCCTGGGAACGGGTGGATGTGCTGCTGGGAGATGAACGTTGGGTCAGTGCGGAGGATCCCTCCAGCAATGCGCGTCTGCTGCGCGAATCCCTCCTGGCCCGGGGGCCCGGGCGTCAGGCCTGCTTTCATCCGGTGCCCACCCAGCTGGCTTCGCCAGAGCTGGGGGCCGAGAGCTACGCCGCGTTGCTTGTGCGGCTCTGTGGTGGCGAGCCGCCATCCCTCGACCTCGTGCTGCTCGGTCTCGGGGAGGACGGTCACACGGCGTCCCTGTTTCCTGGAACCTCCGCTCCTCTTGTGCGAGATCGCTGGGTCACCACCGGAGAGGGGAAGGGACTGCCGCGGATCACGCTCACCGCTCCCGTGCTCTGCGCCGCCCGCAAGGTGATTTTCCTTGTGAGCGGCGCTGGCAAGAGGGAGGCGCTCAGCAGGCTGCTCGATGGCGGGGAATCGGAGGAGCGCACTCCCGCCCGCCTGGTGCGCCCCCACTCGGAGGTGCTGATCCTGGCCGATGCCGAAGCGGCCGCCGGCTGTCCTGAACGGGTCACGGCCTGAGGGCCTCTGGCTTGCGAGCCGGGCATCGAGCGCCAGGGGCCTGCGGTCGGCGCCAGACTGAGCCCAGCACAGGGTTCGTCAGCGGACCTCTTCCTCCCATGGATTCCCGGCTCGCATCACCTCCTCCGTCCTCCCCGGCGCCATCCCGCTGCCTTGTGCAAGGAACGGGGTTTGCCGGATGGCAAGCCCTCAACGACACCGTGATGGGGGGACGCAGCAGCGGCCAATGCACCGTGAGCCCTGAGGGATTGCGGTTTGAAGGGACGGTCGTGGAGGAGGGGGGTGGGTTCGTCTCGGTACGGTCTCCCCTGTTCTCCCCTCCCCTCGATCTCTCCCGTTCCAGCGGCCTGGAGCTGGTGCTGCGGGGGGAGGGACGGCGCTTCAAACTGGCCGTTGGCTGCGCCGATGGGGTGGCAGGCCTCACGGAGTGGATTCCCGGTGGCCTGCGCTGGGTCAAGGAATTCAGCACGGAGGCCGGGGCTCTGAGCCGGGTGGCCATCCCCTTCGCGACCTTGATTCCCTCCCTGCGGGCCCGTCCGCTGGAGAGCCTGCCCCTGGGTCTGCCGCTGCGTTTCGACCCCTCGCGGATCACCCGTTTGCAACTGCTCCACTCTCGCTTCAGTGATGACGGTGGCCCCAATCCCGGATTTCGGCCCGGTCCGATCCAGCTGGAACTCCATGGGATCCATGCCCTGGATTGAGACCAGCAACACAGATCTGAGCCGTCTGGTGGCCGCCGCCGCCGATCTTTGCCGCAAGCCCCTGCGGCATGGTGTGGTGCTCCTCTCCTCCACGGACGGGGACGATTGCAGCTTGAAACTGGAGGCCCGCTCCCCCGCAGGGGAGCGCCTCGCGGCCCATGACCTGGAGTTGGAGCTGTATCGCAGTGGCGAAGACCTCCACCTCACCCTGGCCTGGCGGGATGACGACACCCGTCCCATCCTTTGGCAAGGGAACCATCCCCTCTGGATGACGGCCCAAGGTGAGCGCTGCCCCTGCCCCAGCGACGGCCTGCCCCTGGAGGCCCTGGCCCGCCGCCTGCGGGCTCTCCTGGCTCCGGGCTGAGGTGGTGCTGCCGCCCCCTGCCCCAGGGGCCCTTGTTCAAGCCGGAGGCTGGTCGGTCACCGCCCCCTGACTGCTGGAGCTGACCTGCCGGGCGAACTTGCCGAGAACGCCCGTGCGGTAGCGGGGCGCGGGACGGGTCCAGGCGGCCTGGCGTCGGGTGAGCTCCGCGTCGTCCACATTCAGCTGGATGAGCAGCCGCTCCGCATCCACCGTGACGCTGTCACCCTCCTGCACCAGAGCGATGGTGCCGCCCACAGCGGCTTCCGGTGCCACATGGCCCACCACCAGGCCGTAGGTGCCACCGGAGAAGCGGCCGTCGGTGATCAGGGCGACCGACTCGCCCAGCCCTTGCCCCACGATGGCGGAGGTGGGAGCCAGCATCTCCCGCATTCCCGGCCCCCCCACGGGGCCTTCGTTGCGAATCACCACCACATCACCCGCCTGGATCCGTCCAGCCAGAATCGCCTGCAGACACTCCTCTTCGCTCTCAAACACGCGCGCCGGGCCGGTGAGCACAGGCTTTTTGACGCCACTGATCTTGGCCACGGCGCCCTCGCTGGCGAGATTGCCCTTGAGGATCGCCAGGTGACCCTTGGCGTAGAGCGGGTCGCTCAGGGGGCGAATCACCGCCTGGCCCGGGGGCGGGGCCGAGGGGAGGGGGGCCAACACCTCCCGCAGGGTGCGGCCCTCAATGGTGCGGCAGTCGCCATGGAGGAGGCCGGCGTCGAGCAGCAGCTTCATCACCTGGGGAATGCCACCTGCCTGGTGCAGATCCACCGTGACGAACCGACCACTGGGCTTGAGATCACAGATCACAGGCACCCGTTGGCGAATGCTCTCGAAATCGTCGATGTGCAGGGGCACACCGGCGGTGCGAGCGATGGCCAGAAGATGAAGCACGGCATTGGTGGAGCCGCCAACGGCCATGATCACACTGATGGCGTTTTCAAAGGCTTCACGGGTGAGTAGATCACTGGGGCGAATGTTGGCCTGAATTGCTTGCACCAACACTTCTGCTGAACGGGCTGCACTGTCTGCTTTTTCAGGATCTTCCGCAGCCATTGTAGAGCTGCCTGGCAGGCTGAGGCCCAAGGCTTCAATGGCAGAACTCATTGTATTGGCAGTAAACATGCCGCCACAGCTTCCTGCCCCAGGACAGGCATTTTTTTCAATGGCCAGCAATTCAGCTTCGTTGATCTTTTGGGCTGCGATTTGGCCGACAGCTTCAAATGCACTCACGACCGTCAGGTCGTGCCCATTCAATTTGCCTGGCTTAATCGTGCCGCCATAAACAAAAATTGCGGGAATGTTCATGCGGGCAATGGCGAGCATTGCTCCGGGCATGTTTTTGTCACAGCCTCCGATCGCCAGCACACCATCCATGCTTTGGGCATTGCAGGCCGTCTCGATGGAATCGGCGATCACTTCACGGGACACCAGGGAATACTTCATCCCCTCCGTGCCCATCGAGATGCCGTCACTGACGGTGATGGTTCCAAACAGCTGCGGCATCCCTCCGGCCTGGCGTGTCGCCTCCTCGGCCCGCCGCGCCAAATCATTCAGCCCCACATTGCAGGGAGTGATCGTGCTGTAGCCATTGGCAATGCCGATGATCGGCTTGCCAAAATCCTCATCCGCGAATCCCACGGCCCGCAACATGGCCCTGTTGGGAGAGCGCTGGATCCCCCTGGTGATGGCGTCGGATCGCAACATGACGGCTTGCTCAGACGCTTCGACCCTACTGAGGCAGGCCGGGCGGTGGCCGGACCGGCTCTCAAGGTTGGGAGTGGAGGGACTCCAGCTGTCGGCGCACCTCCTCAATCGCTTGATTGAGTTGCTGCACCCGATCGGGCAAGGCATCCCGTTGGGCCGGCCCCTCGGCAAAGCCGCCCCTGCTGGCCGTTGCGCCCAAGGGGGAGGGTTCGGACCACGGGCCTTCCCGCGGGAGGGAGGCGCGCCGCCGGCTCTGACGCCACAGCCACCAAGCCAGACCTCCGGCGCCCGCCAGGGCCCCGACCACCGCTGCACCCAGCAGCACGCTGCCAGCGGGGGCGGTGGGCTGGCGCTGGGGTTCGGCCATGGATAGGGAGGCGCGGAAGCCAGAGAACCCCCACCTTAAGGGGCTTGGGCGGTTTGCGGATCCGCGCAGGGGTGGCCGTAGAGGCGCCGTGCCGGATCACCGAATCCCGGCAGGATCTGCCCCTGGTCGCTCAGCTCGGGATCAATGCAGGCGCAGTAGAGGGTGAGCTCCGCAACCGCCTCGCCCACGGCCTTCAACCCCGGCGCCGCCGCGACGCTGGTGATCACCCGCAATCGCGGACCCTGGACGCCGGCTTCCTCCAGGCGAGCCAACAAGGCGAGCAGGGTGCGGCCGGAAGCCAGCTGGGGCAGCCAGGCCAGCACCCCCACCCGCGGGCCGATCGCGGCGGGCAGATCATCGAGATACCAGTGCGCCGCGGCATGAGGGGGGGCGTCGATCCCCACATGACAGACGCGAGCGGCGGGCACGACGGCCCGGGCGCCATCCCAAAGGCCAAGGCCACCGCGCAGGACGGGGACGGCCAACAGAGGAACGGAGGGATCGATGATCGAGCCTTCACAGGGCCCCCCGGGGGTTTGCACCGTGACGGGGCAGTGAGGCAACCAATCGCGCAGGGCCTCGTAGGTGAGCCAGCGCCCCAGTTCGCCCATCGCGGTGCTGAAGAGGGGGGCGGGAGTGGCGTCGTCCCGCAGGATGGTGAGCCAGTGGGCGATCAGGGGGTGTGGAGGGACCACCACCCGCAAAGACAGAGCCATGGCTGCCATAACTTAAGTCCGAAGCGTAAGGCTGAAGCCATGCCAAATGAGGCCGCCACCACGGGCGCCCATCCAGGGGAAGGTCGCTCCCCATCCCGCCGTTCGCCCGGTCTGGGCCGGCTCCTGCCCGCGGCCCTGCTCCTGGCCCTGCTGCTGGTTCTGTCGGCGGTTCCGACGGCCTGGGCGATCACAGCCCCGGAGCTCAGGGGGCAGCGCGCCCTGCAACAGATTGAGCCCGACATGCATGGCCGCAACCTCCAGCAACAGGAGTTTCTCAAGTCGGACCTGGCGGGGGTGGATCTCCACGGCGCCGATCTGCGGGGGGCCGTCTTCAATGGCAGCAACCTCAAGGGCGCCGATCTGCGGGATGTGGATCTGCAGGATGCGGTGGTGTTCGCCAGCCGCCTGGAGCAGGCCGATCTGCGCGGCGCTCTGCTGCGCAACGCGATGTTGATGCAGAGCCGTTTCGGCGACGCGCGCATCGCCAACGCCGATTTCAGCGGGGCGGTGCTCGACCGTGCCCAGCGCCGAGCCCTCTGTGCCCGGGCGGAGGGCATCCATCCTGGAACCGGCGTCACGACAAAAGACAGCCTGGAGTGTGATTGAGAAAGGCTCGGTAGATTGCCCTCCATCGGTTCTGTGGGGGATCAGCCCACGGAGGAAACGGGGAAAGATCGGTGTAGGGCGCTCGCTCCCGAGACCGGCACTGTCCCGCAGCTGTGAAGGTCGCCTTGACGATCCAGTCAGAACGCCCGCCGATACCCACCCACTTCCAGCCCGGCGAGGACCGGCCTTCTCCATGACAATCTCCCTCCAGCCGCGACCGGGGTCTCGGCTTTGGCTCCTCTTTGCGGCGATGGGTCTGGTTCCGCTCAGCCTGGCTGTGGCCGTCCCGGCCCGGGCCCACCACCTGATGGCCCTGGTCCAGCTGGCGCCATCACCGCTGACGGGCTTTCTCAGCGGTCTCGCCCATCCGATCCTGGGCCCTGACCATCTGCTTTTTCTCTGCGCCCTCTCCCTGGTGGGCCTGCAGCGGCGGGCTCCCTGGCTGCTGGCGCTTCTGGCCACGGGCCTGCTTGGCAGCGTGGTGGGTCTGGTGCTTCCGGGCCTGGCCATCGCCGAGGCGGCCGTGGCCTTCAGCCTGGTGGTGGTGGCTCTGATCTGGTTGAACCACTGGCCCAAGGCCCTGCTTCTGCCCGCCATCGCCCTGCACGGCTATGTGCTCAGCGACACCGTGATTGGCTGGAGTCAGGCTCCCTTGGTGTTCTACGGCTTGGGACTGCTGGTGAGCCAGGGGGGTCTGCTCCTGTTGGCGCTTACCCTGCTGCGCTCCCTGGCCGCTGGCCTCAGCCCCCAGCGCCGCGCCCTGATCGCCGCGGGGCTGATCGGTTGCGGAGCGGCCTGGACCTGGTCCGCCCTGGTGGCTTGAGATGGTGTTCTCTCCCCCATCCCGTTTGCCGGTCACGCTGGTGACGGGCTTTCTGGGCGCAGGCAAGACGACGCTGTTGCGCCATCTCCTGCTCCACAGCGGTCAGCGCTTGGCCGTCATCGTCAATGAGTTCGGCGATGTCGGCATCGACGCCGAACTTCTGTCGCACTGCGGCTTCTGCCCCGAGGAGGAGCTGGAGGATCGCCTTGTGGAGCTCACCAACGGCTGTCTCTGCTGCACCGTGCAGGACGACTTTCTCCCGACCATGGAACGCCTGCTGGAGCGGGCCGACCAACTGGATGGCCTGGTGGTGGAGACCAGCGGTCTGGCTCTGCCGGAGCCCTTGGTCGCCGCCTTCCAATGGCCCGCGGTGCGCACCCGCACCCGGGTGCACGCGGTGGTCACGGTGGTGGACGGGGAGGCACTGGCCACCGGGCATGTGGTCGGAGATGGGGCGGCCGTGGAACTGCAACGCCAGGCCGATCCCAGTCTGGAACACCTCTCCTCCCTGGAGGAGCTGTTCGACGAGCAGCTGGAGATCGCGGATGTGGTGGCGGTCAGCCGGGCCGACACCGTGGCGCCCGCCCAACTGGAAGCGGTGATGGCCGCCCTGGCCGGCAAGGTGCGCGCGGGCACCCCCGTGGTGCCCATGGCGCGCGGCGCCCTGCCCGCCGAGCTGCTCTTGGGTGGAGAGAGCCGGCAGGAGGCGCGCTTGGAGGATCCTCCGCCTGCGCAGGCCGGTGCATCGGCGGAGAGCTCTCCCCATGATCACGTCCATGTCGCCATGGAATCTCTCGTCATCCGTCGCTGGGGCGCACTGGCGCGCCCCGCGGTGGAATCCGCCCTGCGGGAGCTGCTGCAACACCAGCCTGTGCTCCGCCTCAAAGGGCGGCTGCATGACCCCGGCTAGCGCCTGGCGCTCCAACGTGAGGCGGTGGGGCCGCGTCGGGAGTGTTGGTATGAGGGAATGGCCAACCCGGATCCCGGATGTCCTGCTCTGGAGCTGGTGGCTCTGGTGCCCGCGGCCCAGCGGGGTGCCTTGGAGGCCGCCTCTGAAGCCCTCTGGCCCACCACCGGCCTGTCGCGCCCTGCCTCCTTGCCCGTGGCTTGAGGCGACCGCGCCCTCAATCCAGAGGAAGCTCACCCCTGGCGCAAATCCCATCCCAGCAGAGGTGTCCTCCCTCCTCCCAGCGGGGGGTCACCTCCCGCCAGCGCCCGTCCACGGCCATCCGCATCTGCCCCGTGCCGTCGTGTTGGAAGCGATAGCGGCGCTTCCCCACCACCAGAAACCACTCCCGCCCCGGGTCGATGATCACCATCTGACAGGCCTGCCAGGCTCCGGGACCCAGGCGACAGTCCAGCTGGATCGGTTGCCCCTGGCCATGGGCGGCCGGGCTGAGGATCTGGCAGCTCACCAGACAGGCCAGCAGCAGCCGAGACAGGCCCGAGAAGACGTCAGGTCCGGCGGGCTGCGAAGATCGGGTGGTTGCCGTGCGGCTGGTGCCTCTCTTTCGTGCCCGGGTCCAGGTGTCTCTGCGGCCCTCTGTGCTGGATCCTGCGGGCGAGGCCGCCCGCGCGGCGGCGACGCGTCTGGGAGTGGCGGGGATCCAGCGGCTGCGCATCGGCAAGGCGATCGAGGTGGAGCTGGAGGCGCCCGATCGGGCCTTGGCCCAGCAACAGCTGGAGTTGCTCAGCGACCGCTTGTTGGCCAATCCCGTGATCGAAGACTGGACCCTTGATCTGGCGGAGGCTGCGGAGCGGGCATGACCATCGGCATCGTGGTGTTTCCCGGCTCCAACTGTGATCGGGATCTGCGCTGGGCCTTGGAGGGTTGTCTGGGCCAGCCCACCCGCTTCCTCTGGCACGAGGAGCGCGACCTGAGCGGTGTGGAGGCCGTGGTGCTGCCGGGTGGCTTCAGTTACGGGGATTATCTGCGTTGTGGCGCCATCGCCCGTTTTGCGCCCATCCTCCAGGAGGTGCACCATTTCGCCAGTGGCGGCGGACCGGTCCTGGGCATCTGCAATGGCTTTCAGGTGCTCACCGAAATGGGGCTTCTGCCCGGCGCTTTGACCCGCAACCGTGATCTGCATTTCCGCTGCGAGCCCACCACTTTGGAGGTCAGGCCAGGGTGCTGTGGCTGGCTGCAGGGATACAGCGAGGCAGACACCATTGTGTTGCCCATCGCCCATGGGGAGGGCCGCTACCAGGTGGAGACTCCAACCTTGCACCGTCTTTTGGACCGCGGCCAGGTGGTGCTGCGATATCGCCACAATCCCAACGGTTCCGTGGGGGATGTGGCGGGTCTCTGCAATGAGGCTGGCAATGTGCTTGGGCTGATGCCCCATCCGGAACGGGCCTGCGACCCCGCCCTTGGCGGCCTGGACGGTCGCGCTCTCCTGGCCTCCCTCGGTCGGGCCTGAGGCATGCGCAGACGGCCCCTTCTGGGTGGCTGGCTGGCTCTGATCAGCGGCTCTGCCGCCATTGGCCGGGGCGGCGCCGGGGGCCTGGCCGCTGCAGGCTCCCGGCGCCAGCCCTTGCCGATGCCACCACCTGTGCAGACGGGAAGCCAGGTGATGGCGATCGCCCCGGGCACCTGGTGGGAGGACCCCCAGCGGCAGGCGGAGTCCTTACGGGGACGCTTTGCCGCCGCGGGTTGGACGCTGACCGTGCCTGCGGCCATTCAGGGTCGCTGGCGTTGGTTCTCAGAACCCGATGGCGAGCGGCTCAGGCGCCTGGCGCAGGCCATGACGGATCCGGCGGTGGCTGCCGTGGTGAGCGTCGCCGGAGGCTGGGGCAGCGCCCGGTTGCTGGAGCGGGGCTGGCGTCCGCCGGCGACACCACGCTGGCTTGTGGGTTACTCCGATGCCAGAGCCTTGCTTCTGGCCCAGTTTGCCGCTGGCGTGGGGGGGGCGGTGCATGGCAGCCCCGGGGGCGATGCCGAGCAATGGGAGCGATTGCGGCGCCTGTTGCGCGCCGAAGCTGTTCCCCCCCTGCGGGGTGAGGGTTGGCAAGCTGGAAGGGCAAGCGGGCCCCTGGTGGTGAGCAACCTCACCGTGGCGACCAGCCTGATCGGCACGCCCTGGTTTCCCCGCCTCGCGGGCTGCCTGCTTGTGCTGGAGGACGTGGGAGAGGAGCCCTACCGGGTTGATCGCTTGCTGACCCAGTGGCGCTGCAGTGGGGTGCTTCAAGGGGTTGTGGGGGTGGGGCTGGGTCACTTCCGTTGGCGAGGCGATGACATCCTTCCTGGCGATCTGAGCATGGAGGAGGTGCTGCGGGATCGTCTGGCCGACCTGGGGGTGCCTCTGGTGGGCCATCTGCCGGTCGGCCATGGCCGACCCAACCTGGCCTTGCCCCTCGGACGGCTGGCCCGTCTCGATGGTCAGCAGGGCAGCTTGGAGCTGCTTTAAGGAGGCTCTGGAGCACCCTTCAGCGGGTATCCGTTCAGGGGTGGGACGAGCGCTCAAAAACCAGCTCCGGCAATGACTCTCGCCCTTTTTGATGGTTTCACTCCAACCAAGAAGGAGTTCTGGCTGCTTCGATTGGGCGACTTCGGACGGCCAGAAGTCGTATGG
>JBKDSV010000146.1:0-6075 GCA_046340795.1 Cyanobacteriota bacterium | reverse complement strand
CGAGCCAGCTGCTAGTGTGCAGTCCCGCAAATGCACCGTCGATCCTTTGATGGGTGTCTCGCCCGGAGCCCTTGCTGAGTAGGGCATCTGGAGGCACGGACCAAGCCGAAGGTGACGCATGAACTTGTGGGACTGCATACTAGACGGGACGCCTGAGCGTGGACAGCGCGTCTGCCACCGCCGCCACCGCCGCTTGCACCGCCGCTTCCCCACTGTCACGGCCCAGGCCGAAACGAATGCTGGCCGCCGCCTCCTGTCGGCTGCGCCCCAGGGCGGCCAACACGTGGGAGGGGCTGCCCTGGCTGCAGGCCGAGCCACTGCTCACCGCTAACCGCCGCCGCAGCACCTGGTGCAACCGGCTGCCATCCACGCCCGCCACGGTGATGTTGAGGTTGTGGGGCAGGCAGTGGTGGGCCGAGCCGTTGCGCTGGATCCCTCCCATCGCCTCCAGCCGCCGCCAGAGCAGATCCCGCAGGCGTGCCAACCGCTCCGCCCGCTCCTGGCGATCCGCCTGGGCCAGGCCCAGGGCGGCGGCCAGGCCGATGATCAGCGGCACCGGCAGGGTGCCGGCCCTCAGGCCTCGCTCCTGGCCGCCCCCGAGCTGCTGGGGCGCGATGGCCACGCCCGGGCGGATCAGGAGCGCCCCCACTCCCTTCGGCCCGTAAAACTTGTGGCCGCTAAGGCTGAGCAGATCCACCCCCAGCCCCGCCATCGACAGAGGAATGTGGCCAACGGCCTGGGCGGCGTCGCAGTGCAGCAGCACCCCTTGGTGGCGACAGAGGGCGGCGATCGCGGCCAAGGGTTGCAGCACCCCGATCTCATTGTTGGCGGCCATCACCGAGAGCAGCAGGGTCTCTGGTGTGAGGGCAGCGGCGAGGCGATCCAGATCCACCAGGCCATCGGCTTGCACCGGCAGGACGGTGAGGGGAGCGCCCTGGCGCGCCAGGGCGGCGAGGGGATCAAGCACGGCCCGATGCTCCGTGGCCAGGGTGACCAGGCCGCGGCGCGGGGTGCCCGCCACCACGGCCGCTTCCACCGCGCCCCGCAGGGCGAGGTTGTTGGCCTCGGTGGCGCCACTGGTGAACACCACCGCCTCTTCGCCCAGGCCCAGGGCCTGGCCCACCTGGGCGCGGGCATGCTCCACGGCGGCGGCCGCCGCCAATGCCGGACGGTAGAGACGGCTGGAGGGATTGGCGAAGTGCTCCTGCCACCAGGGGGCCATCGCCTCCAGTACCGCCGTGGCACAGGGGGTGGTGGCGTGGTGATCGAGATACGTCAGCATGACGCCATGCTGACAAACCTCTTTTCGAAGCCATGGCCGCCGCCCTTGGCGCCGCGCTGGCGGCCTTCGCTGCGGGCTTTGCTTGTTGTGTCGGCGCTGGTGGCGGGGAGTGCGCCAGCCCTCCCGACCTCGACCCAACCCGCCCGAGCCGGCTTGGCCCCGGCGCAGCCAGGTCAGCCAGCTCCAGCCCAGTCCCCTCCCTCCCCCGTGGACGAGGACTTTGGCAACGACCCTCCCCCTCCCCCGGATCTGGTGGTGTTGGCGAAGAAGTCCACCCTCAAGGGACGCTGGCGCCTGGGGGTCTACGGCCGCCAGCAGGACCCGAGCCAACCCCAGGTGTGGCGTCTCAAGATCTGGGAGCAGACGGAGGATCGGGTGTTCGTCTCCACTGACGTGCTCGCTTGCAGCCCGAGGCAACCGATGCGGATCACAGGTGGCAGCGGCGGCGGCCAAGGCGTGCTGATCCTGCGGGAGCTCAATCCAGGTGGCCCGATCACCCCCGGCAATCAGCTCGATCACCAGATCTGGTGGGCCGCCTGTTTCCCTGAGCGGGCTGGCGGGGATCCGGCCACGCTCGGGTTGGAAGCGCGGCGCCTGGGCTACAGCGGCCTGCTGAGGGAAAGGGAACAGGTGGTGCCTGGCGCCCGCCGTCCCTAGGCTGAGATGGTCGCCTTCTCCCATGGCTCCCTCACCCCCCGCTGACGCCACCGGCTCCGACCCCGCTGGCGAGCTCCAGCCCGAAACGGCGAGTCCGGAGGCGGAACGGCCCCCGGTGCGGGTGTTGCTGGTGGATGACGAACCGGGTCTGCGAACCGCTGTGAAAGCGTTTCTGGAAGACGAAGGCTTTCAGGTGAGCACCGCCAACGATGGCGAAGACGGCTGGACCCAGGCCCAGCAGCTCGTGCCCGATGTGGTGATCACTGACGTGATGATGCCCCGTTGTGATGGCTACGGGCTGTTGAAACGCCTGCGAGCCGACGAGCGTCTGGGGGGCACCCCGGTGATCTTTCTCACCGCAAAGGGCATGACGGCCGATCGCATCGCCGGCTTCACCGCCGGGGCGGATGACTACATCCCCAAGCCGTTTGATCCGGATGAACTGGTGGCGCGGCTGCGCAACGTGGTGCGGCGCCAGGAGCGGCTGCTGGCGGAAGCGGCCCGCTTCGCCGATGCTGATATCGGCCAGATGGCCAAGCAGATCACCGAGATCCGCTCCATGCTCGGCACCGGCGGCGTGAAGAAGCAGGCGCCTGCCCTGGCCTTCGATTTCACCCCCCGGGAGGCGAGTGTGCTGCAACTGGTGGCGGAAGGCCTGATGAACAAGGAGATCGCCCGCCAGCTCGACACGTCGATCCGCAATGTGGAGAAGTACGTCAGTCGACTGTTCATCAAGACGGGTACCTCCAGCCGGACAGAGCTGGTGCGCCACGCCTTGGAGCATGGCCTGGTGGAGTGAAGCCCCGCAGCCTGGATGAAGCCCGCGCAGTGGGAGACGGTTGGTGAGACAGGCCTGCCGAACGGCGTCACCATCGGGGCTGTGCCCGCCGGCTGGCTGCCCGCAGCACGCAATGCGGGCTTCCATTACCGCGATCGGGTGGATGTCGCCACAGCGAGCACCACGGCCTTCTACGCTGCCCGCCATCCCCACAGCTCCCTGGCCGTGTGGCAGAGGCGCCTGTCTGCGGGTGAAATCTGGCGCAATGGCCAGCTCTTGACCGCCGACGGCCCCCTGGGGCCTGGCGATCAGCTCATCTGGCGTCGTCCCCCCTGGCGGGAAGCGGCGGTGCCCGCCGCCTGGCGGGTGCTGCATGACGACGGAGATCTGCTTGTGATGGACAAGCCCGCGGGTCTGCCTGTGCTGCCCGCTGGCGGCTGGCTGGAGCACACGGTGCTGCGCCTGTTGGAGCGCCGCCATGGCGGGGATCCCCGGGGGGTGCCCCGGCCTGTGCATCGCTTGGGGCGGTTCACCAGCGGCCTGCTGGTCTGCGCGCGCCAACGGGCCACGCGCCGCTGGCTGAGCGCACGACTCAGAGAGAGCACGGCGGCTCTGGAGGGCCCGCACGACACCGGGCCCGCAGACGCCCTGGAAGGCGACCCAGGATTGGGGCCCGAGGCGCAGGCGAAGACCATGGCGCCGCCTTGGTGCCACAAGGTGTATGTGGCGCTTCTGGTGCCCGGGGCCCTGACCGCCGCGCTGGCCCCGGGCGAGGGCCTGACGATCCAGACCGCGATCGGACGGCGACCCCATGGCCGCCTGGGTCTGATCTGGTGCGCCGCCCGGGAGGAACGACCAGGCGATCTGCCAGCCCGCAGCACCCTCACCCTGCTCGCGCGTGAACCAGAAGGTGACCGGGTGGAAATGGCGATCACCAGCGGACGACCGCATCAGATCCGCATCCACTGCGCCGCCATTGGTGCGCCACTCCTCGGCGATCCCCTCTATCTGCCGGGAGGTCTGGCGCGGGACGATAGCCTGCCGGGGGATGGTGGTTATCAGCTGAGGGCCCAGCGGTTGGAGCTGGCCGCCCCCGATGGCAGCTGGCTGCGGCTGGAGGCCGGTGCCAATGGGGACCATGGCGTTCGCCCCTGTCCCGACTCCTCTCGACCAGCTGCCTGGACCATGCCAGGGTGAATCCGCCTCAGGCTCCCTCGATGCTGCTGCTCGCCTCAGCCTCTCCTGCGCGCCGCCGTCTGCTGGAGCAGGCCGCCATCCCCCATCGGGTGCGGGTGAGCGGCGTGGCGGAGGACGATATCCAGGAGACGGATCCCGCCCGGCTCGCACAGCGGCTGGCCCGAGCCAAGGCGATGGCTGTGCGGGATCGACTCACGGCGGCGGATGGGGAGATCCAGGCGGTGCTGGGCTGTGATTCGCTCTTGGTGGTTAAGGGAGAGGTGTTCGGCAAGCCGGCCGACGCGGCGGAGGCGAGCGAACGCTGGCGGCGCATGGCCGGTGGCTGGGGGGAGCTGCTCACCGGCCACTGTCTGTTGCCCTGGTCAAGCCGCGCCGCCATCGCCCCGGGCATCCCGGAAGGCTCGGGAGAGCCTTCAAGGGAATGGATCACCACCGTGACCACACGGGTGCACTTCGCGGCGCTGAGCGAGGCGGAGATCGCGGCCTATGTGGCCAGCGGCGAACCGCTGCAGTGCGCGGGGGGCTTTGCCCTGGAGGGTCGGGGTGGCCTGGTGGTGGAGGGAATCGAGGGCTGTTGCTCCAATGTGATCGGGCTCAGCCTGCCGTTGCTGCGTCGCTGGCTTCTGGATCTGGATCGAGTGCGGGAAAAGCAGACAAATCGGGATTGGAATCGGTCGCGGGAGTGAACCAGCGCGCCAGGGCGGAGACGTCCTCATGACCGTGCCCCGCAGCCATCAGAGCGTCTTCCATGGCGGCGACCGTGCGGCACACCGGCAGTTCCAGTCCAACCTCCGCCGCTGTGGCCAGGGCGATGGCCAGATCCTTGCGGTGAAGGGCCAGACGAAATCCGAGCGGAAACTGCCCAGCCACCATGCCCGCGGCGCGGTGCTCCAAAGCCCAGGAGCCGGCCGCTCCCGGGGCGAGGGCCCGACGCAGGTCGTCCATGGGCAGGCCCAGCCGTTGACCGAGGGCCATGGCTTCCGCCACCGCCGCGTAGCTGCCTGCCACCAGGATCTGATTGATGGCCTTGGCCTGCTGGCCGGCCCCGGCGGGTCCGAAGTGGGTGACCGTGCGGCCCACCACCTCCAGCAGCGGTCGGGCCCGCTCCAAGGTCTCCGCCGTGCCGCCCACCAACACGGAGAGGGTGCCAGCGCGAGCTCCTTCGGTGCCACCGGTGACGGGAGCATCGAGCCAGGCGATGCCGAGAGCGGCCAGTCGTTCGGAGAGGAACCGGCTGCGGCCTGGCTCAATCGTGGACGCGTCGATCACCAAGGGAACTGACTGCTGAGGCTGCAACACCGGAGGTCCTGACCGCGTGGCCCAAGCGGCGACAATGCCCTCGGCTCCGAAGAGCACCTCTTCCACAGCGGGGCCATCGCTCAGGCAGAGCATCACCACCCGAGCCTCGGCGACGGCATCGGCGGGGCTGGATGCTCGCCGGGCACCAGCCGCCACCAGGGGCGCCTCTCGCTCTCGCGTGCGGTTGTGCACCGTCAGGGGGACATCAGCGGCCAGAAGCCTGGCAGCCATGGGGGTCCCCAGGGCGCCAAGACCGATGAAAGCCGTGGGAGGATGGGCCATGAAAGGGGGTGGTCAGCAAGGACGAATTCAACCTCCCCGGCAACCATCCGGTCGTTTGGGCAATGGATTGAATCAGCCCCGCTCCCCTGACGCTGTTTGAGGGATCGGATTCGCCAAACTTCGTTCCTTTGCCTTCAATCGTGCTGATGGCTGTTCTGGCCATCTAATCTCGGTTGTGTATCGTCCCAGGGCTGCCTAAAGGTCTGTCCACATGGCCCTTGCCGGACCTGTCAGCCTTTGGTTGGGTTGGAGGGAGCTCTCCTTTCCGATGTCCGAGACCTGTTCTCCTGTAGGGCACCTCGAAAAATTTCGCCTCCTCCTCGCCTCCCGGAGTGAAATCCCTTGCTGTCACTGACCTCGCTGGCCAGTCGCGGCAGGCCAAAAGTGATTTTTCGAGGTGCCCTGCAGTCGATCAGCCCATTGCTGATGATCTGATCAGCCCCCCACTGTCAGGAAAGTTGTCCGGTAGGCCAGATCCAACAACCAGGGGGCCCAACCGAGGACCATGAAACCGACTTATGACGCCGCATTGCGGGATGCCGTCCGTTTGCGGATGAGCCCTCCCAATCGAGAAAGTGTG
>JBKDSV010000145.1:0-22182 GCA_046340795.1 Cyanobacteriota bacterium | reverse complement strand
CCGATGGCGTTGCTGGAGGGAACCACAGCGCCGGAGATGATGTTGTTGCCATACATCAGGGAGCCGGCGACGGGCTCGCGGATGCCGTCAATGTCCACCGGGGGGGCGGCGATGAAGGCAACGATGAAACAGATGGTCGCGGCCAGCAGGGTGGGGATCATCAGCACACCGAACCAGCCCACATAGAGGCGGTTGTTGGTGGAGGTGACCCACTCACAGAACTGGTTCCACGCCGAAGCGCCGGAGCGCTGTTGGATTGTGGCGGTCATGAGAACAGGTGAATGTCGAGAGCAACAGCCCGAAGCGGGCGGTTGCAGGGGACGGATGGAAGGACGGAAACCCGTCAGGCCCCCGTCGCACAGCACTGTAACGGAGTGTTGCGGTTTTGTGAAGGGGGTTCATGAAGAAAGGTTTGGAGCGGTTGCCAGCAGCTGCGATGGAGCGGCCGGGCGCTAGTGTGCCGTCCTGTAAATGCGATGTGAATCCTTTGCTGGGTACCTCGCCCGGAGACCTCGCTGAGGAAGGCATCTAGACGCACGGACCAAGCTGAAGACGACGTATGAACTTCCGGGACGGGACACCGGCGACACTCCAGCGACACTCCATGGCCTGGCCAGGAACGCTCTACGTGTCGTTTCGGCCTGCGTGGAAGCAAAGGGTGGGCGCCATGGCCATGGCGGCTGTCCCTTGGGGCAAGGCTGGTTCCCATCCTCTCAAGGTGTGACGAGACCCCCCAGCGGGAACCGCGCCTGGCTAGTTCTGAGGGATCCGTGCCCCCAACGCCCGTGGCCGTCACCCCCGCCAGCGCCGCCGCCAGCGCCCCCGCTGCCCCCAGCGCCAACGGCCTTGATGCTCTGCCAGAGGTGCTCAAGGAAAGCGGCCAGCGGGAGGTGTTTTGCGGGCTCACCTCGATCGTCTGGCTGCACCGTCGCATGCCCGATGCCTTCTTCCTGGTGGTGGGCTCCCGCACCTGCGCCCACCTGATCCAAAGCGCCGCCGGAGTGATGATCTTCGCCGAACCCCGCTTCGGCACGGCGATCCTGGGGGAGCGGGATCTGGCGGGGTTGGCGGATGCCAACGAGGAGCTTGACCGGCTGGTGCGTGACCTGTTGGCGCGGCGTCCGGAGATCCGCACCCTGTTTCTGGTGGGCTCCTGCCCCAGCGAGGTGATCAAGCTCGATCTGGCCCGCGCCGCCGAGCGCCTCAGCCAGCAGATGGCAGGCCGCGTGCGGGTGCTCAACTACACCGGCAGCGGCATCGAAACCACCTTCACCCAGGGGGAGGATCAGGCTCTGATGGCCCTGCTCCCCCTGCTCCCCGGCAGTGACGAGGAGCAGCTGCTGATCGTCGGCACCCTGGCTGACGCGGTGGAGGATCGCTTCACCACCCTGTTTCAGCGGATGGGCATCCCGCGGGTGCGCAGCCTGCCTCCCCGCCGCTCCACTGACCTGCCGCCCATCGGCAAGGGCACGCGGCTGCTGCTGGCCCAGCCCTTCCTGAGTGCCACGGCCCGCGCCCTGGCCCATCGGGGCGGCCAGCTCATCGAGAGCCCTTATCCCTTCGGCGTGGAGGGCAGCCGCCTTTGGATGGAGGCCGCCGCCGCCGCGTTCAGCCTGGATCCTGCGGTTGTGGCGGCCGTGCTCGATCCCCTGGTGGAGCGGGGCCGGCGGGCGATTGCGCCCCATCGGCAGGTGCTGGAGGGCAAGCGGCTCTTCCTGTTGCCCGATTCCCAGCTGGAGATCCCCCTGGCCCGCTTCCTGGCCCGTGAATGCGGCATGGAGCTGGTGGAGGTGGGCGTTCCTTACCTCGACCGGCAGCTGATGGCCGCCGAGCAGGCCCTGCTGCCGGCGGGCACCCAGCTCAGCGAGGGGCAGGATGTGGAGCGCCAGCTGGATCGGGTGCGGGCCGAACGGCCCGATCTGGTGGTGTGCGGCCTGGGACTCGCCAATCCACTGGAGGCCGAGGGTCTGGCGACGAAATGGTCGATCGAGCTGGTGTTCAGCCCGATTCATGGCTGCGATCAGGCCGGTGAGCTGGCAGAGCTCTTCGCCCGGCCCCTGCGCCGCCGCAACTTGCTCACCTTTGTCTGAGACACAAAGGACTGCGTTCCCGTTCCCGTTCCTAATTCCACCCCGTTTTTCCGCCGAACCCGTCACGATGGAACTCACCCTCTGGACCTATGAAGGCCCCCCGCACGTGGGCGCCATGCGCATCGCCGCCTCCATGGAAGGTGTGCATTACGTGCTCCATGCCCCCCAGGGCGACACCTATGCCGATCTGCTCTTCACGATGATCGAACGGCGCGACAAGCGCCCTCCCGTCACCTACACCACGTTTCAGGCGCGGGATCTGGGGGGCGACACAGCCGAGCTGGTGAAGCGCACCCTGACCCGGGCGGTGGAGCGGTTCCGGCCAGAGGCCCTGCTGGTGGGCGAGAGCTGCACCGCCGAGCTGATCCAAGACCAGCCCGGAGCCCTGGCCGCCGGCATGGAGCTGGGGGGCATCCCGATGGTGAGCCTGGAGTTGCCCGCTTATTCGAAGAAGGAGAACTGGGGCGCCGGGGAAACTTTCTACCAACTGGTGCGAGGTCTGCTGAAGGAGCAGGTGCCGCCGCCCGGCAGCCCCAAGATCGCCCCCACCCGTTGGAAGGAGGAGGGGCGCCGGCCCCGGGTCAACCTGCTGGGCGCCACTTTGCTGGGCTTCCGCTGCCGCGACGACATGCGGGAAATCACCCGTCTGTTGGCGGAGCACGGCATTGAAGTGAGCGTCGTGGCGCCCCTCGGGGCCCGGCCGGCCGATCTGCTGCGCCTGCCCACCGCTGATGCGAATCTCTGCCTCTATCCGGAGGTGGCCGGACCGGTGTGCAGTTGGTTGGAGCGCAGCTTCGGCATGGCGACGGTGAAGACTGTGCCGATCGGCATCGCGGCCACCAGAGCGTTTCTGGCGGAGCTCACGGGACTCCTGGGGCTGGAGCTGCCCGAGGGGCAGGCGTCAGCGCCAGGGTCCATGACAGGTCAAAAGGGGGCCACAAGCGAGAGCGAGCGCCGCTCCCGCCTTCCTTGGTATTCCCGCGCCGTCGATTCCACCTCTCTGACGGGCAAGCGCGTGTTCATCTTTGGCGACGCCACCCATGCCGTCGCCGCCGCCCGCATCGCCACGCACGAGCTGGGGTTTGAGGTGGTGGGCCTGGGTACCTACAGCCGGGAGCTGGCGCGGGAGGTGCGCGCCGCCGCCAAGGAGCTGGGCCTGGAAGCCCTGATCACGGACGACTACCTGGTGGTGGAGAAAGCGATGGAGCAGGCGGTGCCAGAGCTGGTGCTCGGCACCCAGATGGAGCGTCACAGCGCCAAGCGGCTGGGTATCCCTTGCGCTGTCATCAGTACCCCTCTCCATGTGCAGGATGTGCCCGCCCGGTACTCCCCCCAGATGGGTTGGGAGGGAGCAAATGTGATCTTTGATGCCTGGGTGCATCCGCTGATGATGGGCCTGGAGGAACACCTGATCGGGATGTTCCGCCACGACTTCGAGTTCGTGGATGGCCACCGCAGCCACCTCGGCGACGGCGCGCCCTCGGTGAGTCCGGCGGCGGATGCGGTGCACGAGGGGGGCGGCTCCCCGCCGGAGTCCTTGGCGGCTGTTGGCGTTGGCCCCTCCTCCATCGCTGGGTCGCCAACAGGCGGAGCCACGGCGGCCAGCGCGACCGCCGTGGCCGTGGCGGAAGCCCCGACGGCAACCGCTTCCGGCTCGGCGCCCGCCCCGCTGACCAGCAGCGAGCCGATATGGACCGCGGATGGCGAAGCGGAATTGCACAAAATTCCCTTTTTCGTCCGTGGCAAGGTACGTCGCAACACTGAAACCTTCGCGCGCGAACGGGGCATCGGCCAGATCACCTCGGAAACGCTGTACGACGCCAAGGCCCATTTCAGCCGCTGAGGATGGGCCCAGTGGCCCACGTCTTGCCATCGGCCCGGGCCATGGCGGCAAGTGGCCTGGCTTTGCGGTGCACGGTTGACGAGGTCCGCTCCCTTGGCCGGCGCGATTAAGCAATGGGCTGATGCACCGCACCCTTGCTCTGCTCCGTTGTTCTCCTTGCCTCCATTCTGGCCCCTGCCGCTGCAAGGGTTCAGGCCAATGACCTGGCTCCCACAGCGGGACGGGCCGCGTTGATCAATCGAGCCACCGAGACCAAACTCCACGGGGACTGGAGTGGCATCGATCAAAAGTCAGGCATCAACCTGCTCTTTGCTCGCCAGGGCCACAACGACGTGCTGGTGCGGTTGAAACGCTAGGGTGCCGTCCTGCAAATGCGCTGTGGATCCTTTGCTGGGTGTCTCGCCCGGAGCCCTTTCCGAGGCAGGCATCTGGACGCACAGACCAAGCTGAAGATGACGCATGAACTTGCGGGACTGCACACTAGTTGGCAGCCGTGGCCCGCAGCGGGCCGTTATAGATCACCTTTTTGACGGTGCGGCCATCAGGGGCGACCAGAATCTCCGTTTCGAAACTGGGCCGCTGGTTTAGCTCCTGCCAGCCGGGACCACCCCCATAGAAGCGGAAGAGAAATCCATCCGCTGTGGCGTTCAGCAGACAATCGCCGCCACCCTGTTGATGCATGCAGGCGGCCGCCCGATAGATTTGCAGGCCCCCATTCAGGCTCTCCGCCGTCATCCGCGCCAGGTTGGTGGCGCGTACGGAGGAGCCCATGGTCTGGGCGCGGGCCGCACCGCTCAGCCCATTCCCCAACAGGGAGGCCAGGGCCAGGCCCAACAGGATCGACCGTCTGACACCAACCGTTCGTCTCACCACGTCAACAAAAGCCCCAGATCAGCAATAGGCATTCTCTCATTTTACTCGTGGCAAGGGCGGGCCAAAGACCGGACCCGATCCTGGCCAGGCTGCCGCTGCCCCACGGAGGGGGGGTCGGCAGGCCCGTTGGGGTTCCAGGAGGCCATGGCGCTCGCCGCCCCACGTTGGCACCATTGCCAGCAGCGCAGGTCCCTTCCATGGCTCCACCCTCCGCCTACGAGACGCCCACCATCGAGAAGGCCTGGCAAGCCTGCAAGGCCCATCTGCCCGTGATGCTGATGATCTGGCTGATCTCGATCGCCCTGAACGTGATGGGGTTTCTCTTTGGCCTGATCGTCATCTGGATCCTCGGCACGGTCACAGGGGGAGGGGCCGCCGGCAACAGCGGGACCGCGGGGGGCACCATCCTGGAGCAGCTGGCCCAGATGCCCTTCACGATCCTCTCCAGCCTGGTGGCCATTCTCTTCGTCGCGGTGCCGGCCCTCCATGTCGACAGTGGCGAAACGATCACGACGGAGCGGGCCTTTGAGACCCTGCTGCAACGTCCTGGGCGCTATCTGCTGGCGGGACTCCTGTTCAGCGTGGTCTCTGTGATCGGCACGATCCTTTGCATCCTGCCGGGCTTGGCGGTGGCTTTCGTGTCGCCGGTCTACGTCAACCGCATCTTCCTCACCGATCAACCGATCAGCGAGGCCTTTGCCGCCTCCTTTCAGGCGGTGTATCGCTCCCCCAAGGGCTGGGGGTTCATTGGGGTGCAACTGCTCACCGGATTGGTGACGGTGGTGGTTTCGATCTGCACCTGTGGCCTGGGCGCGCTGGTGGCCGTGCCGATGAGCGGCTTTTACATCCAAATGGCCGCCTACAACAGGGGCATCCTTCGCTGACGCCGGGTGGGTGGCGGCTGGCCTGTCGCGCGGCCCCACCACTCCGCTCAGCCAGCGGGAAAGGCCAGCCACGCCGGCCCGCCCGGGCCAAAGCTCACCCCCAGGCGCAGCAGCCAGTAGGCCACCAGGGCGAGGGTGCCCCAGCCCAAGGGCCAGGCCGGCAGCGTGCGGGGCACCAGGCGGCGTTGGCGCAGGGCCACGAGCGACCAGCCGATCAGGGCGGCCGCCAGCAGCGGACCAAAGGCGTGGAAGCGCACCGCTGCGGAGAGGTCTCCGGTGAGGGCGGCGCTGGTGGCGCGGGTGAGAAAGCAGGTGGGGCAGGGAATGCCGGTGAGATGACGCAGGGGGCAGCCCAGCCCCGGCAGTCCCGGTTGCCATCCCTTCAGCCAGAGCGCGGCGGTGAGCGCGGCGGGGATCAAAAAGCCCGCCCCCCGCAGGCGGCGCAGCAAGCGATTCACAACCGGCAGCCCCCCCTCCCCGCCACCCCTCCCCTGGGACCAACCCGTGGGGCGGACGGGGAGCTGGGCTGGGGCGTGGAGCGGCGGCGCGGCACCCTGACGGCTCATCTCTGCCATCGCAGACTAGCCATCCCCGCAAGCTGCCCGCCCTGCAGGGGAGAGGCCCGTTCCCGCGCGCCGCCCTCCCACGGGATCCATCGTGGCCTGACTCCTTCGCCGCCGCTCGTTCACCGCTGCCTCCCCGACCCCACCCCCGAGAGCCGCGCTGGCCGAGGGATCCTCCCTGGCCTTGACCTCCCGCTGCCGTTGACCCGGCGGCGGCAGACCCGGTGCCGGCCCCGTGACACGGTTGGAAGCCCGCGTCGCCGGCCCCGCGGGGTTCGCTTCAATGGGCTCAGCTTGGAGCTCCGCATGACCAGCAGCGCCACGATGCCGTATCGCCTGATCGGCATCAGCCCCAAGGCCTACGAGCATCCGGCGGATCGGGCCGCCACCGCCGCCCTGCGCCAGATCCCCTACCTCGACAAGGTGATCCGCAAGCTCTTTGCCCTGGGTCTGGAGCGGGCTTACCGCCAGCGGCTGCTGGGCAACGGCATTGAAATCGGACCCAACCAGTTGCCGCGGATCTGGAACGGCTGTCTGGAGTGTCTGGAGACCCTCGACATCCCCACCCCCCATCCCCTCTACCTGCTCCAGACGCCGGAGGTGAACGCCATGGCCTTTGGGGTGGACCAACCGATCATCATCCTCCAGTCTGGCTTGGTATCGACTCTTGAACCCGATGAGCTGAAGTCCGTGATTGCCCATGAGGTGGGCCACATCCATTCCCAGCATCTCCTCTACACCACGGTGTTGATCCTGCTGCTGAACATCGGCAGCCTCGGCCTGCCCCTGGGGAATCTGCCCTTGATCGCCATTCGGCTGGCGCTGCTGGAGTGGTTCCGGGCGGCGGAGCTCAGCTGCGACCGGGCCGCCACCCTGGTGGTGCGCGACCCGCGCATCTTCTGCCGCACCCTGATGAAGTTGGCGGGCGGCAGCGTGCCCGGCCTCAATGTGGACGCCTTCATCCAGCAGGCCAGCCGCTACGAATCCTGGGAGGATTCCTTCGACCGCGGGCTGCGCTTCTTCGACGAGATCACCACCACCCACCCCAACGCCGTGCGGCGCGTCAGCGAACTCACCCGCTGGATTCAATCGGGCGCCTACGACCGCATCATCACCGGCGACTTTGTTCGCCGCGGCCATGAACCCCCGCCCACGGCGGAATTTGAGCGGGCCGTGCGCTTTTACTCCGACCATTTCGCCAACCTGATCAAGGAGAACGGCTTCGGCCTGCAGCAGTTCACCAACGCCCTGGCCGATTGGTTGCGCGTCCAGGCGGCCACCTGACCCCTCACTCCAGATCCAGCCAGGCCCGCACCACCTCCGGCATCTCCCGCAGGGTGAAGCCCATGCGCTCGCAGATCCGCTGCATGGCCCGGTTCTCCCGCAGGATTTCGGCTGAGATCCGCCGCAGGCCCTCATCCCGGCCGATCCGCACCAACAGGCGCAGCAGTTCGCTGCCCAGGCCCTGGTGCTGGTGCGGATCGCTCACCAACAGGGCAAACTCCGCCTCGTTGCGCCCGTGCAAGCGGCTCAGCCGCCCCACCGCCAACAGCGTGTGCTGACCGCTGGCGGGGTCGCGCCGATCCACCACCAGGGCCATCTCCCGGTCGTAGTCGGTGAAGCAGATGCGGATCAGCCGCTCATGGGCAATGCGCGCGCTGAGAGACATCATGTGGAAATAGCGGAAGTAGATGCTCTCCTCGGAGAGGGTGCGGTGGAAGGCCACCACCAGCGGCTCATCCTCCGGACGAATCGGGCGGATGACCACCGCCGTGTCATCCCGCAACCGCCAGGGGCGCACGTACTGAACCGGATAGGGACGGATCGCTGGCCTTGGAGAGGCACAGATCTCCCCTTCACCCGTGAGGATCACGATGCGGGCGTCCAAGGCCACCAGAGGTCGGCTGGTCGCTCGGGGCGCCGCCAGCAGGGGATTGATGTCGAGCTCCTGAATGCAGGGATGATCAAGCACCAGCCGACTCACCCGCACCAGCAGCTGCTCCAACCCCTCCAGATCCACGGGCTCCTGACCCCGCACTCCCTGCAGAGCGCGGTAGATGCGGGTCTGCTCCATCAGCCGCCGGGCCAGGGTGGTGTTCAGGGGCGGCAGGGCGACGGCACTGTCGCGATGCACCTCCACCAGGGTGCCGCCGCTGCCGAAGAGGATCACCGGGCCGAACTGGGAATCGACGCTACTGCCCACGATCAACTCCAACCCCTCCCCCCGCGGCACCATCTCCTGCACGGTGACGCCGGCGAAGGCACCCTCTCCATGGGATTGATGAATCGCCAGGGCCATGGCGTCATAGGCCCCGCGCACGGAGGTCGCGTCCTGCAGGTTGATCACCACCCCGCCAACGTCACTCTTGTGGGTGATGGTGGTGGAGTGCAGTTTCACCACCACCGGGTAGCCAATGACAGTGGCGGCGGCGACGGCGGCCTCGGCGGAGCTGGCCAGCCGGGTTTCCACCACGGGAATCTCGTAGGCGGCAAGAATCTGCTTGGTTTCCCACTCACTGAGCAGGGTGCGCCCCTGGCGCCGCACCGCTGCTAGCAGGGCCGCCGCCCGGGCCGGTCCCGCATCGCCACCAAGCTCAACCTCCGGCAACAGGGCTGGCGTCTCATAGATCCCGCGCAGGCTGTAGCTGTGGCGCCAGAGGCTATTGAACAGGCGCGCCGCCGCATCGGGAAAAGGATTGGTGGCGATGCCCGCTTCGTTGAGGATGGCCTCCCCAGCCGCCACAGCATCCCCTCCCATCCAACTGGCCACCAGGGGTTTGTCGGAGCGCGCCGCCACCTGCCGCAGCCGCTCGGCCGTGACCTCCGGATCGGTCATCGCCTGGGGGGTGAGGATCACGAGCACGCCATCGCTGCCGGGATCGTCGATCACCGCCTCCAGGGCCTGTCCATAGCGCTCAGGATCGGCATCACCGAGGATGTCGATCGGATTGCCGTGGCTCCACTGGGGCGGCAACACCGCGTTGAGCCGCGCCAGGCTGGCATCGCTCAAGGTGGCCAGCTCGCCGCCACTGAGCACGAGGGCATCGGTGGCCAACACGCCCGGACCGCCGGCGTTGGTGAGGATTGTCAAACGTCGACCGGCCGGACGTCGCGGCTGCTTCGCCAACAGTTCCGCCATGTCGAACAGGTCGGAGAGGCTGTCGACGCGCAGCACGCCACTGCGGCGAAACGCCGCCTCCAACACCGCATCGCTCCCCGTCAGGGCGCCCGTGTGGGAAGCAGCGGCTTGGGCCGCCTGGGCGG
This sequence comes from Cyanobacteriota bacterium, assembly GCA_046340795.1. GTDB lineage: Bacteria > Cyanobacteriota > Cyanobacteriia > PCC-6307 > Cyanobiaceae > Cyanobium. The sequence goes on along the minus strand of JBKDSV010000145.1, from coordinate 12,665 downwards.
TGCGTCCCCCCTTGATCACGACGATCGGCTTGGTGAGCTCCACCTCCCGGGCCGCGGAGAGGAAGGCGCGCGCATCACCGATCGCCTCCATGTAGATCACGATGCTGTGAGTTTCGGGGTCGTCGCCCAGGTAGGTGATCAGATCGCCCCAGCCCACATCCAGCATCGAGCCGATGGAGACGAAGGCGCTGAAGCCCACTCCTTGGCCCCGGCTCCAATCGAGCACCGAGGTGCAGATGGCTCCCGATTGGCTGAGAAAACCGAGATGGCCCGGTTGGGCCATGGCCGCAGCGAAGGTGGCGTTGAGGCCGGTGCGGGGATTCATCAAGCCCAGGCAGTTGGGACCCAGCAAGCGCATCGGCAGACCGCGCAGGGCATCGCGAAGGCGGGCCTCCAGGGCGGCGCCAGCGGGCCCCACCTCCTGGAAGCCGGCGCTGAGCACAATCGCCGCGCCGACCCCCGCCGCGGCGCAAGCAGCCACCAGCTCCGGCACCGTGGGCGCCGGGGTGGCGATCACCGCCAGATCCACCGGTTCCGGGATGGCGGCGATGGAGGGGTGGCACTGGATGCCCAGCACGCTGTGGCGCTTGGGATTGACCGGGTAAACCGTGCCGCCGAAGGGATGGCGGATCAGGTTCCACAACAAGGTGCGGCCAACGCTTCCCTGACGCTCGCTGGCGCCGATCACAGCCACGCTGCGAGGTTGGAACAGGGGTTCCAGGGGGGAGCGCTCACTGCGCAGGATGTCGTAGGTGCGATCGGTGGTGCGACTCGCCGGTGGGTTGGTGGCGGGCATGGAGAACAGGCACCGGTGCAGGTCAAGCCTGTCAGCCTCGGGCCGGAGGAAGGCTCTGGCAACGGCCGGGATTTCGCCTGGTCCGCAAACGGCGGCGGCAGAGACCGTCAGGCGGCCTGGTCGTTTATCTGAACCGTGGCCGTGGCGGAGAGGAAGGGCGCCTCCGTGGAGGCGACTGTGATCGTGATGGTCTTGCTCTCCGGCACCGTGCCTGGGGACGGAGCGGTGTAACGAAAATCCGCCTCGCTCTGGGCCTCGGCGGCGCCCGGCTCACCGCCTTTGTCGGAGGTGAGTGTGATCTGATAATTTTTACTCGGCAGCGGCGGGCTGAGCCTGAAGATCATTGTGCCTTTGTAAGCCAGGGTGGCTGTTGCAGGCGTGATGACCAAGGCGGTGGAAGGCAAACCAATCCCCATGGGTTGCGTGGGGGGCGGCGCATAGGTTTTCTCCACCTGACTGATGAGATCAGGAGCAAAACGTTCACTGAAACCAGCAATGAAAGCCAAGGTCAACAAGCCATAGAAATAGGAGGTGCTTGGCTTGCCTTTGAGCTCGATCGGCGATACTCCTGAACTCAGCAACAGGAAAATAAAGAAAGCAAAACTACCGCCCAGGATTGGCTTGACAAGTCCGATCAATACCGGCAAGAAATCATCTTCGTATTTATGTGTTTTTGGATTGTCAAACTGCTGAATCCGTGTCAGGATGCTCACAACGCCCCCGAAAGTGCCTGTCATCACCATCAAGATGACAAATGGATACACTCGCTGGGAAGGGGTGGCGATGTCTTGAGCGGCTGGGGCCATGGTCTCGATGTCTGACTGCGGAGGCTTGGGATCCAGAGCGGGAAGCGATAGCAGCAAGCCATTGACCGGAGGCATGGTCAGGGTGTTGACGGTCAACCAGCTGAGCGGAATTGCTAACAGCACACCAAACAACACTTTGGTGGGTGGTTTGATGACGTGAAACAGGGTATCTCGCATCACACCGGTCTTGGCTTCCCAGCCACCTCGAATCTCGCGCAACATGCTTTTTGCCGCGTAGCGCAATCTCTGTGCCAAGACAAGGTTAGGCCTACCAGTGAGGGAATTAATGGCAATTTCGACATAATCAACAAGAACTTTCAACTGCGACAGATGATCTGAATCCGCATGCCTCGACACTTCAACCTGGGCACTTCCGAGAGTCTGAATCAGTTTGCCCAACTCGGCTTGCACCTCCCGATCCAATTCAGGCGGAAAAGTAATGACCTTCTCTCGGGTCTTGTTGATCAAGCTGTTAATGCGCAGATTGATGACGGTGGTCTCCCGTGATCGAAGCTCTGACAGCTGGAGAAGATGATTGATTTGTTTCAGCACTCTCCTGACGTCTGCCTCCGTGCCGCCTGTGGTCAGGGCTGTCTTGAAGTCTTTCAGCAAGCCATCCAATCTGGTTTGCAGATCTGGATCCGGGGTGCGTTGGAGACTGATTTTAATATGAAACATCAACACCGCCGTCATCAGCTCATCCAGCTGAAGCGACACAGTGCTCTGCCAATCACCGATAGCTGAACTCAGCTGCTTCGCAGTATCAACGTTGGTGATCAGGGCCGCCACCATGGCGATCGCTTCTTGAACAAACGCCTGCAGTTCGCGCTTCAGTGAAGCCAGTCCAAGCAAGGTCATCGGCCTGGTGCCGCCAGCCAGACCATTCATCGTCGTGAAGACGTGTTCGATCAACAGGTCAAAGCGCTGCTTGAATTCACCTATACCCGACAATTCAGACTGGGAAGAGTTGGCATGAAGTGACGGATCGAGCTGTGCGTGAAAGTGCTGATCAAAGTCATGGGTGATCTGAATGATCTTGGCAAGTTTCTCACGCAACCGCGAACCCTCCTCTGATTTGCTCTGATCCACTGTGTTCAGATCCTTTGCTGGGCTGGCGTCAAGCAACGATGATTCCAAATCTGCCATCGTGAATCCTGGTGCTACGGTGTCAATCAGCAATTTATCTCCTATTGGCGACTGCGATACGCTGGATTGACGTTGGCAAGAACATCAACGGCCCAACCCGCCTCCCCCAGCCGTTGGCGCAGCAGCGGATCAGCCAGGAAAGCTCTGGAGTTGGCGCGTGGGCTTCTGCATCCAGCTCGCTCAGACGGGCGCTGTGGGCAGCTCGGCTAGTGTGCAGTCCCGCAAGTTCTGCGTCGTCTTTGGCTTGGTCCGCGCCTCCAGATGCTTTCCTCGGAAAGGGCTCCGGGCGAGGTACCCAGCAAAGGATCCACAGCGCATTTGCAGGACGGCTCACCAGGGAGACTCTGGACAACCCCTCAGCGGCTCCTGTGAGAGCGCGGAGCTCCCAGTTGGTGCAAGGGGCGGCTTCCACTGGTGACCGGTTGTCCAGAGCTTCCCTGGCGACGCTGCTTCGGCGGAGTGGGCGAAGGCATGCCGCAGCTTGCGCAGGACAGAGAAGGCAGGGCTGCCTCAACGTCAACTTGAGGGCACCTCGAAAAATCACTGTTGGCCTGCCGCGACTGGCCAGCGAGGTCAGTGACGGCAAGGGATTTCACTCCGGGAAGCGGGGGGAGGCGGGATTTTTCGAGGTGCCCTTGAGGCCCCGCAAATAGGGCTGAAGAACGCGGACCTTTCTGGGCGAGCACAAATGACGACTGGTCTAGCGATTGACACGCGCCTTGATCATCGGCCTCGATGGGACTTGTGGTCAGCCCCAGGGAAACTATCCAGCAGCCCTGTGTCGACCTGGATCAGACCTGGATCGGTGAGGATCAACGGCAACCCACGCGTTGCCCGTGTGCTTTCCTTCGCTCTGACAGCGCTCAGGCCGGACCAGATCCTCGTCATCAGCCTCGCCGTCTTGGTGTACGGCTTTGCCAAGGGAGGCGCGGGGGCACCGCTGAGCACCATCTGTGTGCCGTTGATGAGCCTGGTGTTGCCACCCTTCCAGGCGGCGGCGATCCTGCTGCCGCTGTTGCTCGTCTTGGATGGGCTGGCCCTGGTCAGCTTCCGCGGCTGCTTCGACCGCCATCAACTGCGCCTGCTGCTGCCCCCCGCCCTGCTGGGAATGGTGACGGCTGCCCTGGTGGGCCATGGGCTCTCTGACGATGGGCTGCGCAGTCTGATCGGCGTCATCTGCCTGGGGTTTGTACTCCTGCGCCTGCTGCGCCGCCCCCCCGTCAGCGGTAGCGCCCCGCCGCCCCCGTCGACGGGATCAGGGGATGGTCTTGGCCGGCTGTGGGGCGCCCTGGCGGGCTTCACCAGCATGCTCGTGCACGCTGGAGGACCACCGGTGATGGTGCACCTGATGGGGCAGCGGTTGGAGCCCCGGCGACTGGCCGGCACCCAGGCGTGGTTGTTCGCCTGCCTGAACTTCAGCAAGGTTCTGCCCTTTGTGGCCTCAGGGCAACTGAATCTGCCCGCCTTGCGCATCGCCCTGCTCTTCCTGCCGCTCACCCCGATCGGCATTGTTCTCGGGCAGCGCTTCCTGCGCAACACCTCCAAGGAAGGGGTCTACGCCGTGTTCAGCGGGGCGCTGCTGATCAGCGGGCTGTTGCTGCTCTGGCAGGGGTGGCACGGTCAGCCGCAGCCCGGTTGATCCATCGGCTGGCCCTGGCGCTCAAGCCTTCAGGCTTCTGGCTGGCTTGGTGATTTCACCTCTCGCCCTGGCGCAGTCGATCGTGGAGGGCGCGCGGCGAGATGGCGGCGCAAGGCCATCAAGCTGCTCTCCAACGCCAGGCGCAGCTGGTGAATGTCGACGGCTTGGGTTTGCAGGCAGGGCCCGCTCAGGCCGACGGCGCATTCCAGGAGCCAGGGGCCACGAAAGCCAATGGCCTCAAACCCCTGCCAATAGGGCTGGAGGTCGAGGCCACCCAATCCCAGGCCACGACGTTGACGATCCGCCAGCTGCACCGCACCCAGCCGTCCCGCGCATAGAGCGATCGCCCGGCCGGGATCGCGTTCAGTCGCATCCATGTGGAAGGTATCGAGCACAATGCGCAGCCGCGGCGATCCCACCGCCTCGCAGAGCCGCACGGCATCGATGGCGCGATGGAGCTGGCTCACCAGAGGTGGTCGCAGGGGCTCCAGCAGCAGATCCACCTGCCACTCCTCCGCCAGCCGGGCCAAACGCTGGCAGGCGCCCCGTAGGCGCTCCCCCTCCCGCTGCGGGGTGTCGGGCGCTGCCCCACGCCCCACCTGCTCGTGGATTGTGACCGCTGGCGCCTCCAGGGCGGCAGCAAAAGCGATCAAGCGGCTGTAATACCGCTCGGCCCGCTGCTGCTCGTGGATGTCGGGATGGGCCAGGTCGACGTTTTCTGGCGTCAGCGAGAGGATCCGCAGGCCAAAGGAGGCGTAGAGATGCCGGATGTCGGCGGCGGACCAGGCGTCGAGCGGCACATGCAACTCCACCCCCTCACAACCCAGCTCAGCGGCCAGTGCCGCGATCTCCCGGTGGCGCTGATGGCCAAAGATCCAGGTGCACAGCCCGATCGGATCCGCCATGACAGCTCAGATCTTCGTCTGACCGGCATCGGCGAGCAACACCTGCCGGGTGAGGGCAAGGGAGGCGTCGCTGGCCAGGAACAGGAAGGGTTGAGCGATCAGCTCAGGGGTGAGGGTGAGGGGCAGGGCCTGCAGATGATGCACCGTCTCCTCGAGAGCCTCCGGCGTCACCCACTGGCGCAGCTGCCGTTCGGTCATTGTCCAGCCCGGCGCGACGGCGTTCACCCGGATTCCGTGCACACCATAGGCTTCGGCGAGGCCTCGGGTCAGCCCCACCAGAGCCGCTTTGGTGCTGTTGTAAGCGATCAGGTCGGGCTTGGCAATCCAGGCGGTATGGCTGGTGGTGAGGATCACGCTGCCGCCGCCATTGGCAATCAGCTGCGGCAGCAGTTCGCGGCAGGTGAGGAAGGCGTGAGTGACATTCAACTGGAAGAGCTCGTTCCATTGACCCTCCTCCATCGCCAGTCCGTCGTAGCGGGGATCGTAGCCGGCATTGGCAATCACCACGCCCAGCTGCGGCAAGCGCTCGCGCACCAGGGCCAACGTGCGCACCAGGGCGACGCCATCACAAAGATCCACCTGCAGGCCCTCCAGCGCACCAGGTCCCGCAGCGCAACGCTCCAGCAGGCGCCGATGGCCCTCCCCGTCGCGATCCAGACTGATCACCCGCGCGCCCTGCCGCACGAACGCCTCACACAGAGCCGCTCCGATTCCGGCGGCGCCACCGGTGATCAGCACGCCACGTCCCCGCAGATCGGGATAGAAGGGGGAGAGGTGGCCGGGAAGGGGCGACGGAGCAGTCGGGCCTGCTGGAGGGGCCAGCGCGGAGGGCCTGGGCGCCGCAGACCGATCCAGCGGCTCCGGCGAGACGCACCCATCAGAGGGTGCGGTTCCCGCCGAAGACGCGCGGGTGGCGAAGCCTTCCGAGTCGGTCATGGATGGGCGCTCGCCGGGGCCTCTGGCGGGAGAAGAATCCGGGTGAAGGTGGTGCCGGCGAAGCCGGGGGCGATGGTGGCGGTGGGGTTGGTGAGGGTGCCGCAGTGGTCGTCGTCATTGACGAGCAGCAGGGTGCGGCGGCCATCCTTCAAGGTGGGGCCAAGAGCCATGGCGTCGTATTGCACTTCGTTGGAGGCCAAATCAACGCCAGCATGGCGCTCGATCTGGTCGAGCACCACTGTCGTCGGCGCTGGTTGGGCCGGGCAGTCGCGCAGGGAGAGGCAGCTGCGGATGTCGTCTCCAGCCGCCAGACGAAAGCGGGACAGGGTGTTGCGCTGCCGCGGCTTGACCTCGTTCTGCAGCAGCAACCCGTCGCCATTGCCCAGCAGCACGCTGTCCATCAGACCCAGCTGGTGGCTGAGGGGCAGCAGAAATTCCCGATCAAGGGCGAAGATTTGGCGATCGGCTTGCCAGCGGTAGAGCAGCTGACGACTCACGGAGACATCGCCATCCTGCCGCAGAGGCCACTGCAGGCTCACCAGGAGCAAACCACCATCAGGGCTGCAAGACAGCCCCTGGATGCCGCGGTAGTGGCTGGTCCCCATGCCGGGTCGAAGGCGTTGGACATGGGCTGGCAGGGGCAGATCTCCCAGGTAACGGCCCTCTCGATTGGCGAAAATCACCCGCACATCCTGCGCTCTGCCCTGTTGGAGCTCAGACGCCATCACGGCCTCGGTGCCAATCCAGAAGCGGTCGTGGCAGAGGGCAAGGGATTCCACCTTCTTGAACGTCTCCCTCCTTGGATCGCCATGAATGGTGAGCGGCTTGCCGATGCGCGGTCGTGGCTCCGGGGAACGCGGATCGAAGCTCACCGGAAAGATCAGCGGCAGACCCTCGGAAGCCATCCACCAGCGATCGCTGCCCCGATCGTGAGCCACTCCGCCGATACCCCCGAAGGCATGGAGCCCCGAGCGGGCCTTCTCCAGACAGGTGAGGGTGAAACTCCGCACCGCCAGGGGGAGCGGGGGCGGCATGGCGGCAAGCAGCAGTCCCAGGGCGGCACTCAACATGCGGATTGTGCTTTCAGAGTGCTGGCCTCGGCGATGAATGCCTCCACCACCTCTCGCACCAGGGCATCATCGACCCGAATCATCCAATCGCCCTCAGGATTGGCGCAGCGTCCCAACCCCTCCAGCAGCACATAACGCAATTCCCGTCCCTTTTTCTTGTTGTCCGACGCCATGGCGATGAGCAGGTCGTCAGCACGCACCCGCTGGGGCCAGGGAGCATCGAAGCCCAACCGCTGGACGATCAGCCGCTCGTGCTGCGCCACCACAGTGGCATCGATCATCCCGAGGCGATGGGCCAGCCGGGCGGCGATGCGCATGCCATAAGCCACCGCTTCCCCGTGCTGCATGCGACCGCCCAACAGAAACTCCAAACCATGGCCGAAGGTATGGCCATATTCCAGGATGATGGCATAGCCCTTTTCGGAGGGATCGCGACGCAGGATCGGCAGTTTGGAGAGGATCAGACGCCGCACCAATTCATGGCGCTGGATGTCGTCATAGCGATGCTCGGGTTCAAGCACGCTGTCGAGGTGGGAGAGAAAGGGCGGATCAGCGATGAAGCCATTCTTGATGCCCTCCACAATGCCGCTGCGGCGGGAGGCAAGCGGTTCGCTGCTCAGGTAGTGGGTGTCCGCCCAGATGAACAGCGGTGCGTGGTAAAGGCCAAACAGATTCTTGCCCGTTCGACCATTGATCGCCTGCTTATTGCTCAGCACGCTGTCAGTTTGTCCCGTCATGGTGGTGGGGATCTCGATGAAGCGAACGCCACGAAACAGCAAGGCCGCCGCCATGCCCACCACATTGCCGACGGCTCCACCGCCAAAGGCGATCAGAATCGAGCGCTTGGTGGCTCCGGCGGCGAGCAACCCTTCAAGCATCACCTCCAGATTGGCAAAACGCTTGCAGCTCTCCCCCGTGCCAACCAGCTGGAGCACACAATAGTGTTCATCGCGCAGGCGATCGAGCAAGGGCTGGCCGTGGCAGGCGAACACCCGTGGTTCGCTGAACAGGAACAGGGTGTCGAAGTCGTGGGCGGCCAGGGCTGGCAGCAACTGGGCCTCGATCCCCCGGCCGAGAACCAGGGGGCTGGGGGTGGCCAGGCAGGTCTGCAGGACCTCAATCGCTCCCGGGGCACCTGCCTGTGGCGCAGCGGCAGGGCCCGGGAAAGGAGCCGGATCGTGCGGGATCGCCGCTGACTTCAGGAACGCCTGGAATTCCGGGGTCAGTTGGAACTCTGGCGTTGTGGGGCTGTCTCGCCTCGGCCACGCCTCCAGGGTTGCCTGCTCCACGGACTCCCGTTGCCCTTGAGGCGAAGTGTGCGCTGGCCGGGACAACGAGGGCGTCGCTGTTTCCCCTGCGGAGGGTGGCTGGATGGTCACAGAGCCGATGCGGAGGGATGGACTGGCGCGCAGGTCAGGCGACGGGGGTTAGGCCTCAACGCCCCATCATGAACGGGGACCGGACCACAGGGGCTGACTCCTGGCAGCTGGGCAGGGAAGAGAGCGGTTTTGCTCCCATCCGGCCTGGTCACGACAACGGCGCGATTGGGGACCTGATTGCGCTGCTCACAGCTGGTTGTTGCAAGCAGCAGGCAGCCGTGACAGGTGGCACCACGGCTGTACCGCTTCAAGGCGTCGGCCACCAGCCGATCGATCCGATCGGTCAGCGACACCAGACCGCCGAGGCTGCCTTCTGAGCCGCTGCCACTGCTGTAGAGCAGGATGCCGTAAGTCTGATCCTCCCCGGGGAAGCGATCAATCCGCTGTTGATTTCGGCCTGGGTGTTGGGACACTTGAGGGCACCTCGAAAAATTTCGCCTCCTCCTCGCCTCCCGGAGTGAAATCCCTTGCTGTCACTGACCTCGCTGGCCAGTCGCGGCAGGCCAACAGTGATTTTTCGAGGTGTCCTGTAGTTGCGCTGCCCCCAAGAGAAGCTGCTCTGAGCAAAGCCAGTAAGTAGCCAGAGAAAAAACTTCAACACACCAGTGACAACAACCCAGGCAGTCACTGGTGTGCCTCGCGCGTCATGTGATGTTTATTTAATTGGGTGACTTCAGGAAGCTCTGGACAACCGGTCGCCAGTGGAAGATGTTCCTTGCACCAACTGGCAGCCCCGCGCTCTCACAGGGGCCGCTGAGGGGTTTTCCAGAGCCTCCTTAATGAGTTTTTCACCAGTCTCATTGACCATGCCGCGCGACACCTGTTGGTCGGCCGGGGATTCCGCCTCCATCCTCACTGTCTTCCGATAGGTTGAAGCCCCGATCGGCCCAGCCTTCGGATGGCAACCCACCCAGCCACCTACGCGGCCCTGCTGTCTGACCTGGCCATCACCTACCGCCACCACGGTCTGCAACGGCAGGCGATCGACTGTTTCCAGCAGGCCGAGGCGCTCGACCCTGACGATCCCCTCTGGCGTCTCCACAGCGCCAATGCCCGCTTGGAACACGGCGATCTCCAGGGGGGTCTGCGCCGTCTGGAGGAGCTGCTCGCCGATGATCCCGGCAACCCTCAGGCGCACTGGCAGCTGGCCTACGCCCTTCTGCTGCGAGGCTGCCACCGGGAGGCCTGGCCGCATTTCGCCTGGCGCTGGCGCTGCCCCTCGTTCCCTTCGCGCCGGTTGCCCACGATCCAGGCGCCCTGGGATGGGCAGAGCCCCTGCCGGCGGCTATTGATCTGGGGCGAGCAGGGCATCGGCGATGAGGTGCTCTTCGCCGGCCTGCTGCCGGAGGCCAGGGACTGGCTGGCGGGGCTGGGGGCCTCGATGGTGGCCCTGGCGGAGCCCCGGCTGGTGGCGCCATTGCGTCGGGCCCTGCCCGATCTGGAGGTGCACCCCTGGGGCGCCATTGCGTCAGGCCTGGACTGGGATCAGCACCTCCCAGCGGCTGATCTGTGCCGCTGGCTGCGGCCGGAGGCCAGCAGCTTCCCCTCAACCAGGGCACCATGGCTGCGGGCCGATCCCTGGCGTGTCGCGGCCCTGCGAGCATCGCTGCCTCCAGCGGACAAGCTGCGCATCGGCCTCTCCTGGCGCAGCAAGGCCGCGACGCTTGGCCGGCGCAAATCGCTGCCGTTGGCCCCGTTGGTCCGGGCCCTGACGTTGCCAGGCGTGCAACTTCTGTCTCTGCAATACGGGTCAGTGACCGAGGAGCTGACGGCGCTGCGGGAGGCAACAGGCCTCGAGGTGCTCACCATCCCCGGGGTGGATCTCCACGACGACCTCGACGATCTGGCTGCTCTGATCAGCTGCTGTGATCTGGTGATCTCCGTGTCAAACGCCACCGCCCATCTGAGCGGTGCCATGGGGAAGCCCACCTGGCTGGCCCTCCATCAGGTGCCCTACTGGCCCTGGGGCCTGGAGGGGGAGTGCAGCCCCTGGTATCCCAGCCTGCGTCTCTTTCGCCAGGGGAGCGCGGGCTGCTGGCGGGAGCCTCTGGGGGAGCTGCGGGGGGCCTTGGCGCAGCGCTTGGGGGCGGGGGAGAAGGAGGCGGAGCAGCCGGACACCAAGGCGCCAACGTCCGCCAACTGGCAGAACATGCACTAATGCAGAAAGTGCATAACAGGACCCACGGATACAATCAGCACATCCGCAAGTGGGAACGACAACGATTGCCTGGGCGCCGAATGCCTGGGTTGCGTTAATCTGCCTCCACCGAATGTCCTCTCTCGTCATCCATGGCCACATTGCAACAGGCTCTCCGGGCGGTCGCCATTGATCTTGCCAATTTTGCCGCGAAAGACGACTTCGGCAGGGTGTTTGCAAGTGTCTACGGAGGCAACCCTGGCCGAGCAGTCGTCCATGGGATCCGAAACCAGCTGCTGCGCGGCGACCTGAGCCAGCTGGCCCGGGTGGAGGTGATCAGCGGCGCGCAGCTGGAGTCGGCCAATGCTGCCTATGCCAGTGCCAGCAACACGATCTACTTGAGTGATCGCTTTCTGGCCCGGGCCACGTTGGGTGAGTTGCGAGCGGTTCTGCTGGAGGAGTTTGGCCACGCCATCGATGCCCGCGTCAACCTGAGCGATCGGCCGGGCGATGAAGGGGAGCTGTTTTCCTTGCTGGTGCGTGGCCTGACGCCAACGGTGAGCGAACGGCAGCGCATTCTTGCGGACGATGATCGGCGCACCCTCACGATCAACGGAGCGCAGGTGGAAGTGGAGGAAGTGGCGCCCGTGGTGTATGAGACAACGACGATCTGGCCGACACCGGGCATCAACAGTAATCCAAGAAGTGGAAACATTGACTATCAATTCTCTGGAATCAACGCCATTTGGTCATCGCGCAAGGGGGTGAACGAGAAACTTTATTTCTTCAATGGCAGCAGCATCAACGTAATTGCTACCAGTATCTACAACGGCTTCGGGTTTGGTGGTTACGATTACGATAGTAGCGGCGCAGCCATTGATGGCAACTCAGTTGTTTATGTTAAGGAGACTGGCACGGGAAGTGAAGTGTATCGTTTCAGTGGCGGTGTCACAAGAAAACTTGCTACACATTCCGACGTGGGTAAAGTATTGATCAATGGAAATACAACTGTCTGGCAAACCGAAGATGCCGTAACGGGTGGAGAGATTTATCGCAACAATGGTACCAGTACAAGCCAAGTCACGACTAATTCGCTGCAGGAAGAGGATGTGCAGCTCTCGGGCAACAATCTGCTATGGGCCGCTTTTGATGGCAATGATTATGAGATTTATCTCAACGACGGCATCAGAACACGTGCCCTCACAAACAACTCGGTCGACGACTACAGTCCTGTCCTAAGCGGAAATCGGGTAGCCTGGTTTCAGCAGAATAATAACCAAGAAAATCTCTTTTTCTATGATGGCAGCAACACTCGGCAGCTGACCACCAATTTAACGATTCAAAACCCGATTATTGCCGGCAACAATCTGGTCTACCAACAGCAAGAGGCATCGGGAGATATTTCGTTGAAATTTTATAATGCCACTTCCCGTACTACCAGAATTCTCAGCAACTCGCTCATATCATCATCTTACCGCTCAACAGTTGACGCCAGCGGCAGTTTAGTGGCCTGGGAAGAAGTTCTTAGCGAAGAAGAAAGCGAAGAAGAAACAGCCCAGGAAACAAGAATATTGAAACTATTCAATGGGAGTACCACAATTTCTGTTTCTAGAAATCTCCCTTACAATCCCTCGTTTTCACTGCGTGACAGCAAGATTTTCTATGAGGGAAGAAGCTCAGAGAACTCCGGCAATTACAGAAGAGATCTATTTAGGGCTTGCTGAATTTCATTTGCGGGATTTTCCGACGCGCCAAAGGCGGATCTCTCGACTCGCACTCCCAAACAGTTGTGACCACAGTTTGACTCCTAGAAGCTGACTAAGCAGTCCTAAACAGCGCTGAACAGCGCCT
>JBKDSV010000144.1:0-3660 GCA_046340795.1 Cyanobacteriota bacterium | reverse complement strand
CGAGCCAGCTGCTAGTGTGCAGTCCCGCAAATGCACCGTCGATCCTTTGATGGGTGTCTCGCCCGGAGCCCTTGCTGAGTAGGGCATCTGGAGGCACGGACCAAGCCGAAGGTGACGCATGAACTTGTGGGACTGCATACTTAGGAGCACCTCGAAAAATTCCGCTTCCTCCTGGCGTCACGGAGTAAAGTCCCTTGCTGTCACTGACCTCGCTGGCCAGTCGCGGCAGGCCAAAAGTCATTTTTCGAGGTGCCCTTAGGGCTTGCAAAAACTGTTTAAACATATATCTCTTCTAAAGATACTTTGGCGACCAATGCGACGAGATTTGTCATGAAACACAAGGGTCAACCTTGTAAAGAGTCTAAGCCGCACACATCCTGTTTAGAAATAATTTAGATTGATGGTTCACAATTGAGGGCACCTCGAAAAATCCCGCCTCCCCCTTGCCTGCCGGAGTGAAATCCCTTCCCTTCACGGACCTCGCTGACCGGTCGCGGCAGGCCAAACGTGATTTTTCGAGGTGCCTTTGAGCAATGCCAGTGTTGTTGCTGGGCTAGATCGCTCGCTCGGACGTGGGTCAGGTGGTGGTGGCCGGCTCCAGCGACCAGCAGCCCCCACAGCTCGCGCGGGTTCTGCCGCCAGGAAGCTCTGGCTTGACCACTGAGGCCATCCGCTTTGCCAGGATGATTCCCTCTGCGTCCGGGCCACGCCTAGGCCGCTCAACACCCGGAAGTCCAGTGCCAACAACCACGTCAATCACAACATTCACGGAGTTCGCGCAACGGGCCGACTATTCGCTGATGGATTCCCTCCAGGCGGATCCTCAGGCAACGGCGGATGGCCAGGATCACCGACCCCGCCAGGTGTTCTCCGGTCACTACGTGCCGGTGACACCCAAGGCCATCCCGGCGCCGGAGTATGTGGCGCATAGCAAAACTCTTTTCAGCGAACTGGGCTTGAGCGATGAGCTGGCCCACGATGATCACTTTCGCCGTCTGTTTTCTGGCGACATCAGCGTGGCCCGGGAGCCAATGCGACCGTTTGGTTGGGCAACCGGTTACGCCCTCTCCATCTACGGCAGTGAATACATCCAGCAGTGCCCGTTTGGAACTGGCAATGGCTATGGCGATGGCCGGGCTATTTCCGTGTTTGAAGGTGTCTTCGACGGCAGTCGCTGGGAGATGCAACTGAAAGGTGGTGGCCCAACGCCCTACTGCCGTGGCGCTGATGGTCGTGCTGTCCTGCGCTCCAGCGTGCGCGAGTTTTTGGCACAGGAGCTCATGCATGCCCTGGGGGTTCCCAGCTCACGATCCCTAACGTTGTATCTATCTCGATTCGAAACTGTTCGCAGGCCCTGGTACTCTCCAAATTCCAAAGCATTTGAGCCCGATATCCTGGTGGACAACCCGGTGGCGATCACCACACGGGTGGCCCCCTCCTTTCTGCGGGTTGGGCAGCTGGAGCTCTTTGCTCGTCGCGTTCGTCGCCAGGCCCATCCGAAGGCATTGGATGAGCTGCGGATGATCGTGGCGCATCTGATCGAGCGAAACTACCGACAGGAGATGAATCCAAGTCTGGCATTCAGTGATCAGGTTGTGGAGCTGGCCCGATTGTTTCGCGGACGGCTCACCGCACTCGTGGCCCATTGGATGCGCGTCGGTTACTGCCAAGGCAATTTCAACAGCGACAACTGCGCGGCAGGTGGCTTTACCCTCGACTACGGCCCGTTCGGATTTTGCGAACTGTTTGATCCAAGCTTTCAGCCCTGGATTGGAGGCGGCGAGCACTTCTGCTTCTTCAACCAACCGCTGGCGGCTGAAGCCAATTACCAGATGTTCTGGGCCTCCCTCCGACCACTGCTTGAAGAGAATGCGGAAGCACTGGCCAGACTCGATCAGATTCGGGAGGGCTTCGCTGATGCGATGAACCAGGCGCTGGAGGCGATGTGGGCCAGCAAGCTCGGCCTGATCCACTACGATGCAACACTGGTGAATGAGCTGCTGCAGCTGATGGTGAGTTCCAAGGCTGATACCACGATCTTTTTTCGCAGCTTGTCTGACATTCCCGAGCAACTCTCAACCCTGAAGGAGAGCTTCTACAAGCCCAGCTCAGAGCGGCTCGATGCGCAATGGATGCACTGGCTACAACGCTGGCGCCATCACATCACAAGCTGTGGAGACCCTCGTGCCACGGCCGACGCAATGAAACGCGTCAACCCTAAAATCACCTGGCGTGAATGGCTGATTGCACCGGCCTATGAAAGGGCCGCAGAAGGCGATGTCAGTCTGATCCGGGAGCTACAGGCGGTGTTCAGCCATCCCTACACCGAACTATCTCCCGAAGTGGAGGTCAAATACCAGCGCCTGAGGCCTCCGGAATTCTTCAATGCTGGAGGTGTGTCCCACTATAGTTGTTCCTCCTGAGTCGTGACCGGATTGGACGGACAGATCCAATCCCATGTGGATCAGAGTGTTAAGGGGATTTATGCTGATGTCGCGATCCACTCGAACCACAACAGCTTTTTCCAGAATTGCGCAACACATGGCATGACAACGACAACACTCCCAGTGTCAGGAAAGTTGTCCGCTCAATCAGAGCGATCACCTGGGGGGCCTAATCGACAACGATGAAACCGATTGATGATGCCGCTTTGCGGGATGCCCCGTCTGTGTGGGGATGAGGCCTCCCAATCGCGAAAGTGTGAGAGCGATTGCCCGTGATACCGGGATTGCGATTGCTACGCTCTCCAGCTGGCGCAGCCAGTGGAAAAAACAAGGCCTGCTGGTGCCAGGTACAAACCGTCCTCCAGAACAGTGGAGCGCGGCCGACAAACTGGCGGCAGTCATCCAAAGCACAGACCTGAGCGGCCCTGAGCTTGGCAGCTTTTGCCGGGAACGGGGTTTGTATCCCAAGCAGGTTGCGCGATGGCGCCAGGCAGTGGAGGACGCCAATGGCTCCAACGCTCCTAACATGACTGATCAACGTGAACTTCAGCGTAAAAATCAAGAACTGATTCGACAGAATAAAAAGCTTGAGCGTGAGCTTCAGAAGAAAGAAAAAGCACTGACGGAGGCAACAACGCTGTTGAGGCCGTCAAAGAAGTTCAGCCAGATCTTTCAGTCGGACGAGGAGCCTTGATCCCAGCTGAAGATCGCAGAATGATTGTAGCGTTGGTGCAGGAAGGAATCAACCTTGGTGCCACACTCAAAGCTTTAGCTAATCTTTTTAGTATAGGGCTTGCTGAATTTCATTTGCGGGATTTTCCGACGCGCCAAAGGCGGATCTCTCGACTCGCACTCCCAAACAGTTGTGACCACAGTTTGACTCCTAGAAGCTGACTAAGCAGTCTTAAACAGCGCTGAACAGCGCCTGGAAACGCACAAATAAAGCATCAGGAAATACACAGAGACAAGAAGAGACAAAAAGAGGCGCAGTAGCCTCAGGATCTTCTCAGCATTCATCACAAAGAAGGCCATTGTGATCACTGTTCTTGACGTTTCCACCAGCTTGGTCATGATGCGATCCAATCCGTACTTTCGTTTACTCGTTCCGATTCGCCCTTCGACAACAGAACGTTTTTTCATGTCTGATTTGAAAAGCTCTTGCTGCTCTTCAGTTTGGACTTCTGATTCTGTTTGCTTCTTGCGTGGGCGACCACTG
>JBKDSV010000143.1:0-7923 GCA_046340795.1 Cyanobacteriota bacterium | reverse complement strand
GCTGCTTTAAAGTCGTTGGATAGAGGCGCCAGGCCACGATTGTGATTCAGGTCCCACGCTGAGACCCCGATGAGCTCGGGACTCAGTTCCTCAGAGCTGCTGGGCACATGAACGCAGAGTGGCAAGTTTGAATCAGCCCTGCGTGCCACCCCTCCATGCCGCGACGGTCCCTCATCAATCGCAGCAGTGCTTCTGGGGTTGTCCTGAGGCTTGTGAGAAAGAGATGGCGGGCGTTGAATGGAATCCCGTCGCGGGTTTCTGAGCTGGCGACCTCAATGGTCCAGCTCGTGCCGACCCACTCCTCACGGATGTGATCAGGGGCTTCTTTCGGTGTTTCCAGGTTCTGGTTTTAGGGAAGCTCTGGACAACCGGTCGCCAGCGGAAGCTGTCCCTTGCAACAACTAGTGTTTCGTCCCGGAAGTTCATGCGTCGTCTTCGGCTTGGTCCGTGCGTCCAGATGCCTTCCTCAGGCAAGGCTCCGGGCGACACACCCATCCAAGGATCCACAGCGCATTTGCGGGACGGCACATGAGCTGGATGCAGCACAAAGATGTAACACTGGGCAGGATTTGCGATGGCTCTCGCAAGCTCAACGCTGCCTGATCAGCAACAGCAGAGTCTCCATGCGTCAAACTGTGACCGTTATGCTCGCAGAACTTCCCTAGTGTGCAGTCCCGCAAGTTCATGCGTCATCTTCGGCTTGGTCCGTACCTCCAGATGCCCTACTCAGGAAGGGATCCGAGCAAGACACCCATCAAAGGATCGACAGTGTATTTGCGGGACTGCACACTAGCCCCTTGTTTGCCCTTGACCCTGCAGGCCCGCCGGTTCCAAGCCCTTGAGGGTTCTTGCCCTGGCGCGATCCGTCCAGGCGTTCGGCCAATCTGCCACAGCCCGGCCCCCGGCCAAGGCCTGAGTCGCCACTTGCACGAGAAGCCACTATCAGCATCAATCTCCAACAATGCGCCTGATCGCCAACACAGCGCTGCGCGATCTGTTGGGGAAGCTCTGGACAGGGCTGCCTCAAGGTCAAGGTGAGCTCCCGCAAATGGAGCTGAAGAACCCGGATCGTCCTGGCTGGGCACAAATGACGACGGGTCTGCCGATGGACAGGCGCCCTGATCCCCAGCTTCCACAGGACTTTGGGTCAGCCCTGGAAGCTCTGGACAACCGGTCGCCAGTGGAAGCTGTGCCTTGCACCAACTGGGAGCTCTACGCTCTCACAGGTGCCGCTGAGGGGTTTTCCAGAGCCTCCTTAGGTCCGCAACAGGAGCTTGGATGACAAAGGACTGCCGCGAGCGCCTTCGGGGTTGCAAGGAGGACTACAGAAGGAATGCGGAGACCAGGTAGAGCAAGGATGCACAATCCCATGAAGCCAAGCCTCAATGCTGAGATTCTTCAATGCATCGCTGATCGAGATGTGTTGACGGCCAAAGCGAAAATCGCAGATGCTGTCAAACGTCATTATCCCCAGGCTCTCATTGCCGCCTGGCAAAATCTGCTCAACACGCTGATCCAAGACGACAATCATTCTAGGGAGAGCCTCTATCCCAGGCAACGAGAATCCTTGTCTGGCGAGAGGATGGAGGCTCCAGGCTTTCAACCAGAAAGCGGACTGGAAGAAGATATGTTCAACGCATGGAAGCAATCCCTAAGCTCAATTCTGACAGAACCACCAACGGATCAGCAGATCCGATCTGAAATCGAGAGGATTATTGCTGCAATTCACCCCGATTCAAGTGAAATTGTGCTGCCTCAGTTCCCAGGTATTCCTCTGTTTTTGCCTGATTCTAGCTACAGTAAAATAGCTTATATAGAAGATAATCCTGACCTTGAAATAGCCATTGCCACACAGCGCATCCAATCCTGGATCGATCATCTCTTGCGCAATGGTATCCCTGAGGTCATTCAAGGCTTGCGGTATTGTCGCTATGCTCTGCCTCAACAGTTATGCCATAACTGTATCATTCTTCAAATCGTTGATAAGGCCGAGTCGATAGCCTCCTCTCTGGCCGCCGAAAGCCGGCTGGAGCACCATCCCAGGCTGCATCCTCTGCTTGTGCTGTATGCCTGTAACACAGGTCAGTTTTACCGTGAAGGATCAGCCGTCGCAGCAGGAGACATCTTCTATGACATGGCCACAATTAATGGACATCTGCTGATCCGACAGGATGCCAGTCCTCTTTGTGATCCAATCCATAAGTGGCTTGTGGAGATTCCCCTCGATGCCGGTACGGTGATCTACGGCAAAAGCCAATTCGTTGAGGCTCAACCCTTCAGCTATCACGATGCCCTGCTTGACGACATTGTTTGTGGCCAGATCATTTGCAAACCAGCTCACTTCTTTGCCGTGTTTGACCCGCTGCAAGCGTATAAAAGTAGCAAGGGTTTCTTCTGTGCACTGGTTTGCGAATTATTCCGATCAGGCCTGAGCTTTATCTATAAGAATGAAGCGTTTTCACGTGGGACAAATCCAGGATCAGAACATGCCGGCGAACCTTGGAGTCCGTTTTACAGCCCGGACGATGTCTACAAAGCACAGTTCACCGATGGGTCGGACACTCTGGAATACCACGCTGTCGTAAGAGCGGATTTGCTTCGAGTGTGGCAAAGACATTTGCAATGGATTGGTGTTCAGTCTCGCTGGCAGAGCAAAGAGGATCACATCGTTTATCTGTTCACCGCGAGCCAGAGCGTCACGATCCTGATTCCCTTCAAGGATGAGCTCAAACAATTTTCTGATTGTGTCAGATCTATTTTTGAACGCCAAGAGCGTGTATCCATTCAAGTCTTGGGCATCAACTGGGGTTCAGACCATGCGTCAACGCAGGTTGTCATTGAGGAACTGCAAAAAATCTATCCGCAGAGATTGCGTGTCTTGACAAATCACAATTCTTCCAATCTTGCATCCCTATTTAATCAGGCGGCAGCCTGTGCAGAGTCCAGCCATCTGTTGCTTATGCAATCCGCTGTTTTTTTCTACAGTGATTATGCCATCACAAATTTATTAAATCATCATTTTTTCTTCAATAGCTCGGCAACTGGATCTATTTTATATGATCAAACCAATCGCATCCAGCACAATGGTTTTGCTCTGACATCCTTTACATCGATTGCAGTTACAAGCCCAACAAAAGGAATGCAACCCAAACATAATTTGAGTTTGAATCAGCCTCAGTCCGCCTATGCTCGCTTTTATCGAAGCCATGAATGCACTGCCCTGTCAGCGGCCTGCATGCTTGTTGCTAAAGATGACTATCAAGCCGCTCAGGGCCTGGATGAGGATTTCAGAGAGGGCTATTTTTATGTGGAGTTTTGTTTGAAACTAAGGCAATTATTTCCAGGGCGACCTTGCATGTGCGTCACAGATCATCTGATCATTCAGAAACAATCTGATCACAATTCAGATGACTACAATGGCAGCAAAGAACGGGTCAGATTATCTGAAGATCGAGAAAAACTGATCCATAAACATGCTGGTTGGTTTTCGCAAAAAGATCAATTTATTGAGAAACTCATGCTCAATAATGACCCGATCCATCATCAGGTTCGCAAAATTGCCCCAGTTTTTTCTTTGCCACGGGTCGATCTGACCTCTCTCTTCTGCCATCAGAATCTCGATGGTTCGCAGCAAGGAATCGCGACTATTTTTGTCCATTATGATAGCTATGGTAATCTAGATCAAAACTGCCAGTTTTACCTGGAAGAACTCAGCAGATACTCGACGATCTATTTTGTTTCCAGCTCAGAGTCATTGGTCAAAAACACGACAGCTCTTAGCTGGCTTGATCAACGTTGCAGGCAAGTCCTTGTGAGAAAAAATAGCGGCTATGACTTTGGCTCCTGGGCTCATGTGATTCAACAGAATTATGATGATCTGTGTGCTTATCAAGGAGTCCTCCTTGTAAATGATAGTGTTATTGGACCGCTTCAGAGTTTGGGCAGAATTTTCGAGCAACTATCTGGTTTAACGTCTGATCTGGCTGGGTTGACAGCATCCTTGACTCCTACATGGCATCTACAAAGCTATTTCATATATTACAGGCAACACCTGGTTCGCTCTAGTTTATTTAAGCAGCATTGGCAGAATATCAGAGTACATAACTCCAAACAGGCTGTGATCCTCAACTATGAACTCGCCTGGTCATCTCTGCTTGCAGATCTTGATTTCTCAATAGAAGTGCTTTTTGATGCCTTCACCTCAACAGACAATTCACTGCACAGCTGCTGGGATGGACTGATCGAAGCTGGCTATCCTTTTATCAAAAGAGAACTGCTACGAGATAATCCTTGCCAACGTGATCTCAGTCGCTTGCCAAAGCTGTTGAAAAGCCTCAGCAGCCCTCTTGTTCCCCCGCTGGAAGGGATTTGCTGATGCAGGCAGACCAGGCCTGTGGTCTGCCTGCATCAGCGCCTGCCACCGCGTGGCTTGGTTCCCCCCCGTGGAGCTCTGCCCCGGCCTCCACTGAGATCCAGGGGCGGGGCGGAAAGGATGGTCGGCTTGAAGCCCGGCACCTCTTGGCGTGGCAGCTTTTCACCGAGAAGCCGCTCAATCGCTCGCAACAGTTCGTGCTCCTCCGCCGCCACAAGTTACACAGCCTGACCCACACATCCCTCCCGGCCAGTGCGGCCGATGAGGTGAACATAATCTTCCGGTTGATTTGGCAGATACAAATTCACCACATGGGGCAGTTGGTGAATATCAATGCCACGGGCGGCAATGTCGGTGGCGACCAACACGCGTAGCTCGCCGCTTTTGAAGCCGGAAAGTGCCCGCGTGCGAGCCCCTTGACTTTTATTGCCATGGATGGCCGCTGCCTGCAGCCCATCCCGACAGAGATGGTCTGCCAGGCGATTGGCCCCATGTTTCGTGCGAGAAAACACCAACACTTGCTGCCAGTTGTTGCTGCGAATCAAATGGCTGAGCAGCTCGGGCTTGCGGGCCATGTCGCAGGGATGGAGCACTGCCTCCACGCTCGCGGCAGCCTGATTTTCTGGACTCGCCTGCAGTTGCACAGGCTGGTGCAGCAGCCCTGTGGCCAGTTGACGGATGTCCGCCGAGAAGGTGGCGGAGAACAACAGGGTTTGGCGGCGCTGGGGCAGGAGGGACAGGATGCGGCGGATGTCGCGCAGGAAGCCCATGTCGAGCATCCGGTCTGCTTCATCCAGCACCAACATCTCCACCCGGTCCAAGCGCAGGGCACCCTGCTGTTGCAGATCCATCAGCCGACCGGGCGTGGCCACCAGCACATCGGTACCGCGACGCAGCCGTTCAATCTGGGGATTGACGCTCACCCCGCCGAACACCACATCAGAGCGCAAATCCAGATAGCGGCCATAGGCCCGCACGCTGTCGGCCACTTGTGCTGCCAACTCACGGGTGGGGGTGAGCACCAGCGCGCGCACCACACCGCTGCGGGCGTGGGCCCCGTGCAGGAGGCGCTCCAACATCGGCAGGGTGAAGCCCGCGGTCTTGCCAGTGCCAGTCTGGGCCGCCGCCAATACGTCTCGCCCGGCCAACACCGCAGGAATGCACTGCTCCTGGATCGGTGAGGGCGAACTGTACCCCCGGGCCGCCACAGCCTTGACCAGAGGCTCAGACAACCCCAGGGCCGCGAATCCGGCGGCCCCGGGGGCGCTCCCGTCGGTTGCGCGCTGCGCCAACACCGGTTGAGGGGCGGCGGCCGGGGCGGCGCCGCTGGCCGAAGCGGCCGTGGAAAACTCCCCGGTGGCCGCTGTCGTGAGGGCTGTCGAGCCAGTGGCGATGGAGTCGGAGGCCGGGGAATTGAGGCGACGCCCCCGATTTGAGCGCGAGCGAGCGGTGAGGGAAGGTGTGGGCAGGGTGGTGATCGGAATGCCTTTAACAACTCCCACCGTAATGGCAAGCGCGCGCTGGCGCCGCGCCCCGGCCCAAACCCGGGCAACCGATCCAGTGTGGGCATCCCCCTTGGCCCGGGTCTTGACAGATGCCTTCCCGCTTGCGACAGCAGAGGTCGAGGGCGTCAATGCCTCTGGCGGCAGCTCGGGCTGGGCTGATGGGATCGGTCTTGTTGCGTTTGTCTTTGGGGCAGCCGCCGAACGCCGATTTCAGTAAGGCAGGGTGAAGCCGGACTGCATGTGGCTCACATCCAACATCACCCAGGTCAACCAAACCAGCAAGGCAACAACTCCGGACACAGCGGCAAACCGGGCTCCATTGCGAAGCACCAGTTCAAGCAGACTGATTTGTTTCATGGGTTTCCGTATTGCAGGCATCAGTATGACGGCTGGATGGACGCAAGCGTTCACGGGGGTACAGCAGCACCTGAGCACCGTCGCCCCATTTCGGCTTCATGACCGATTGATGGTGGACTGTCCACCACAGCCCTCGTTGTCTGCACCTTTGCAGGCTTCAGTCGCCCCGAGGGAGCAAGCTGGGTGCCGACTGGCCATTCTTGTAGGCCAGCCATGCCTGCACCGGTTTCACCTCGGGCTGCTTCTGGAAGGTCCAAAGGGCTGGCGCCACTTTGAGGATCTGGCGGTAGGTGCGCACGGTGGAGGTCCGGGATGGTTTCTCCCCTTTGGCGCATCCCAAATCGCTCACCTCCCGTAGTTTTGTCTCGCTGGCCTGGCGGATCGGTGTCGTGATGGCCTGCAGGTCCTCTCGGCTGATCTGTCACTCACGCCAGCGATGCCACTGTTCAAACAATTGCCCCTCCAGCTCCAGAAGCCTCGCTCCCAGCTGCGCACTGACGCCGGAGCATGTTCCGCGATGGCGGTGAATCTCGCTTGATGTAGGCCCAACACAGCTGGCGCCGCTGCAGAGGCAGCCAGCTGTAGGCGCCGTAGCGATCGCTGACCACCACACCGGCCAAGGCCTCGCCCAACACTTGCCTGGCCACCTCGGCTGAGCGGCTGAGCGGCTGAGCGGCTGAGCGGCTGAGGGCACGGTGAAACACCGCCAGGGCGGGGGTCACCATCACCCACAACCAACCCCGCTTCCGCTCGGGATTCTTGCCGTTAGGGAAGCTTTGGACAACCGGTCGCCAGTGGACGCTGTCCCTTGCACCAACTGGGAGCTCCTCGCTCTCACAGGTAGCGCTGAGGGATTGTTCAGAGCCTCCTTAGATCAAAGCAGCAGGCTGGGCGATGTCAAGGGCGACGGGGGCCAGACGCTTCCACTCCCGTGAACGGTTACGTTTTGGGTTTGATCATGCCCCGTGTTACCGGCTAGATCGACTGACGTCACTGGGTTTTGGGTGGAATTAGGGTGTAGATCCGCGAGAACATGGGGTGCTCTATGCACAACAGGCTCCTAGGTTCAGACTGGCCGCAGCGTCCCCTCACCCCCATGGCAGCCCCGCCGCTGCAGGCGGTGAAACGATGACCGCCCGCTTGGAAGACTTGAAGCCTGGTGCCCGGGTCAAGGGACTGGTGGGGCGCGAGGCTGTTCGGATTGTGTCTGCCGAGATGCTGGGGGCGACCGCCTGCAAGGTGGTCTATCGAGGCCAGGACGGTGCTCTGGGCGAGCAGCTGCTGTTCCGCAGCAATGAGGCCGACCTGGAGCTTGTGGGTGGCGGCCGCAAGTGGAGCTTCTCAGGCAGCGGTGATGTGTTCCGGCTGGTGAGCGAGGCCACGCGGATCGAGCTGGCCTACCTGTTCGACCCCTACGTGGCGGTGAGCAGCAGCGCGATCGATCCGCTGCCCCACCAGATCAGTGCGGTCTACGAGCACATGCTCCCCAGGCAGCCGATGCGCTTCCTGCTGGCCGACGATCCGGGGGCGGGCAAGACGATCATGGCTGGCCTGCTGATCAAGGAGCTGCTGATCCGGGGCGAGCTGGAGCGCTGCCTGATCGTGGCGCCGGGCTCGCTCACCGAGCAGTGGCAGGACGAGCTCAAGGAGAAGTTCGAGCTCAACTTCGAGCTGCTCAGCCGCGATCTG